>JAQBBQ010000220.1:0-8688 GCA_032125995.1 Betaproteobacteria bacterium | reverse complement strand
AGACGAGCACGCTCGAGACATAGAGCAGCCAGAACGGCTCCGAGCGCATCGCCTCGGCGAGCGTCGCGCCCGGCAGCGACGTCCGCTCGGTACGTGGCGCGCCCTGCGCACCGTGGCGTGCCGGATCGTCGTCGATCGCGAACGCCGCAGCGCCCGCCAGGACCAGCACCGCGAGCGCGAGCAGCTGGTAGGCCGCACGCCAGCCAACCAGGCCGATCATCCAGTTGGCGAGCAGCGGCACGAGGAAATTGCCGGCGCCGATACCGGCGATCGCAATCCCTGAAGCGAAGGCGCGGTTCTGCACGAACCACGGCTGTACCGCACCGACCGACGGCACGTAGGTCAGGCCGATGCCGACGCCGATCCCGATGCTGTAGGTGAGATACAGCATCTCGATCGATTGCGCCGCACTCGCGAGCAGCGGCGCGGCCGCCATACAGGCGACGCCGACCAGACAGACACGACGCGGCCCGAAGCGGTCGGCAAGCATGCCGCCGGGTGCGCCGAGCGTGAACCAGAGAAACGCGGCGACGGAAAACACCAGCGAGACGTTCGCGCGCGACGCCGAGAAGTCGGCCTGAAAGGCCGTGAAGAACGCGGCAAAGGAGTAGGCCGCACCGAAGCCGACAAACATCAGTACGAAAGCGGCGGCAACAACCACCCAGCCGTAATACGGTCGCTTCACGGGGTCAGACCCCTGAACCGCAAAAAGGGGTCAGACCCCTTTTTGTTATCGAAGGCCAATGATGATCCAAAGGGGTCTGACCCCATGTCTGACCCCATTTAGGAGACCGCCCCGCGCGCACTGATCGGCCACAGGGCTTCGACCACGCCGCCGCGCGTGCACACGTACCAATCGTACAGATTCACCGTTGGATCACAGTGGCCCGGAACGAGCAGAAGTTTCTCGCCCAACGCGGGCGCGACCGCACCGGGCGCGATCTCGATCACGCCGTGCTCGTCGGATACGCGCGTGAGCGTAAGGCCCTCGCGTGCCCACACCAGGGGCAGGCCGGAATCGACGCTCGAGGCCTTGAGGCCGGCGTCGATCACCGCACGCTCGGGCACCGGCCGGCTCATCACCGTCGCCAGCACGAACAGCGCATGCTCGAAGCGCGGCAACGGCGCCGCCCATTCGTTGCGCGCGTAGTCCGCGTCCATGAAGATGTAGGAGCCGCACTGGATCTCGTCGTAGGCGCCCGAGGCCACCTCGAATAGGTAGCTCCCGCTCCCCGCGCCGGTCACCGTTGGGCAGGCGATGCCTGCGGCTTCGATCAACGTTCGCGTCGCACGGGCGGCCTCGGCCGCGCGTTCGATCGCCGCACGCCGCTCGGCCATCCCGCGTAGATGTTGCGCCGAACCTTGATAGGCCTGCAGCCCGGCGAAGCGAAGATTGGGTGCGTCGACAATCGCGCGCGCCAGCGCGAGTGCCGGCTCGCCCGGCGCGACGCCGCAGCGTCGTGCGCCGACGTCGATCTCGACGTACACGTCGAGCTGCGCGTTCGCCCGCTGCGCCGCCGCCGACAGCGCGCGTACATTGCCGGCGTCGTCGACGCAGACGCCGAGGCGCGCCTGCCGCGCGAGGGCGGCGAGCCGCGCGAGCTTGGGCTCGCCAACGACCTCGTTCGACACCAGCACGTCCTCGATACCCCCGGCAACCATCGCCTCGGCCTCCGAGACCTTCTGGCAGCACACGCCGATGGCGCCGGCAGCGACCTGGCGCCGGGCGATCTCGGCGCATTTGTGCGTCTTGGCATGGGCGCGCAGGCGGACGTTGCGACCCGCGATCGAATCCATCAGCCGTGCCAGGTTGCGCTCGAAGGCATCCAGGTCGATGACCAGCGCCGGGGTGTCGACCGCCTCGAGCGCGATCCCGGGAACGCCCGGCGCGGTCATGCCGCCGCCCTCGCCGCCCGCTGCCGCAGGCCGAGCCAGGCGATGGCAATCGCAATCACCGCGATAATCGGCGCCGCCGCGTAGTTCACTTTCTCCCAGCCCGCGGTCGTCACGATCATGCCCGAGATGAGCGAGGAAATCGTCATCACGAAAAAGATCGCGAAGTCGTTGGCGCCCTGCGCCTTCGCACGTTCCTCCGGCCGGTAGGTATCGGTGAGGAGTGTGGTGGCACCGATGAAGAGAAAGTTCCAGCCGACGCCGAGCAGCACCAGCGAACCCCAGAACTGGTGCACGCTCACGCCCGACAGGCCGATCACGATCGACCCCACATTCAGCACGGCGCCGATGAACATGATGGGGAGCACGCCGAAGCGACGGATCAGGGCGCCGGTGACGAACGATGGCGCGAACATCGCAACCACATGCGACGAAATCACGAATGTGGCGTCGCCGTAGGGGTGGCCGCTCATCCCCATCGCGATCGGCGTCGAGGTCATGAGGAAGTTCATGACGCCGTAGCCGAACGCACCCGCGAGTACGGCAACGAAATACTTGGGTTGCGCAGCGATCACCCTCAACGGTCGGCCGCTCGCGGCCTGCTCGGCCGCCGTCGGCGTCGGAATGCGGACGAAGCGCAACACCAGCATCGTGATGAGGGCGAAACCGATCAGCGCGAGATAGGCGCCGACGAACTTCTGCTCGAACAGATCAATCGTCAGCCGGCTCGTGGTCGGGCCAAGAACGCCGCCGACCAGGCCGCCGGCGAGCACCAGAGAAATCGCCGTCGAACGGAAACTGGCACTGGCGACGTCGGCCGCCGCGAAGCGGTAGTACTGCCCGTAGGCGTTGTACACGCCGTAGACCAGCGTGCCGAAACACAGCAGCCAGAAGCTCTGCAGGGCAACCGCCGTCGCGCACAGCAGCGCCCCGACGATGCCCCACAGCGTGCCGAGCGTCATGCCGCGCTGGCGTCCAACCCGCTTCATATGCAGTGACGCCGGCATCGTGGCGATCGCGCCACCCAGCACCCAACAGGTTACCGGCAATGTCGAGAGCACCGCGATCGGTGCGAGCGCGAACCCGGCAAGACCGTTGATCGCGATGAGCGTCGCGTTATTGGTCAGCAGCAACGCCTGGCATACGGCTAGGAGGCCGACGTTTCGGCGTATACTGTTCATTTATACAGTCGTTGCAGGTCGTCGCTCGGAAGAGAGCGACGATTCTAACGGGCGAACCGATGCCAAGCGGTCCCAAAAACGAAACACACACGAATTACGAAGCGCGCGCGATCCCAATCCGCGTCGCGGCCGTCGAGCTGGAACAAAAGGCGCGCGGCGCACTGTCGTTCGCGCAGGGGCGCTTCGAATCGGTCGCACGCGAGGACTTCGACGACGGCTGGACCAACGACGACGAGCCCGCCGCAGCCCTGCAGACCCACGTCACCGAGGAGCGGGTGCGTTCCATCATCCAGCGCAACCAATCGCCCGACCTGCCCTTCGAGCTGTCGATCAACCCCTACCGCGGCTGCGAGCACGGATGCATTTACTGCATGTCAGGCGACACGCAGGTCCTGATGGCAGACGGGTCCACGCGCGCTTTGTCCGAGATCAGGGCGGGCGACGTGCTTTACGGAACGGCTCGCGAGGGCTGGTACCGTCGCTACGTGAAGTCGCGCGTGCTCGCGCATTGGAGCGTAGTGAAGCCCGCGTTTAAAGTCACGCTAGAGGGCGGAACGACGCTCGTCACAGGCGGTGATCACCGGTTCCTCACCGAACGCGGCTGGAAGTTCGTCTCGGATTCGCGACCGGTGACCGGCGAACAGCGACCGCACCTGACGGTGAACAACAAGCTCATGGGAATCGGCGGCTTCGCGCATGCGCCGCAACGCAACCGCGATTACCGCCTGGGCTACCTGTGCGGGATGATCCGAGGCGACGGCTTGCTGGCCTCCTACGCCTACGAGAGGGCCGGAAGAGCCAACGGCGACCAGCACCAGTTCCGGCTTGCCTTGTGTGATCCCGAGGCGCTCGATCTGACTGCAAAATACCTGCGCGAGTTCGGGATCGAGACGCGTCAGATCGTGTTTCAGGCGGCGGCTGCCGGTCGTCGAGAAATGCGCGCGGTCCGCACGCACGCCAAGCTGGATGTGGAGCGGATTCGATCGCTCATCGCGTGGCCCGCGCAAGCGAATCTCGAGTGGTCCGCGGGTTTCCTGGCAGGAATCTTCGATGCGGAGGGAAGCTACAGCGAAGGCGTGCTGCGCATCAGCAACACCGACGAGGCGATCGTGTCATGGATCGGCCGGGGCCTTGGAAGGTTTGGGCTGCGTTTTCGCGTCGAAGGCAAACACCGGGAAGGCTTGAAACCCGTTCAGACCGTCAGACTGCTCGGCGGCATGCGCGAGCATCTTCGGTTCTTCCATCTCGTCGAGCCGGCGATCCGCCGCAAGTGCTCCATCGAAGGCCAGGCCGTCAAGAGCAGCGCTAGGCTGGCCGTAAGGCACATCGAGCCGCTCGGCAAGGCGATGCGGCTCTACGACATCACCACGGAAACCGAAGACTTCATCGCCAACGGAGTGGTGAGCCACAACTGCTACGCACGCCCGAGCCACGCGTATCTCGAGCTCTCGCCAGGGCTTGATTTCGAGTCGCGCCTGTTCGCGAAGCTGAACGCAGCCGATGTCCTGCGCGAAGAAATCGGCAAGCGCGGCTACCGCTGTTCGCCGATTGCGATCGGTGCCAACACCGACTGCTACCAGCCGATCGAGCGGCGCTACGGCATCACGCGCAAGCTGATCGACGTGCTCGCCGAGTGCAACCACCCGCTCACCATCGTTACCAAGTCGGCGCTCATCGAGCGCGACCTCGACCTGCTCGGGCCGATGGGGCGCGCCAACCTCGCCAAGGTGTTCGTCACCGTGACGACGCTCGACCGGTCGCTCGCGCGCCGCCTCGAGCCGCGCGCGACCTCGCCGCAACGCCGGCTCGACACCATCCGCGCACTCGCGGCGGCAGGCGTTCCGGTCGGCGTGATGATGGCGCCGGTCATCCCGGCGCTGAACGATAAATCGATCGAAGAGTCGCTTGAAGCCGCGGCGCAGGCCGGCGCGACGATGGCGGGCTACCAGATGCTGCGTCTGCCGAACGAGCTGAAGGGGCTATTTCGCGAGTGGCTCGCAACGCATCTGCCGCAGCGCGCCGACCACGTCATGAGCCTCGTGCGCCAGCTGCGTGGCGGACGCGACAACGACTCGCGATTCGGGTCACGCATGACCGGCACGGGGAATTTTGCCGACCTGATCGCGAAGCGCTTCGAGCTCGCCTGCCGCCGGAGCGGCCTGAACGGGGACGAGCGCGGTCAGGTCGCGCGCCGCGAACTCGACTGCAGTCAGTTTCGCCGGCCGGGCCCAGGCGGACAGATCGCGCTGTTCTGATGGCGTATTCGAATCGGCTGCGCCCCCTCGGGCTCGCGCTGGGTTGGGGTTGGGCGGGGACGATCGTCTGGCTCTCGCTGGCGCCGGGCCTACCGACGATCGACATCGAACAGGGCGACAAGCTCGGCCATCTCCTCGGCTACGGGGTGCTGATGTTCTGGTTTTGCCAGCTCTACGCGGCCGGGCGCACGCGCTTTGTCTATGCGCTCGGCTTCGCGGCGCTCGGCGTTGCGCTTGAATTTACGCAGCGCGCGCTCGGTTACCGAACCTACGAACCCTTCGACATGGTCGCCAATGCGCTTGGCGTGGCGCTCGGCTGGGCAGTGGCACTCGCCGCCGGGCGCGGACTGATCGATCGCCTCGACGCAGCGCTCAGCCGCCCCAGAGGGTAACGAGCACCGGAAACAGAAACGCCGTCGCCATCCCGTTCAGCCCCATTCCGAGCCCGGCAAAGGCGCCCATCGTCTCCGACACCTGAAACGCGCGCGCCGTGCCGATGCCGTGCGCCGCGATGCCCACCGCGAAACCGCGCACCGCATGGTCATGCACGCGAAGAAGGTTCAGCGTACCGCGCGCGAGCACGGCACCGACGATACCCGTCATCACCACGAGCACGGCGGTAAGCGAGGGCAGTCCGCCCAGTTTTTCGGCGATGCCCATCGCGATGGGCGTGGTCACCGATTTCGGCGCGAGCGAGAGTAGCGTCTCGCGGCTCGCGCCAAGCACCCAGCCGATGCCGAGCGCCGACAGCACGGCGGTGAAAGATCCGGCAAGCAGCGCACCGCCAAGCGGCAGGAGATTGCGCCTGAGCGTCTCGAGGTTCCCATACAGCGGCACGGCAAGCGCGACCGTTGCGGGCCCGAGCAGGAAGTGCACGAACTGGGCACCCTCGAAATAGGTCGGATACGGCGTGCCGGTAAACCAGAGCAGCGCGACGAGCATGGCCACCGAGAGCGCGACGGGGTTCGCCAGCGGGTTCATCTTCGCCTTCATGTAGATCCAGTACGCGGCCTGGTAGGCAAGCAGCGTGACGGTGAGGCCGAGCAGCGGCGAGGCCGACAGGTAAACCCAGATCTCGGAGAATTTCCCGCTCATCGCTGCAGGGCCCGCATGACCAACGCGGCAACGCCGATCGTAAGCACCGTGCTGGCGACGAGGGCCACCACGATCGGCAACCATTCGGCGCCGAGGCGCTCGAAATGGAGCATCACGCCGACACCGGCCGGCACGAAGAGCAGCGAAAGGTGCGAGAGCAGCGCGTTCGCGGTCTTGCGCAGCCATTCGGGCGCCGTGCCACGCAGCAGAAGAGAAACGAACAGCAGCAGCATGCCGATCACGGGGCCGGGCACCGGCAATGCGATCAGCTGCACCAGCGCCTCGCCGATCAACTGGTAGACCAACAGCACCGTCAGCGCGCCGAGCATCACCGCATCTTAGCAACGCGCGAAACACGTCCCCGCGAAAATCAGCACGCTGCTACGCTGTTTGCATGGATAAATCGGCCGCCGATCCGCACCAGCGTCCGCCGCGGCTTGCGACGCAGCGCCTGCTCGATGCGCCGATCCTCCCCACGCTCGGGCGCCTGGCGGGCCCGCCCGCGCTGCTCGCGCTGTTTCAGACCGCGATCTCGATCGGCGACACCTATTTCATTGGACAACTCGGCACCACGCCGCTTGCGGGTCTGGCGCTGGTGTTTCCGTTTCTGATGCTCCTGCAGATGACCTCGGCGGGCGCGATGGGCGGCGGCGTGGCGTCGGCCATCGCCCGCGCCCTCGGCGCCGGCGAAGAGGATTCGGCGCGTGCACTGGTCGCACACGGCCTCGTCATTGCGCTCATCCTCGGTCTGACGTTCAGCGTGCTGTTGTTGAGCGCCGGTAGTGGCCTGTACCGGCTGCTTGGCGGCAACGAGGATACGCTCGCGCAGGCGCTTGCCTATTCAAACATCGTGTTTTCCGGCGCGATCGTGGTCTGGCTCTCGAACACGCTCGCGAGCGTTCTGCGCGGCAGCGGCAACACGCTGGTGCCCTCGATCGTGCTGATTCTCGCCGCCTGCGTTCATGTGCCGCTGTCCGGTGCGCTGACGCTCGGCGCGCTCGGCCTGCCGCAGCTCGGGATTGCAGGCGCGGGGGTCGCCTACGTCACGACCTTCAGCCTCGCGAGCGTGGCGATGGCACTCTACCTGTGGACGACGCCGCTGCGCCCGACGCGGGCGCACTGGCAACTCGAGTGGCGGCGCTTTCGCGACATCCTGCGCGTCGGTGCCGTCTCGTCGATCTGGTCTCTGCAGACGGTGTTCACCGCGGTGATCGTCACCGGCTTCGTCGGCCGCTACGGCACCGCCGCGCTTGCCGGATTCGGCGTCGGCGTGCGGCTCGAGTTGCTGCAGGTGCCCCTGGTGTTCGCGATCGGCCAGGCCATGGTGCCGATGGTCGGCACCCATATCGGCGCCGGGCAGGCCGCACGCGCAAAGCGCATCGCATGGATCGGCGCGGCACTGGGTGGCAGCATAAGCTTCGCGATCGGGATCACGGTCGCGTTGTTTCCCGCCGCGTGGGTTGGCATCTTCTCGGACGACCCCGCAGTGCTCGCGGCGGGCAGCCTCTACCTTCGCATCGTCGCGCCCTGCTACGTCTTTATCGGCGTTGCAATCGTGCTGTACTTCGCCTCACAGGGTTCGGGGCATGTCGTCTGGCCGGTGCTTGCGGGCACGGTGCGCCTGGTGGTCGTGGTCGGCGGCACCGCGGTCGCCCTCGCCCTCGGCGCGCCGCTGTGGTCGATATTCGCGCTGATCGCGCTCGGCCTCACGGTGATCGGCAGCCTCACTGCGCTCGCGGTGAGGCGCACCGACTGGTCGCGCCACTGACGCGCGCGGCCGCATCGTAGCGCCCGTCGTCGCTCAGGGTCTCGAGAAACGCCACCACATCCGCCGACGCCTGCGGCGTGAGTTTCAGCGGCCGCAGGATGCGCTCGCCGTCGGTATGGAGCCGGTCCTCGTTCAGCTCCGAATAGTGCTTCACGACGTCGTCCAGCGTGGCGAGCGAGCCGTCGTGCATGTACGGCGCCGTCTGCGCCACGTTGCGCAATCCGGGTACCTTGAATTCGCCGAAATTTCTCGGTTGCAACACGACGTGCCGTGTTTTCGACGCGCTCGCGCCCGACGGATCGTCGCTGTATGCCCCGAGCAGGTTGTACGGATCGGCGCGCAGGCGCTCGATGCCTGCGTAACGCCCGCCATCGACGCCGCCACCGGGGACGAAAAACGGCACACCGACGTCGCCGAATTCGCCGTTCGTAAACGTCGGCCCGAAATGGCAGATGCTGCAGTTGCCCTTGCCGACGAAGATGCGCAGCCCGCGCTG
>JAQBBQ010000219.1:0-10095 GCA_032125995.1 Betaproteobacteria bacterium | reverse complement strand
GTGCGCGGCACCACCGAGTACACGGAGCTGGCGAGCGTCGAGGCCGAGCTGCCGCGCGCCGAGAAGGCCTTCCAACGTTCCACGGTGGTGGTCACCGAGATCGGCCGCACGGTTCAGATGAAGGGCGCGATCGACACCGAGCGCACCCACCAGGCCTCGATCCAGATCACCGAAAGCGTGGTGCGCAATCCGGACGCGATCACGCTGCTTGCCAAGATGCAGGAAAAGGGCGGCGGCACGCTCAGCCGCGCAGTCGAAGTGTCGGTCATGATGACTGTGTTCGGGCGCTTCCTGCAGTACTCGCAGGAGCAGCTCGAGACGCTCAGCATGCTCGGCATGCTGCAGGACGTCGGCAAGCTGCGGCTGCCGGCCGTCCTGCTGAAGAAGACCACGCCCTTCATGCCCCAGGAGATGGAGCTCTACAAGGTCCACGTCAACCATTCGGTCGAGATTCTCAGCCAGACCGCGGGCCTGCCGCCGGACTTTCCGGGGCTCGCCTCGCTCCACCATGAGCGCTATGACGGCAGCGGCTACCCGCGCGGCCTGCGTGGCAACTCAATCTCGCTGCTCGGGTCGATTGCCGGCCTGGTCGATGCCTTCGACATGCTGGTCGCGCCGCCGCCCTGGGGCGAGAACATGTCGCCGTCGGCCGCGCTCGGCGTGCTGTTCAGGCAGCGCCACGAGAAATTTCCGCCCGGCCTGGTCGAGCAGTTCATCCAGTGCATGGGCGCGTTCCCGGTTGGCAGCATTGTCGAGATGCAGACCGGCGAGATCGGCGTGGTCATGTCGCAGAACCTCGTGCGGCGGCTGCAGCCGCGCGTCATGCTGGTGCAGGACGCGAAGGGTAATCTGATCAATCCGCACCTCGTGCTCGACCTGATGCGCGAGCCGAAGGCGAACGCCGACGAGCCCTACCGTATTCGGCGCACGCTCGATTCGAGCACCGTCAAGATCGACCCGAGGGAGCTCTTCCTTTGAACGAACCCGGTTCCGGGGCGCGGATCGACGATCTCGCCACTGCGGTTCTGGACGTGTTTGTCGAGCGGCTCGATGCCCGCCTCGAGACCGCGCGCGCGGAGGGCGTCGGGGTCGCAGTGCTGGTCGTGGATTGCGGCCTGGTCGACCGCGCCGACGTCGCCTGGGGGTTTGGCGTCGGCAACGCGATCCGCGGGCACATCGCCGCGCAGCTGCGCGAGGGCGTGCTGCGCAGCGAGGACTTTCTTGCCAGCGTCGGGCGCGACGACCTTGCCTGCGTGCTTGCGCCGATCGTCGGCGCGGACATGGCGCTGCTCGCAGGGGAGAAGGTGATGCGTGCCGCGGGCGCGATGCTTTGGGCCGCCGACGACGAGGTCTACGCCCAACCGACGATCGGGCTTGCGCTGTTTCCCGAGCACGGCGACCGGGCCGAGCTGCTGCTGCAGCGCGCGAAGGGTGCTTCGCGCTTCGCGCGCGTTCTGCCCGGGCGCATCGCGCTGCACGACGCGGCGCGTGAGGCGGCCAACACCGCCCGTTTCCTCGACGAACATCGCTTGCGCACCGCAATTGCCGACGAAAAGCTCGAACTGCTGTTTCAGCCCCAGGTCGAACTGCGCTCGGACCGGGTAATGGGCGCCGAGGCCATCCTCGCCTGGCCGGGCACGGCCGAGGCAGCCGGCTCGCTCCCCGCGTCACTCGTGTACTCGGCGGCCGAGTCTGCCGGGGCGGTCGAGACGCTCGCGGCGTCGTTTCTCAATCGTGCCCTGCGCAACTGCTCGGAATTCCGCTATGCGGCGGGCCTCGATCTGCGCATCGCCTTGAATCTGTCGGCGCGCACGCTGCTTTGGCCGATGCTGACCGACCTCGTCGAGCGCGCGCTGCGCACCTGGAGCCTGCGCCCAAGCCGCCTGGTGCTCGAGATCTCCGACGTCGCCATCCTGCACGATCACGCGGCGGCGCGCGAAGCGCTCGGCCGACTGAAGGCGCTTGGCGTGCGGTTGGCGATCGACGATCCCGCGCTCGGCGTCGAGGCGCTGTTCGGACTCGCGCTGCTGCCGTTCTACGAGCTGAAGCTCGATCTTGCCGAGGTTACCGACCTTGGCGCCGTGCCGCAGCACGAGCATATCGTGCGCGCGATGATCGACCTCGCGCACAAGCTGGGCATCGAGGTCTGCGCAACCGGTGTTGGCGAGGCGGCGCTCGCCGAGCGCCTGAAGGCGCTGAATTGCGATTACGCCCAGGGACCATTCAAGGGGCCGGCTGTCCCCGCCGAGCACTTCGTCGAACGCTTCGGATTCGATTTTGGCTAGCGCGTCCGGCTGTGGCGCGGTCGGCTCGTATCTTCAGACCCGACGCGTGCGCTAGAGTCCGGGGGCCGTCACGGCAACCAGACCGGCCCGTGCAGCCCGCACAACCGCATGACCACTGAATTCCCCAGCGATGACCGCCCGCTTGCGGGTGCCAAGGTGCTCGACCTGTCGCAGGGCGTCGTCATACTCAACTCCAAAACTCCCGCTTGAGGCAAGCCATGCAAACCACGCAGCCCACCGATGAGACGGCGATCGACCTGCCGAAAATCGCCGCGACGCTCGAGCGCATGTTGCGCCTGCGCGCGATTCCCTTCGGCATGAAATTGTTCGAATCGGTCGAGGCGATGGAGGCGATTCCCAAAGTCCGCCGGCCAGGCGCGGTGCACACCCTGGACCAGGTCGTCGCGCAGGCTGCGCGCCTCGGCTGGACCGTCGGCGTGACGACCCAGGACCTCGTCGGCGATCAGTGCCGCGCGGTGGTCGGCCTCGGCGGGCAGGACGACAAGTGGCATTCGGGCCAGCACATGAAGGGCGTGTGGTTCGCGACGCTCGAGGATGCGGGCCGCCATCAGGCGGCGATGAACGTCGTGCCGGTGGGGAAGTACGCCGCGGTCGCGGTGTCGCCGCTCGCCAGCGGGCGGCTCGATCCGCCCGACATCGCGCTGTTTTACGCCACGCCCGGCGCGATGATCTACTTCGTCAGCGGCCTGCAGTGGTCGGGCTACAAGCGCTTCGACTGGAGCGTGGTGGGCGAATCTTCCTGCGCCGATTCCTGGGGCCGCGCGTTGAAAACCCGCGAGCCAAGCCTGTCGATTCCCTGCTTCGCCGAGCGGCGCTATGGCGGCGTACTGGACGACGAGATGCTGATGGCGCTGCCGCCCACGATGCTGGTCAAGGCGATCGCGGGCATGGAGGCGCTGGCGAAGAACGGCTTTCGCTATCCCTTCGCGCAGTACGGGATCCAGCAGGACGTGCGCGCCGGGATGGCAGTGAGCTACCCCGACCGCAAATGAGCGCGGCCGTCGGCGCGCGCTAGGTACCAGATACTCGGTACGATGCACTGTCGTTTAGGTCTCGGTGCAGCGGCACTCGCCGTCTGTTTTTCGGCCGCGGGCGCGCCCGAGGTGCCGCTCAGCGGCGGGCAGGTGGACGGCTTCGAGGCGCTCGAGCAGGTCGTGCTCACGCACATGCAGCGCATCGGCGCGCCGGCCGCCACCGTCGCGGTGGGGCGTGGCGACGCGCTCGTTTACGCGCGCGGCTTCGGCTGGGCCGACGCGGCGCGCACGCGCCCCGTCGAGCCCGATGCGTTGATGCGTATTGCGAGCGTGACCAAGCCCATCACCGCCGCCGCGGCGCGCAAACTGATCGATGAAGGCCGCCTGCGCGCCGACGATCCGGTGCTCGCGCGCCTCGCCATCGACGACACGCCCGCGGACCGGCGTTGGGCGCGCATTCGCGTGCGCCACCTGATCGACCATCGCGGCGGCTGGGATGCGCATCAAAGCGTCGATCCCATGTTCCAGGTCGACGCGATCGCGCGGCGTCTGCATCTCGAGCGGCCGCCACGCGCCGACGACATCGTGCGCTATATGTTGCACGAGCCGCTGCAGTTCGAGCCCGGCGCGCGCAAGGCCTACTCGAACTTTGGCTACTGCGTGCTCGGGCGCGTGATCGAGCGTGTCGCCGGGACGAACTACATCGACTATGTGCGCCAGCAGCTGCTCGGGCCCTACGGCATCGGCGACGTGCGGCTGGGCACGATGAACAACGCGACGCGCGATGCGCGTGAAGTGGACTACCCGAACGGCGCGAGCGGCTTCAACACCGTGACGGGCGATTCGGCCGGCGGGCTGGTCGCCTCGGCGCCGGCCCTGGTGCGCTTCCTGGAGCACTACTGGCTCGGCGGCGCGCCGCGCAAGCCCGGCACGCGCGGCAGCTGGATCGTCTTCGGCAGTCTGCCCGGCACCTCGGCGATGGTGCGCCAGCTGCGTTCTGGGGTGAACTATGCCGTACTGATGAACGCGCGGCGCGAGGGCAGTCACCAGCGCGACCAGGAGCGGCTCGCGCGGCGGATGGACGCCGCCGTGGAACGCGCGCTGCAGTAGGTGGCGAGCCCAATCGAAGCGCTGCTGTTCTCGACGAGCGTGGTCGCGCTCGCCGAGATGGGCGACAAGACGCAGCTGTTGTCCTTCGTGCTTGCCGCGAAACTCAAGCGCCGCGGGCCGATCATCCTCGGCATCCTCGTCGCGACGCTCGCCAATCATTTTCTGGCGGGGACCGTCGGCGTGTGGCTCGCGCGCCTCGTTGCGCCCGAAACCCTGCGCTGGATCATCGCGCTGTCGTTCTTCGCATTTGCGCTCTGGGCGCTGAAGCCGGATGTTCTCGATAGCGAACGGCCCCTGCGCGGCATGGGCGTGTTCCTGACCACGCTGATTGCGTTCTTCGTGGTCGAGATGGGCGACAAGACGCAGCTTGCGACCGTGGCACTCGCCGCGCGCTACGACGCACTCATCGTCGTGGTCCTCGGAACGACCCTTGGCATGATGATCGCCAATGTGCCGGCGGTGTGGATCGGCGAGGCACTCACCCGGCGCGTGGACATGAAGTTGATGCGCTGGATCGCGGCAGCGCTGTTCGTGTTGCTGGGGGTGCTCGCGTTGCTGGTGCCCGGCTGGGGCGGGTAACGAAGACTGGGAACTCGCACGCGCGCGTCGCGGTCGAGATCGCCCATCGCATCATCGAAGCGACCCCAGATCATGCGCCTATCCCGTCGGTGCCTCCGGGTGCAGCAGCTTCTCGGCCTTGAGCTCGTCCCAGAGCGCCGCGGGGATGTCGCGCCGCAAGTGGGCGATGTTGTCGGCGATCTGCGAAGGCGCATTGGCGCCGGGAATCACCGCGACGACCGCGGGATGAAACAGTGGAAACTGCAGCGCCGCCGCGGCGAGCGGCACCTGATGGCGCGCGCAGACGGCCTCGATCCTGCGCACGCGCTCGAGCACCTCGGGCTGCGCCGCGGTGTAGCGGTAGAGGGCGCCGCCTTTGGCGCCGGTGGCAAGCACGCCCGAGGCGAACACCGCACCGATGACGACGCCGACCTCGTGCTTGAGGCACATCGGCAGTTCGGCCTCGAGCGCGTCCTGATCGAGCAGGGTGTAGGGCATCGCAATGAGGAAGTAGTCCATCGCGAAGCGTTCGAGAAAGCGCGGGATCATGCCAAGGTGATTGATGCCGGCGCCGATCGCCTTGATTTCACCCGCGCGCTTGAGTTCCTCGAGCGCCTTGAATCCACCCCCCGCGTCGAGCTGATCCAGATACTGTTTGACCTTCGATTCCTCCTGGTGAAAGCGCAGGTCGAGGTCGTGGATTGCGAGGGCGTCGACGGTGTTGAGGCCGAGGCGCTGCAGGCTGTCTTCGTAGGAGCGCATGACCGCGTCGTAGCCGTAGTCAAAGCGCAGCTCGAAGTGCAGCCCGCCCTTCCAGCGCGGAAAATCAAAGGTCGCAGGATTCGCCGGGCGGCGAAAGACACGCCCGATCTTGGTCGTGACGACGTAGTCGTTGCGTGGCTTGCGCCACAGCGCGTGACCGAGGCGGTGTTCGGCAAGCGTGTTGCCATACCAGGGCGCGGTGTCGAAATAGCGCAGCCCCGCGTCCCAGGCGGCGTCGAGCGTGGCCTGGGCCTCGGCTTCGCGCATCAGCGTATCGGGATCGGCGAGGAACACCGTGCCCAGGCCGAAGGCGGGCACGCTGAGGCTGCTGTTGCCCACGCGCTTGCGCGCGAACGGATCGATTGGCACGGCGTTTCCTTTCGATGCACTCTACGAAGTCGAAGTTTAAGGCGTTTAAAATGCGCCACCTCACGCGCCGGAACCGATTTGCATGAAACTCGCCATCCTCGACGACTACCAGCGCCTCGCGCTCCGGCTCGCCGAATGGGACCGCCTGAAGACACGCGGCGTCGAGATCACCGTATTTCATGATGCCTTCGCTTCGGGTGACGCCGCCGCCGCGAAGCTTGCGCCGTTCGACATTCTTTGCCTGATGCGCGAACGCACGCCCTTCCCGCGCACGCTGATCGAGCGCCTGCCGAACCTGAAGTTCATCGCGCTCACCGGTCTGCGCGCACCGAGCCTGGACGCCGCCGCCTGTACCGAGCGGCGCATCCCGGTGAGCAACACCGGCACGGGCAACACGAACGCGCCCACTGCTGAGCTGACCTGGCTGCTGGTCATCGCCGCGGCGCGCGACTTCGCCAAGGCCGAGCGCGGCATGCGCGCCGGGCGCTGGCACGAGGGGATCGGGGGCGGGATGATCTTGGAGGGCAAACGCCTGGGGCTGCTCGGGCTCGGCAAGCTCGGCGCGCGCGTCGCGGGCTACGCGAAGGCCTTCGGCATGGACGTCGTCGCCTGGAGCCAGAATCTCACGCCCGCGCGTGCTGCGGAGGCGGGGGTGCGCCAGGTCACCAAAGAGGAATTGCTCGCGACCTCGGACGTGGTGAGCATCCACCTCGTGCTCTCGGAACGCACGCACGGCCTGCTCGGTGCGGCCGAGTTCGCGAGCATCAAGCCCGGTGCGATCCTGGTGAACACCTCGCGCGGGCCGATTGTCGATGAAGCGGCGCTGCTCGCCGCGCTGCACAGCGGACGCCTCGGTCATGCCGCGCTCGATGTCTACGCGACCGAGCCGCTGCCCGCCGACCACCCGCTGCGCAGGCTCGACAACGTGACGCTTTCGCCGCACCTCGGCTACGTAAGCGAGGATGTGTTCCGCGTGTTCTATGGCGATGCGCTCGAGGACATCGAAGCCTGGCTCGACGGCAATCCGATCCGCGTGCTCAACCCGGAGGCGCTCGCGTGAGCGCGACGATCACCACGCTCGTTCTGGTACGCCACGGTGAGACCGCGTGGAACGCTGAAGGCCGCGTGCAGGGGCAGACCGACGTGCCGCTGAACGACGTCGGGCGCGCGCAAGCCGAGGCGCTGGTGCCGGTGCTCGGCGCCGAGTGCTTCGACGCGATCTATTCGAGTGACCTCCTGCGCGTGCGCGAGACCGCGCAGCCCACGGCGCGGGTGCTCGGGCTCGACGCGGCGCTCGACGCCGACCTGCGCGAGCGGCACTACGGTCAATTCGAGACGCTGACCTACGTCGAATGCGGCGCGCGGTTCCCCGCCGAGTTCGAGCGCTTCCGCGCCAAGGAACTCGACTTCGACTTCGGCACGGGTGAGAGCCTGCGGGACTTCGATGCGCGTTCGATCGTCTGCCTGCGCTCGATCGCGGAGCGACACGCGGGTGCGGCGGTACTGGTCTTCACCCACGGCGGCGTGCTTGAAATGCTGCTGCGTGCGGCGACTGCGCGCGGGCTACGCTCAGTGCGCGACTTCGAAATTCCGAATGCGGCGATCAACCGCTTCGACTACGCCGCGGGCGCGTGGACGCTGCGCGCCTGGGCTGAGCGCGCTCACTTGGAAGCCGCGCTAGACGATTTGCGCGACTGAGCGGCGACGATGTTGTCCCGCTGCGCCTTGTACTTTTCGAAAGTCTTTTACAGGAGTCTCCACGCATGAGCCAGCACGTCGCGTTCGAAGTCACCCTGCCCGCCGCCACCGAGCGGGCGTTCGGAAAATCCGCTGCCGCACTGAAGCGCGCCTAAGGACGGACCGATGGACACCTCCGCCAAGAATTTGCGCGTCCTCGTTACCGCGGGCGCTGCGGGCATCGGTCGCGCAATCGCGCGGACCTTCGTCGAGCATGGCGCGCGCGTGCATATCTGCGACATCGATACGACCGCGCTCGCTGAAGCGAAACAGCAGCTGCCCGGGGTGACGCAGAGCGTCGCCGACGTGGCGCAGCCCGCCGACGTCGATCGCCTGTTCGATGACGCGGCGAAGGCGCTCGGCGGGCTCGACGTGCTGGTGAACAACGCCGGCATCGCCGGGCCGACCGCCAAGGTCGAGGACATGGCGATCGCCGACTGGGACCGCTGCATTGCGATCGACCTCAACGGCATGTTCTATTGCACGCGCAAGGCGATGCCGCTGATCAAGGCTGCGGGCGGCGGCAGCATCGTCAACCTGTCATCGGTCGCGGGGCGCCTCGGCTTCGCCATGCGCACGCCCTATGCGGCGGCGAAATGGGCCGTGGTCGGCTTTACCAAAAGCCTTGCGGTCGAGGCCGGCGCCGACAAGGTGCGCGTCAACTGCATCCAGCCGGGCTACGTCGAGGGTGAGCGTATCGAGCGCGTGATCCGCGACAAGGCGAAGGGCCTGGAGATCAGCGAAGACGAGATGCGCCGGCGCATTTTCGACAGCGTGAGCCTGCGCGAATTCGTCAGCGCGCAGGACATCGCCAACATGGCGCTGTTTCTCGCCACCGACGCGGGCAGGCACATCACCGGGCAGGCGCTGTCGGTCTGCGCCGACGTGCGCTACACCATATAGACGTCAGCGGGTTCAGGAAAACAGGTGTTCGAGCACCAGCGGCTTGAATGCGGTCGCCTGTACGGCGCCTTCGGGCAACAGGTCGGCGCGTGAACTGATCACCAGGGGGCCGTGCGCGGTGTCATCGGTCAAGCGGCCGTGCGAGCCCCTGACCACGTCAGTTGCCTTCAACGAAATCACGTCGAGCAGGGTGCGCAGGCCGAGCTTGCGCTTGGCGAGGCGCCACCCGGTCGCGAGCAGCGGAAAACGAATCTCCGGATCGACGAACAATTCGACCGGATCGTAGCCCGGCTTGCGATGGATATCGACGGTGCGCGCAAAGTCGGGCGCCCGGGCGTCGTCTAGCCAGTAGTAATAGCTGAACCAGCGTTCCGCCTTCGAGATCGCCACCAGTTCGCCCGCACGCGGGTGATCCAGGCCGGCGGCCCGTTTGCCATCTTCGTCCAGCACGCGCTCGACGCCATCGAGTCGTTCGAGCAGCGCACGCACCGCGCCGATTCGGCTGCGATCGTTTACATAGACGTGGGCGATCTGATGGTCGGCGAGCGCGAAGGCGGCGCTGGCGCCCGGATCGAGTACCTCGCGGCCGAATTCCTCCGCGCGCACCGCAATCAGCCCGGCTTCGCGTAGCGCCCGATTGATGTGCACGGCGTCGGTCACCGGGGTGATGCCGTACTCCGACACGACGATCACCTCGCGGCCGCTGGCCGCCGCAGCGTCGATCAGCGTTCCGCAGACCGCGTCGATTTCCTTCAGGTCCTGCTGAATTCGCGGATGGCTGAGGTCCGGCCCGAGGCGCTGCAGGTTGTAGTCGAGATGCGGCAGGTAGCTGAGGGTCAGGGTCGGGTTGCGCGTGGCCATGACGTGCAGCGTCGCCTTGGCGATCCAGTTGCTCGAGGAGATGTCGGCCAGCGGGCCCCAGAATTTGAACAGCGGAAACTGGCCGAGCTTCGCATCGAGCTCGTCGTGCAGGTCGGTGGGATGCGCGTAGTGGTCGGGGATCTTGCGCCCGTCGGCCGGATACATCGGACGCGGCGTCGCGCTCCAGTCGGCACTCGAGTACATGTTGTACCACCAGAACATCTTGGCGCAGGTGAAGGCGGGATCGCGCACCTTCGCCGCGTCCCAGATCTTCTCGCCGTCGATCAGGCGGTTCGACTGGCGCCAGAGCCAGATCTCCGACAGGTCGCGGAAATACCAGCCGTTGCCAACCGCGCCATGGCCGCTCGGCATGAGCCCCGTGACGAGCGTCGACTGGACCGTGCAGGTCACCGCGGGCGTCACCGTCGTGAGCGGGCGCATGCCACCGCGTTTGGCGAGGCGCTGCAGATTCGGCGTGTGCGCGCCGATGAGCGCCGGCGACAATCCAACAGCCA
>JAQBBQ010000218.1:0-3039 GCA_032125995.1 Betaproteobacteria bacterium | reverse complement strand
GGCTGGAACATGTTCTGCACCGCCTGGGTGGCGCCGGATATCGGCAACCCGGTGAACAACGCCGCGCTTCCGGCGCGCGGCGCGGCGACGCCGTGGTTCGGCTGGCCCGAGGACGCCAAGCTGGAGGAACTGCGCAAGGCGTTCATGGCCGAGACCGACGAGAAGAAGAAGATCGCGCTTGCCGGCCAGGTGCAAAAGCGGGCCTTCGAGGTCGGCACGCACGCGCCGCTCGGCGAGTACGTGCAGCCGCGGGCGGCGAAGAAGGGCATCAAGGGATGGCTCGTCACCGAGGGTCTCGCGCACGCGTACTGGAACATCAGCAAGTGAGCACCCCCGCCCGCGCGGAAGGCGAAGCTGCCGTCCGCGCGGCGGGATGCGGTCCAGGCGCGTGACGCCGGCGTGATGCCGCGCTCACGCGCCGGGCGCTGCCTCTTCGAGTCCTGAATCCGATGTATCAGTTCATCGCACGGCGCATGCTGGCGACGATTCCGGTGCTGGTGATCGTCGCGGTGCTGGTGTTCCTGCTGCTGCGCATCACCCCCGGCGACCCCGCCGCGATCCTCGCGGGGGATGCCGCCAGCACCGAGCAGATCGAGGGGATCCGCAAAACCCTCGGCCTTGACAAGCCGCTGCCGGTGCAGTTCGGCATCTGGGCCCTGCAGATGGTGCAGGGCGACCTCGGCGAGTCCTACTACTACAAGGTGCGCGTCACCGAGTTGATCGCGCAGCGGATCGAGGCGACGTTCTCGCTCGCGCTGTTCACCATCGTGGTGGCGGTAATGATCTCGGTGCCGCTCGGCGTGATCGCCGCATGGCGCTTCGGCGGCTGGTTCGACCGCTTCCTGATGGGCTTTTCGGTGTTCGGCTTTTCGGTGCCGGTGTTCATCGTCGGCTACCTGCTGGTATGGCTAGTTTCGCTCAAGCTCGGCTGGTTTCCGGTGCAGGGTTACAAGAAAATCGACGCCGGGTTCTGGCCCTGGATCCAGCACCTGGTGCTGCCCGCGATCACGCTCTCGGTGATCTACATCGCCCTCATCGCGCGCGTCACGCGCGCCTCGGTGCTCGAAGCCCTTGGCGAGGACTACATCCGCACCGCGCGCGCCAAGGGGCTGCCCGAGTCGCAGGTGCTGATCAAGCATGCGCTGGCGAATGCCGCCGTGCCGATCGCGACCGTGATCGGCATCGGCATCGCGCTCCTGATCGGCGGCGTGGTGGTGACCGAATCGGTGTACGCGATTCCCGGGCTCGGCCGCCTCACCGTGGATGCGGTGCTGGCGCGCGACTTCCCCACCATCCAGGGGCTGATCCTCTTCTTCTCGCTCATCTACGTGGGCGTGAACCTGCTGGTGGACCTCTCCTACGTGTTCTTCGACCCGCGCATCCGGTACTGAGCTGTCCATGGCCGCGACCGACGCAGACAGGTACGCCGAACTCTCGGTCGAATCGGCCGACGTTCGCCCCCAGGAAAGCGCGTGGGAACGCGTGCGCCGCAACCTTTCGGTGCGCATCGGCGGCAGCTTCCTCGCCCTGCTGCTCGTGGTCGCGGCTTTGGCGCCCTGGCTCGGCACGGTCGACCCGACCATGTTCGACGCGGGCAGCCGCGACCTCGCCCCGGGCGTGAGCGGCGAGATGCTCACGCTCGAGGGCGAGGTGATCGAGCACACGTTCCATTTCGGCTCGGATTCGCTCGGCCGCGACATCTACAGCCGTGTGATCTACGGCACCCGGGTTTCGCTCTTCGTCGGCGTGGTCGCGGCGCTGGTGTCGCTCGCGATCGGCGTGTTCTGCGGACTGACCGCAGGCTACCTGCGCTGGGTCGACGGCATCCTGATGCGCATCATGGACGGCATCATGGCGATTCCCGCAATCCTGATCGCCATCGCGCTGGTCGCCATGTGGCGCGCGAGCCTCACCACGGTGATCATCGCGATCGCGATTCCGGAAATTCCGCGCGTCGCGCGCCTGGTGCGCTCGCTCGTGCTCTCCATCCGCGAGGAACCCTATGTCGAGGCGGCGATTTCGCTCGGCACGCCGACCTGGAAGATCATGTTCGGCCATATCCTGCCGAACACCGTCGCGCCGCTGGTCGTCATGGGCACCTTCATCTCCGCCTCGGCGATCCTGATCGAGGCGATTCTCTCGTTCCTCGGCGTCGGCCTGCCGCCGGACATCCCGACCTGGGGCAACATCATGGCCGAGGGCCGCATCGCGTTCGTGCAGTTCCCGCACAACATCTTCATCCCCGGCATCTTCCTCACCGTCACCGTGCTTGCGGTGAACATCCTCGGCGACGGCCTGCGCGACACGCTCGACCCGAAGATGGCGAAACGGCTGTAGCGTCAGGCCGCTTTTCCCTTTTTCGCATGCGCACCGCTGACACCCCGGTCCTCGACGTGCGCAACCTCACGGTGGCGCTGCCGACCGACGGCGACCGCGCGCACGCGGTGTCGACAGTCTCCTTCACGGTGAAGCGCGGCGAGATCGTCTGCCTGGTGGGCGAATCCGGCTCGGGCAAGTCGGTAATCGCGCAGGCGATCATGGGCCTGCTGCCGAAGACACTCCCGGTCACCTCGGGAGAAGTGCTGCTCGAGGGCGAGGACGTGACGAAGGTGCCGACCGAGCGGCTGCGCCAACTGCGCTGCGATTCGATGTCGATGATCTTCCAGGAGCCGATGACGGCCTTGAACCCCGTGATGAGCTGCGGCGAGCAGATCGACGAGGTGCTGCGCGAGCACACGACGCTCTCGCCGACCGAGCGCCGCGCGAAGATCGTCGCCACCATCGGCGAAGTGGCGCTGCCCGACCCGGATCGCATCATCGGCGCGTACCCCCACCAGCTCTCCGGCGGCCAGCGCCAGCGGATCATGATTGCG
Organism: Betaproteobacteria bacterium; assembly: GCA_032125995.1. Classification (GTDB taxonomy): domain Bacteria; phylum Pseudomonadota; class Gammaproteobacteria; order Burkholderiales; family SG8-39; genus SG8-39. Next base: position 166 of record JAQBBQ010000218.1, on the reverse strand, counting down.
ATGGCGCTGGTGCTCGAGCCAGTGCTCCTGATCGCCGACGAGCCGACCACCGCGCTCGACGTCACCACGCAGGCGCAGATCCTCGACCTGATCAAGACCCTACAGGCGCGCCATGGCATGGGCGTGCTGTTCATCACGCATGACTTCGGCGTCGTCGCCGACATCG
>JAQBBQ010000217.1:0-2752 GCA_032125995.1 Betaproteobacteria bacterium | reverse complement strand
CGCGGCCGAGCATCAGCGGATCATCGATTTCACGCTCGGACAGGACGTCAACGACGAGAACGGCAACAGCATCGTCAACGAGACGCGGCCCTCGCTGCACGGCGACGTGACGCACTCGCGCCCGCTGCCGATCAACTACGGCGGCACGACCGGCGTCATCGTTTACTACGGCAGCAATGAGGGCACGTTCCGCGCGGTCTCGGGCACCGACGGCCGTGAGCTCTGGGCGTTCATCGGCTCCGAGCACCACCGCTTCCTCAAGCGTCTCACCGACAACACGCCGATCGTGACCTATCCGGGCTTGCCCGGCACCGTGACCTCGGAGCGCAAGAACTACTTCTTCGATGGCTCCGCGGGGGCTCTACCAGAACGCCGACAGCTCGAAGGTCTGGATCTTCCCGTCCATGCGTCGCGGCGGGCGCCGAATCCATGCCTTTGACGTGACGAACCCGGCAACACCCGTCCTCAAGTGGCGCATGGGTTGCGCGCACCTCAACGACGACGTGAGCTGCACGACGGGCTCCGACGAAATAGGCCAGACCTGGTCCACGCCGGCCGTGGCCACGGTGCAGGGGTTCAACAGTGGCAACGACCCGCTCATCGTCATGGGCGGCGGCTACGACCCGTGCGAGGATGCCGACACGTCCACGCTCGCGTGCGGTTCCGCCAAGGGCCGCAAAGTCTACGTGCTCGACGCAAACGACGGCTCCATACTCCAGCAGTTCGACACGTTGCGGAGTGTTTCAGCTGATGTCACGCTCGTCGACCGCAACTTCGACGGTCAGGTTGATCACGGCTACGTTGCGGACCTGGGCGGCAATCTCTACCGGATCGACTTCGTCAATCCGACGACGCTGGCGCCACTGTCCGCAGGCACATGGACCATCACGCGCATCGCTTTCACGAACACCGCCGGACGCAAGTTCCAGTTCGCGCCCGCCGCCCTGCCCTCGTCGAACCGTGTCTACCTCGCCCTCGGTTCGGGCGACCGCGAGCGTCCGCTGGCGGTCAATTATCCGTACCTCGAGGACGTCAAGAACCGCTTCTACATGTTCGTCGACGACTTCCTGGCGGCCGCTCCGGTCGACCTCGACGGCGGCACGATGACGGACTTCACGACCAACACCACCTGCACGACCAGTGCGGGCAGCGGGAGTACCGGCTGGCACATGGATCTTGGAATCGATCCCGACGGCGCCGGCCCGCTCCCGCGCCGACGCGGCGAGCAGACGGTGACCTCGGCGTCAATCTTCGGCGGCCTCATCTTCTTCAGCACGAACCGGCCGGTAGCGACACTGCCGGGGCAATGCGCCGCCAACCTCGGTGAAGCGCGTGGCTACGCGGTTAACCTCCTCAACGCCTCGGGGGCCGTCGGCACCGAAGAGCTATGCGGCGGCACTCGCTCGGGCACGTTCATCGGCGGTGGCCTGCCACCCTCGCCCGTGGTCGGATCCGTGCCCGTCAACGGGAAGCAGGTCACGGTCGTCATCGGTGGCATCCAGCGCACGGGCGCCGCGAGCTCACCGATTTCGGCGCAGCGTGTGCGGCCCACGATCACGCAGCGGCGCACGCGCCTGTATTGGTACCAGCACGGAGACCAGTAAGAAGGGCGTGACGCGCGCGTCTCCGGGCGCCGCCGCTAAGGGTTAAGGTCGTAGCGGCGGCGGTCCACGTCTCTCACGCAGAATTCAGGCGGCGAGACCTCTGGGCAGCGGAAACACGGTGTTCTCCTGAACGCCCGCGAGCTGATCGACGCTTTCGGCACCCAGCTCGCGCAGCCTGGAAACAACTTCCTCAACAAGAACCTCGGGCGCGGAAGCGCCCGCGGTGACCCCGACGATGCGCGCCCCGGCCAGCCATTCGGTCTGGAGGTGCGCGGCCTTGTCCACCATATAAGCGGCCACGCCCTGGTTCTGCGCCACCTCCCGCAACCGGTTCGAGTTCGAGCTGTTGGGCGAGCCCACAACGATGACCACGTCGCACTTCGCAGCGAGCGCCTTCACCGCATCCTGGCGATTCTGGGTCGCGTAGCAGATGTCGTCCTTCTTGGGCCCGACAATTGCGGGAAACCGCTGGCGCAGCGCATTGATGGTCTGCTGCGCATCATCCACCGACAGCGTCGTCTGCGTCACAAACGCGAGTTGGTTCTCGTCCCGCACCACAAGCTGCGCCACATCGTCGGGCCGCTCCACGAGGTACATGCCGCCTGCGCTCTGCCCCATGGTGCCCTCGACCTCGGGATGGCCGCGGTGGCCGATCATGATGATCTCGCGTGCCTGCGCGCGCATCTTCGCCACCTCGCTATGCACCTTGGTGACGAGCGGGCAGGTAGCGTCGAACACGCGCAGGTTGCGCGCTTCGGCCTCGCGCCGCACCGTTTGCGACACCCCGTGGGCGCTGAAGATGACCGTCGCGCCTTCAGGGACCTCGCTCAGCGTCTCGACGAAGACGGCGCCCTTCTCCCGCAGGTCCTGCACCACGAACTTGTTGTGCACGACCTCGTGGCGAACGTAGATCGGCGCGCCATGCCGCGCGAGCGCGCGCTCGACGATCTCGATGGCGCGATCGACGCCGGCGCAGAAGCCGCGGGGATTGGCGAGCAGGACTTTCATGCGAGGATTATACAAGCAACCGCAAAGCCGCTGAGACGCAAAGGGAACGCAAAGTAACAACTTTTGAATATGAAATCATGTTCTTCTTTGCGCATACTTAGCGCCTTTGCGTCTTTGCGGTGGAATCGGGCGTCTTGCGA
>JAQBBQ010000216.1:0-3508 GCA_032125995.1 Betaproteobacteria bacterium | reverse complement strand
ATGATGTCGAGCGCCTGATCCCAGGGCACATCCTTGAGGCGCAGGGTAAGGCTCCCCGATACCGTGTCGCTGGTGATGATGTTGAGATCGGTGAAATCGGCGATCACGTTCAACACCGCGCGCACTTCGACGTTCTGGAAGTTGAGCGAAAGCTTCTCGCCGACGTAGCGGCCCTTCTTCGCCTTCGCCGTTTCATCGGCGGTAACGGGCTTCACCTCGATAACGAACTGCGACTCAGACTGGTAGGCGTTGTGTTCCCACTGGCCCCTCGGTTCGATCACGATGCGCACGTTCTCGCCCTGCTGGAGGGCGCTCACCGTCTGCACCGGCGTCGCGAAATCGACCACGTTGATGCGACGCCGCAGATTCTCGGGCAACGCAGTCTTCAGCAGCTCGACAACCAGGTTCGGGCCCTGCTGACGGATGTCGATGCCGGTCGTCGCGTCCGACAGGTCGACGACGACCCGGCCTTCGCCGTTGGCGCCGCGCCGGAAGTCGATGTCACGCACGGCATGACTCGCCTCGGCCGTGCCACCCGCGAAGTGTGCGATCTTGTCGTCGGACGAGGCCGCTGAAACCGCCGGCGCCGAGAGCGTAATGATGAGATTGTTGCCATCCAGACTCGTCTCATGCGCGACCGGGCGTCGCAGGTTTAACACCAACCGTGTACGCCCCGCGCCCTGCACAATATTCATGCTGCGCAGTTCGCCCTGGCCGATCTCCTGGTTCGAGCGCCCGAGCGCGTTCATCGTGCTCGGAAAATCGAATGCAATACGCGCCGGGTTCGCCACCGAGAAGTTGGGCGGTACGGCGCTGAGCGGCGACTTGGTCGTGACGCGCACGAGCACCTTGCCACCCTGCTCGGTGACGTCAAACGAATCGATGCTGTTGGCCTGCGCGGCGGCGACACCGAGACCCGCGAGCCACAGTGCGAGCGTATAAAGTGCGGTTCGCATATTCATTTGGCGCTTCCCCCTTCCTGCATTAGCAGCGCGCTGGCCCGTTCATTCCATTCGCCGCTGCCGTCCTGGACCAGTTCCTTAAGCGCGATCTGGCCCTCGTTGATTGCGATGATTACTCCGAAGTTCTGGCCCATATAGTTCCCTGCCTTTACGCGGTAAAGGTTCTGCCCCGCTTTCACCAGAGCAAACGTTTCCTTGGCCTGGGTGATCGTGCCGACCATCAGAATGGATTCCAGCGGAAAGGCTTCCAGTGGTTCCTTCGGTCGGTCAAGATCAGGCTTTATCCCCAGGTCCGGGCCTAAGCTGTCCTGTTTTGCAACAATGATGCGATCCGGTCGGAACGGATCGATATCCGCCTCGGCCGTGTATGGAACCGACTCGTAGCTCGTCACCGCGGGTAGCGGATCGACCCGCCCGCGCAAGTCCTTCGTGAGTTGCCGCAACTCGTCCTTCAGGTCGCTATGCTGTTCGCCGCTGCACGCGGCGAGGAGGCTGGCAGCAGCCAGTAGAAGCAGCCATCTCATCGCTGTTTTCCTTTTTTCCGCGCCGCTTGTTGAGCCCGGCGCTGCGCAGCGATTTCTTCTTCATCGAGGTAACGGAATGTCCGTGCCGTCGCTTCCATCCTGAGGTCGCCGGTCTTCTCTGCCCCGATCCTGACGTCGTTCAGCGTCACGATTCGCGGAAGCGAGCCGACGTCCGCGGCGAACGCGCCCATGTCGTGATAGGTCCCCACGACCTTCACCTCGATCGGCAGTTCGGCGTAGAACTCCTTCTGGATCTCCGAGGCTGCCGGCTTGAAGAGCTCGAACTGCAGCCCGCGCCCGAGACCCGCCTGGTTAATGTCAACAAGCAGCGCATCCATCTGCGACTTGTTGGGCAGCTGTCGAAGCAGCGCGCCGAACTGCGTGTCGATTTCGCGCAACTGTTGCTTGTGCAGGTCGAGATTGACGGCCTGCTTCTTCTTCGCCACGTACGATTGCTTGAGCTTTTGCTCTTCGCGCCGGCCGCCTTCAATCGCCTCAAGCTGCCCTTGCCAGTCGAGGAAGTATCCGCCGACCGGAACCGCAATTAGGACCCCCAGCAATATGACGAGCTTCGGCACGATCGGCCACGAGCCCGGATCCTGCCAGTTGAGGCGCCTGAAATCCTCGAAGAACTGATTGATGTTGAGCGCCATGACCTATCCCTTCTTCGCCGCAGACTTGGCGCCCTTGGCGGCGTCCTTCGCCGCGTCCTTCTTCCCGGCGCGCTTGACCGAGAGGTTCAGTTCGAACTGGGATACGCGCCGCTCGTCTACGCTGGCGGCCTTGACCTCGACCAGGCCCGGATTTTCCAGCCAGGGCGACGCCTCGATATTGCGCATCAACGTCGAGACCCGTGCGTTCGACTGTGCATAGCCTTCCAGCTTCACGTTCAGGCCCTTCTGGGTCACCGCCTTGAGATAGACGCCCTCGGGCATTTGGCGCACCAGTTCGTCGAGCAGGTGCACGGTCTGAGCCCGGTCGCTCTGCAGTGTCTCAATGATCTTCTTGCGCTCGAGCAGCGCGGTGATCTCGTCCTTCAGCTTTGTGATCTCGGCGATCTGTTTGTCGAGACGACCGAGCTCGTCCTTGAGGAACTTGTTGCGCGCGTTCTGCGTATCGATGATGTCGCCGAAATACACGTGCACGATGCCGACGATGAGCAACCCGACGATCGCGGTGAACACCGCCGTCATCATGAAATGCTGGCGTGCGCGCTTGCGGCGCTCCTCACGGTGAGGAAGTAGGTTGATGCGCGTCGTCATACCGGGTCGAACCTCCGCATGGCGAGTCCGCAGGCGACAATCAGCGAAGGCGCATCGGCGATGAGGCGCTTGAGTTGAACGCGCGGCGAAGTCTGCATCGCGACGAACGGATTAGCGACAATCGCGGGCACTTGTGTATGCAGGTGCACCACCTCATCCAGCCCTGGGATCACGGCCGAACCGCCCGCGAGCAAAATCTGGTCGACAGTGTTGTATTGCGTCGACGTGAAAAAGAACTGCAGCGCACGCTGGATCTCCATGGAAAGGTTCTCCATGAACGGCCGCAGTACCTCGGATTCAAAATCGTCGGGCAACCCGCCTGAGCGCTTCACGTTCTCGGCCTCTTCAGCGCTCATGCCGTAACGGTTGACGATGTCCTGCGTAAGCTGACCGCCGCCGAACGATTGCTCGCGCGTGTACACGGACTGGTCGTTGCGTAACACCGTGACGTTCATCAGGCTCTGCCCGATGTCGACCACGGCGATATTCAGGTCCCGGCCCCCGCCTGGAAGCTGACCGATCACGATCTCGAGCGCGCTCTGCTGGGCGAAGGACTCGACGTCCATCACCAGGGCCTTGAGGCCGGCAGACTCGGCGATCGCGACGCGATCCTCGACCTTCTCTTTGCGGGTGGCGGCGATGAGGACCTCTTCCTCGTCCGGGTTGGCCGCTGAGACGCCGACCGTCTGGAAGTCCAGGTTCACCTCATCGAGGGCGAACGGGATGTACTGGTTCGCCTCGGCCTCGACTTGGACCGCCA
>JAQBBQ010000215.1:0-4146 GCA_032125995.1 Betaproteobacteria bacterium | reverse complement strand
GGTCGCGGCGGGGCTGCGCTTTTCCGGCCGCGCGCCCGACCATGATCTGGTCGAGATGGTCGAGCTGCCCGGGCATCCCTGGTTCGTCGGCTGCCAGTTCCATCCCGAGTTCACCTCGACGCCACGCGGCGGTCATGCGCTGTTCAAGGCCTTCGTCAGCGCCGCGCTCAACAATCGGGGGCGCGGCAAGCGCGCGGCGCCCGGCGGTTCGCTCTCGGTGGTCGCAGCGTGAAGCTGTGTGGATTCGAGGCGGGCCCGGACAAGCCGCTGTTCCTGATTGCCGGTCCCTGCGTGGTCGAGTCGCTCGAGCTGCAGCTTGAGACCGCAACCCGGCTGAAAGCGATCTGCAGCGCGCTCGGCATCCCGTTCATCTTCAAGTCCTCGTTCGACAAGGCGAACCGCAGTTCGGGCAAGTCCTTCCGCGGTCTTGGCATGGCGAAGGGTCTCGAGATCCTCGCCGAGGTGAAGCGCCGGCTCGGCGTTGCCGTGCTGACCGACGTGCATACCGTCGACGAGGTCGAGCCGGTGGCGGCGGTCGTCGACGTCCTGCAGACCCCGGCGTTCCTCTGCCGGCAGACCGATTTCATCCGCGCCGCGGCAAGCGCCGGGCGCCCGGTGAACATCAAGAAAGGCCAGTTCCTTTCGCCGCAGGAGATGAAGAACGTGGTCGACAAGGCGCGCGAGGCAAGCGGCGCGGACAACGTGATGGTGTGCGAGCGCGGCTTTGCCTTCGGCTACGGCAACCTGGTATCGGACATGCGCTCGCTTGCGATCATGCGCGAGACCGCCTGTCCGGTGGTGTTCGATGCGACGCATTCGGTCCAGCTGCCCGGCGGACAGGGCACGGCGTCGGGCGGGCAGCGTGAGTTCATTCCGGTGCTTGCGCGCGCTGCGGTGGCGAGTGGGATATCGGGCCTGTTCATGGAAACGCACCCGGATCCGGCGCGCGCGTTGTCGGACGGCCCGAACGCCTGGCCGCTCGATCTCATGCAGCCGCTGCTCGAGACGCTGGTCGCGCTCGATCGCATCGTCAAGGCGCAGGGTTTCGCCGAGGACCAATTGGACAACAGGCCGGCGCGAGTCGGCGGCACGACCCCGACGCGCGCACGCAAAAAGCAACCGGAAAAAGCCTAGAAGCGAAGGAACAGCCGACATGAGCTCCATCGTTGACGTCGTAGCGCGTGAGATCCTCGACTCGCGCGGTAATCCCACGATCGAGGCCGACGTGCTGCTCGAGTCGGGCGTGATGGGGCGCGCTGCGGTGCCCTCGGGCGCCTCGACCGGCACGCGCGAGGCGATCGAGTTGCGCGACGGCGACCCGCAGCGCTACGGCGGCAAGGGCGTGCTACGGGCGGTCGAGCACGTCAACACCGAAATTTCCGAGGCGATTGTCGGCCTCGACGCCTCGGAGCAGGCCTTTATCGACCGCACGCTGATCGATCTCGATGGCAGCGAGAACAAGGCGCGCCTCGGGGCGAACGCCGTGCTGTCGGTGTCGATGGCCGTTGGCAAGGCGGCCGCCGAGGAGTCGGGCCTACCGCTCTACCGTTACTTTGGCGGATCGGGCGCGATGCAGATGCCGGTGCCGATGATGAACGTGGTGAATGGCGGCGCGCACGCCAACAACGGCCTCGACATTCAGGAATTCATGATCGTGCCGGTGGGTGCGCAGTCGTTTCGCGAAGCCTTGCGCTGCGGCGCCGAGGTCTTCCAGACGCTTAAGAAATTGATCGACGGCAAGGGTATGTCGACCGCGGTCGGCGACGAAGGTGGTTTCGCGCCGACGCTGGCCTCGCACGCGCTCGCAATCGAGCTGATTCTCGAGGCCATCGAGAAGGCCGGTTACACCGCCGGGCAGGACGTCATGCTCGCGCTCGACTGCGCGGCCTCGGAGTTCTACCGCGATGGGGTCTACGACCTCGGTTCCGAAGGGCTGCAGCTGAGTGCGGAGGAATTCACCGACTACCTCGTCAACCTCGCCAACCGCTTCCCGATCATCTCGATCGAGGATGGCATGGCCGAATCCGACTGGGCCGGATGGAAGCTGCTGAACAAGCGCCTCGGTCGCAAGCTGCAGCTGGTGGGCGACGACATTTTCGTCACCAACACCCGCATCCTGAAGGAAGGCATCCAGCAGGGCGTGGCGAACGCAGTCCTCATCAAGGTGAACCAGATCGGTACGCTGACCGAAACCTTCGCCGCGATCGAGCTCGCCAAGCGCTCTGGCTGGGCCTCGGTGATTTCGCACCGCTCCGGCGAGACCGAGGACACGATCATCGCCGACATCGCAGTGGGTACCAACGCGCTGCAGATCAAAACCGGGTCGCTCTCGCGCTCGGACCGCGTCGCGAAGTACAACCAGTTGCTGCGGATCGAGGAGGATCTCGGCGACTCGGTCGCCTATCCCGGGCGGGGCGCCTTCACCCAGCTGCGCTAAGGACCCAGAGGGCGCCGGGCACAATGAAAATCCTCGCCGTGATCCTCGGCGCCCTCGTCGTGCTGATCCAGTATCCCTTGTGGCTGGGCAAGGGCGGCTGGCTGCGGGCGTGGGAAGTCGATCGGCAACTCAGCGAGGCGCGCGTGCACAACCAGCAGCTGCGCCTGCGCAACGGCGCGCTGACCGCGGAGGTGCGCGACCTGAAAGAGGGACTCGAGGCGATCGAGGAACGTGCGCGCTACGAGCAGGGCATGGTGAAGAACGACGAAATCTTCTTCCAGATCATCGATTCGCAGCCGGCGCCCACCACAGGCTCGGCGCCGCCGCGCTGAGGCGTGCTGGTCCCACGGGGTCGGATTCCGGGATAATGGGCTGAGAGGAGGTCCGGCATGAAGCTCACCGAGTCCCAACTCGCGCAGTACGAGCGCGACGGCTATCTGTTCTTCCCCAGCCAGTTCTCCGCCGAGGAGATCAAGGTGCTTACCGACGCGGTGCCGGCGCTCTACGCGCAGCGCAGGCCCGAGAACGTGCGCGAAAAGACGGGGGACGTGGTGCGCACCAACTTTGCGGCGCATATGTACAGCGCGCCCTTCGCCCGGCTTGCGCGCCATCCGCGCATGGTGGCGCCGGTCGAGCAACTGTTGGGCGAGAAGCTGTACATGCACCAGTTCAAGATCAACGGCAAGATGGCCTTCGACGGCGACGTCTGGCAGTGGCACCAGGACTTCGGCACCTGGACCAACGACGATGCGATGCCCGAGGCGCGCGCGATGAATGTCGCCATCTTCCTAGACGAGGTCACCGAATTCAACGGTCCGCTAATGTTCATCCCGGGCAGCCACAAGCTCGGCGTGCTCGAGGCCGGTCACGACACCGCGACCACCAGCTATCCGCTGTGGACGATCGACCACGACACCATCGCCAAACTGGTTGCGCGCGGCGGTATCGTCGCGCCGAAAGGACCTGCCGGCTCGATGATCCTGTTCCACGGTTGCCTGGTGCATGCGTCGACCTCGAATCTTTCGCCGTGGAACCGGGTGAGCGTCTACCTGTCGCTGTGCGCAGTGTCGAACCACATTCGCCGCTTCAAGCGCCCGGGCTACATCGCACACCGCGATTTCACGCCGATCGAGTGCCTGCCCGACGACTGCCTGCTCAAGGCTTACGACGTGCCGCTACCCTGGAAGGACGGCACGCCCACCGACGAACTCCAGGGCCTGCGCGAGGCCGCCTGACATGAACCTTTACGCAAAACTGCAGCAGCGCGCCGCCGAGGGCCGGCCGCTGCGCGTCGGCGTCATCGGCGCCGGCAAGTTCGGCTCGATGTACATCGCCCAGGTGCCGAACACGCCGGGCGTTCATCTCGCCGGCATCGCCGACCTGTCGCCGGAGAATGCGCGCGCGAATCTTGCGCGCGTCGGATGGACCGCCGAGCGGGCCGCGGCCACGTCGCTCGACGCGGCGCTGAAGAGCGGACAGACCCACGTTTCGGACGATTGGCGTGCGCTGGTCGCGCATCCGGCGATCGAGATCGTCGTCGAGGCGACCGGCAACCCGATGGCGGCCGCCGAGCACGCACTCGAAGCCTTCCGCCACGGCAAACACGTCGTCATGGTGACGGTCGAGGCCGACGCCTACTGCGGCCCGATCCTCGCGCAGAAGGCGGCCGCCGCGGGCGTGATCTACAGCCTCGCCTACGGCGATCAACC
>JAQBBQ010000214.1:0-4038 GCA_032125995.1 Betaproteobacteria bacterium | reverse complement strand
GGCACTGCCCTTCCCAGACCACCTGGCCCGCGGCAATGTTCTTCGGGTCGGAGAGATAGGCCTTGTCGAATTTCGGCGTTGATTCCGCGGCGCCCGCCTGCTTCGCGACGACCGTGCTCGTGGGGCGCATCGCCCGCGGGGATTGCCGGCGCAGACACCATGGCGAGTACGCAAACCAGCGCCATATTGAATCGAACCATCATTTTTTGATTGCCCGGTGCGGGCGTCTTTCGAGACGAAAAAACAGGGACTCGCCGCCGCCGTGCGAACACGACGGTGACGAATCCCTTTGAAGCTGTCTTACTGCGCCGGGACGATCTTGTAGATCGTGTCGAGCGAGCCGTTCGGGCCCGTCGTGATCGAGGTCAGCGCATAGACCTCGCCGGCGTTGTCTTGCGCGAAGGCGAGGACGTAGGGCAACTTGCCCTTCATGCCGACGACCTCGGCAACTTCCATCGACCATTTGCCGCCGGTCTCGCTGGCGATGAAGATTTGGCCATCCATCTCGCCGAACGACTTGCTCCAGTCGCCGAAAATGTACTTGCCTTTCCACGCCGCGTGCTTGCCCTGGTACACGTAACCGCCGGTCACCGAAATGCCCTTGCAGCCCTGCGGCTTGGCGGTGCAGTTGTTGTACTCGAGGATCGCCGGAGTGATGCCGGACTTGTCGCAGGTCGCCGGATGGTCATCCGGCTTGGTGTAGTCGAAGCAGCGCATCATGCCTTCGACCCTGCGCCAGCCCATGTTCTGCCCCTTGCCGACGATCTCGACCCGTTCATAGCTGTTCTGCTGTACGTCACCGCAGAACAGTTTCCCGCTGCCGGTGTCGAACGAGCAGCGCCAGGGGTTGCGCAGGCCCGAGGCCCAGATCTCGGGGTTGACACCCTTCTTGCCGACGAACGGATTGTCGGCCGGGATCCCGTAGGCCTTGTCGCCGGTGCGCGAATCGACGTCGATGCGCAGGATCTTGCCCAGGTTGATCGTCATGTCCTGGCCGTTGCCCGTCGTCACGTTGTGGCCGATGCCCCAGTCGTTGGCGTAGCCGCCATCGCCCATCGAGACGTACAGCTTGCCGTCGGGTCCAAAGCCGATCCAGTGGCCGTTATGGTTGAACTGCGGCCAGGGGTCGGACATGATCCGGCGCGCGCTGCTCGGGTCCGCGGTATTCGGATCCGATTTCGACACCGTGTACTCCTCGACGACGTTGCTGTGCGAGTACCACAGCATCTGGCCGAGATCGGACTGGTAGTCGAGATGGGCGCTGTAGGCGACGTAGAACTTGCCGTTCTCCTTGAACTTAGGATGGAACGCGAGACCGAGCAGCCCGCGCTCGTCGAAGTCGTGAAGCAGCGGGTGAATCTTGCTGCGGATGTCGAGGAACGGCGACGGCTTCAGCTTGCCCTTGTCGAGGATCTTGATCCGGCCGTTCTGCTCGATGATGAACATCCGGCTGTCGCCCGCCGGCTGCACCATCGCAAGCGGTGTGTTGATGCCCGAGACCAGCGGTTCAAGCTTGATTTTCGGGCCCGCAGCAAGCGCGGGCCCGCTCGATACAGCGAGCAGCGCGGCGGCGGATAGTGCAGAAAGTGCGGACACTGCGCCGCCTCGTTTGAATACGTTCATGCTCTCCTCCCCGATGATGGTGAAACTCGCATGACGTACGCACCGCTTCTCCGGCGTTCGCGTCGCATACAGGTCGCGCGATCAGCGATACGGCAGACCAAACCCCGTGGCGCCCAATGCCTCCCCCGCGGAAATCATAACGCGCTTCTCAGTCCGCCGGCATGCGATATTTAGGGTCCTGAAGAAATTCTGCAACGCCCGACACGCCGGTTGCACCGCACAAATCCCACATCGTGAATTTCCGCCGACCGGCGTCGCCGCGGCCGGACGCAGGCTCGACCCGGCCTACTTAATTATCAGATCGTCCATCGTGCGCCGGCTCGTCAGCTTCTCGATGCGCGGCTCGCGGCCTCCGCGCAGAATCGAATTGCCCTCGAACACGGTGCGCTGGTCGATCGGCGCCGGATCGAGCCAGTCGGCCTCCTTCATCTGCCCACTCTGCCCGTAGGCGTCGAGCGCGTTCTGGTAGCAGGCGAGGCGCACCTGCTCTTCGTCGATTCCGCTTTGCAGCGCAAGGCGCGCGGTCTTGGCCACGCCGAGGGGCTCGGAAATACCCCAGTCGCAGGCCGAATCGACGATCACCTGCTTGGCGCCGTACTGACGCAGGATCTCGACCATGCGCGAATTGCCCATCTTGGTGCTGGGATAAATCGAGAACGCCGCCCAGTAGCCGCGATCGAGCGTCTCCTTGACGGTTTCCTCGTTGTTATGGTCGACCACCACCATGCCTGGATCGAGGCCGTGCTCGTCGCAAACGTCCATCGAACGCGTCGTGCCGCGTTTCTTGTCGCGGTGCGGGGTGTGGATCATGACCGGCAGCTCGAGCTTCTTGGCCAGCTCGAGCTGCAGGCGGTAATACTTGTCCTCGAGGGCGGTCTGCTCGTCGTAGCCAATCTCGCCGATCGCCACCACGCCCTCCTTAAGCGCAAAGCGCGGGATGAGTTCCATCACGCCCTCGGCCAGCGCCTCGTCGTTCGCCTCCTTCGAGTTCAGGCCGATCGTGCAGTAGTGGCGGATCCCGAATTGTCCCGCGCGAAAGCGCTCGAAGCCGACGATCGACGACAGGTAGTCGAGATAGGACCCCACGTTGGTACGCGGCTGCCCGAGCCAGAACGCCGGCTCGATCACCGCGACGACCCCCGAGGCCGCCATCGCCTCGTAGTCGTCGGTGGTCCGCGAAATCATGTGCGCATGCGGGTCAATCAACATCATGGCTGAACTCCCATTCGGATCGGGCGACGATCGCTCGCCAAAGTGTAACCAATCTAACCGGCAGTCATTGCAGCGTCGCCCAGCTGAGTTTCTGGCTGGAGATTTCGGCCGTGAGCGCGGGCACCCCGGTCAGCAATTTTGCCGCATTCGCGTTCGGGCAAGCCGACAGCGCAAGCGCTGCAGCGCGGCGCTCGATGTCCTCGCCGCTCGACAGGACGCGCGCGAGGTCTTTGATCGCCGCTTCGTCGGCGAACGGCCCGACGCAGCGCCAGATTTCGAACGGCACCGGGCGACCCGCAGCCCAGCGCTCGTGGGCGAAGTCGCACATGATCCGTGCCAGCTCGGCGTTGGCGCGCTCGTCCAGCCCTTCGATCGGCGCCAGCGGGCTGCCGATGAACAGCGCCTTCAGCACCATGTGATTCCAGCGGTGCGCGTCGAACACCGTCCGCGGGTAGGGGTTGCGGTGGGCGATCGCCTCGAACACGCCACGAATATTGCTGCGCAGACCTTCGCCGACCTGCGCCTCGAGCGTCTCCGGATCCGGATACAGCGGCAGCCCGCGATAGAGGCCGATGGCCTCGGCCACGTCGGCGGTCTGGCACAGTGCCCGAAAGCGTTCCGCAAACGGCTTGCCAGTGCGCGGCAGGCTGCTCAACAACAGAATGCGCGCCGCATCGGTGACGCTCCAGCCGCGCGGATCCCATCCGGAGAGCGCCGCGTCGGCCGCCGCACCATCGGCCGCCGACACGTCGAGGTCGGCTTTGCCGAGACGCCGCGGCACCATGCCAAGTGCGATGTGCAGCGTGGTATCGGCCGGGTCTTCGGCAAGCGTCGAGCGCTGCTCGTCGAGCCAGGCATTCTGCACGTCGTTGAGTTGACGGCGCAGCCAGTCACGCAGTAGCTTGCGGGCGGCGTCTCTCATTGGGTCTGCATCTGCCTGTCGTCCGGCATCGCCTGTGCTTTTGCGATGGGTTCAATGTAGCTGAGGTCTCGAAGATAACGCAATAACGCCATACCGCCGCAACGTAACCGCGTGGCAGCGCCGCGCAGACATTCAACGCATGAACCCGACACTTGTGATTCTGGCTGTTGGATTGTCGCCGGCGCTCATCGGCGCGCACACGCCGAATCTGCAGCGCCTCGCCAAACGCGGTGGCATGCGCCCGCTCACGACGGTGACGCCCGCGGTGACCTGCACGGTCC
>JAQBBQ010000213.1:0-3859 GCA_032125995.1 Betaproteobacteria bacterium | reverse complement strand
CGCCGCATTGTCTCGCTCGCTCATCTAGCCTCCTGCCCGTTCGGCAAAAAAAAATGGCGGGCGATATCGATCGCCCGCCCCTCGAACTGCCTGCCTTACTTGCGCTTGCTAAAAGGCGGCATCGGATACACCGCCTTCGCGGTCGCGACTGCGGGCGGATAAACCACCTCCAGCCCGTTCGGCAGCGTCTGCATGATCGAGAACTCGTTCTTGTACTGCTTGCCGGTCTCGTCGATCTGGTACTCGCCGCAGGCGGTAACGATCTTCCCGGAGAGCTTGATCGCCGCCTGCTTGAGCTTCGCCGCCTCGAGCGAGCCCGCGGTCTTGATGATCTGCTCAGTGGTGACGCCGGCGCCGTAGGCGAGGATGGTCTGGAAGTCGGCCGGATACTGCGCGCTCGGGAAGAGCTTGGCGTAGCTCGCCACCATTTGCGCGCGGTTCAGGCCGTGGGTCACCTTCCAGTTGATCTTGTCGTGCAAGAGGGTCTGGCTGAAGACGTAGTGCCCGTCCTTGCCCGATTGCTGCAGGAACTGCGGCTGCGAGGCGTAGACCAGGTACACCGCTTTGAATTCCGCGTTCGTCTCGCGAATCTGGCGCGCGATGGTCATCTGGTCGCCTTCGTAGGCCGTCGGATAGAACGCCTCCGCGCCGCTCGCCTTCGCCTTCTGGATGAGGATGTTGAAGTCCTTGGTGCCCTTCGCGAACTTCTCATCCATCGTCACCTGCATGCCGAGCTGTTTCGCCAGGTCGATGGCACCCTTGGTGAGCGCCGCCGGGAACGGCTCGTCGAGGTACGCGAAAGCGATCTTCTTCACGCCCATGCTGTGCAGCGCGCGCACCGCCGGCTGGCCGAGCAGCGTGCCGGCGATCTGCGTGGCCGAGACGATGTACTTGTAGCCCTGCTTGTAGATCGAGTCGGCGGAGGCCGACCAGATCACCATGAACTTCGCGTTGGTCTCCGTGGTATTGGCGGCCGCCGCCGTGAGCGTCGAGCCGAAGGGTCCGAACACGAGGTCGACCTTTTCGTCCTTGATCAGCGTCTCGTAGACGCGCGGCACCAGCTGCTTGTCGCTGCGGTCATCGAGAATCACCAGTTCCACCTTGCGCTTCTTGCCGCCGACCTCGATGCCGCCGCGGCTGTTGACGTCGTTCACCCAGATCTGCGCGCCGCGATGGCCCGACTGTGCGGCGAGCGCGAACGTGCCGGCGGACGAGACCGTCATGCCGATACGGATCGGCTTGTCGGCCTGGGCGCTCGCCGTGCCCGCGGCCACCGTGGCAATCAGTACCGGCGCGGCGAGCGCCAGCAGGAAGTTTCTGCGTTGCATGTCATCATCCTTCGAGGGCTGCTGTGTGGTGCGCCGACGCCCGCCCCATTAGGCGTCGATGCGGTAATCCATCCATTCGGCGATCAGGCTGCGCAGGTCGGCGTCTTTCGCAAAGTCGCTCGCCGAGCTATCGACCTTGTTGCGCCCGAGTTCAAGCACGTAGACATGGTCCGCCACGCGCACGCACTGGCGCACGTTCTGGTCTACGAGCAGCACGGTAATGCCCTGCTTGGGCAACCCGTGGATGAACTCGTAGATCTCGGCGGCGAGCTTGGGCGCGATCATCGCGGTAGGCTCATCGAGCAGTACCGCACGCGGCTGCAGCGCGAGCGCCCGCCCCAGCTCGAGAAATCGCTGCTGCCCGCCACTCATCGCACCGGCAGCTTGCGTGCGCCGGTCTTTCAGGATCGGGAACTGCGCATAAGCGCGCTCGAGCGCCTCCGCAACACGCGCCTTGTCGCGGCGGAACGACCAGCAGGCAAGCCTCAGGTTGTCCTCGACGGAGAGCTCGTTGAACAGGCTCCGGTTCTGCGGCAACAGCGTGATGCCGCGCTCGATGAATCGCCACGGCGGCATGCCGGTGACCACTTCGCCGTCGACGAGCACGTCGCCCGCGACCGGCTTGAGCAGCCCGTAGAGCGTGCGCAGCGCGGTGGACTTGCCGGCGCCGTTCGGCCCGATCACGCCGGTAATTTTCCCCGGGCGCACCGCCATCGACAGGCCTTGCAGGATACGGATGTCGCCGTGATAGGCGACATCGACCGAGCGCAGCTCGAGCACCGGACGGTCGTTGATCGCAGGCGCGTTCATGTCTTCAGATATCCACTCAGTTGCCGAGGTAGGCTTCGACCACGGCGGGATTGCTCCGGATCTCGTCTACCCCGCCCATCGCGATCACGCGACCTTCATTGAGTGCCGCGACGCGGCGCGACAGCCGGTAAATGGATGTGAGGTCATGGCTGATCAGGAGCACCGTCTTGCCGCCGGCGGCCATCGCCTCGATACGCTCGATCATGAACCGGCAAAGCGTAGGATGCACCCCCGCGAACGGCTCGTCCAGCATCACCACCGCCGGATCGGGCATCAGCATGCGTGCCATCTCGAGCAGCTTCTGCTGGCCGCCGGAGAGCTCCTCGGCGAAGTTATGGCGCAGGTCGATCAGGTGCATGTGCTCGAGCATTGCCTCGGCGCGCTCGATCAGCACCGGGTCGGTCGCGTCACGGTCGAGTACCGGCACCAGCAGGTTGTCGATGAGCGACATCTTGCGAAACACGCGCGGGATCTGAAAGGTGCGTCCGACCCCCTGGTGCGCAATTTCGTGGGGCGTGAAGCCAGTGGTATCGCGCCCGCCGATCATCACCCGGCCTTCGTCTGCGCGATAGATGCCGCAGATGCAGTTCATCAGCGTGGTCTTGCCGGCGCCGTTCACGCCGATGATGCCGAGCACCTCGGCCGGGCGCGCCTCGAGCTCGATGCCATCGAGCGCCGTCAGGCCACCGAAGCGCTTGCGCAGGCCGTGGACTTCGATCGCCGCGCTCATCGCTGCGCCCTCCAGCCCAGCAGGCCAGCGGGCCGGATCAGGATGACGGCCACCAGGATGCCGAAACCGACGATCGGCGCCATCGCCTGCGGCAGGAACACCGTGGCGAGCTGCTCGGAAAGCCCGTATAGGATGCCGGCGAGTAGCGCCCCGAGCGGATTGCCGAGGCCCCCCAGCA
This sequence comes from Betaproteobacteria bacterium, assembly GCA_032125995.1. Lineage (GTDB taxonomy): Bacteria > Pseudomonadota > Gammaproteobacteria > Burkholderiales > SG8-39 > SG8-39. The sequence goes on along the minus strand of JAQBBQ010000213.1, from coordinate 813 downwards.
CCACCACGATGAAGCCGATGATCGAGTACTCGGCACCCGAGAAGGGATTGAAGGCCGGAAACACCAGCGCGACCAGCACGCCCGTCACCCCGGCGATTGCCGAGGCGAGCGCGAAGGCGAAGGCCGAGAGCTTGACCACGTCAACGCCGATGATCTGGATCGCCTCGGGATTCATGATCGTAGCGCGCAGCGCCTTGCCGGGCAGCGTACGGAACAGGAACCAGGTGAGCGCGGTCGCGAGCACGATGGTGATGCCGAAGGCGACGATGCGCGCGGTGGAGACGTAGATCGGCCCGATCTTCATGGCGATCGGCTGGAACGAGTAGTCGATCGAGCGCGAGTCGGCCTCGAATATGAGCAGCATCACCGCGGCAAGCGCGAGCGACACGCCGTACATCATGAGGAAGGACATGATCTCGGGGTCGTCGCTCTTCTGTAGGCGCGGCAGCAGCAGGAAGTACGCGCCCCAGCCGAGCGCGAAAAACGACACCGCCGCCACCGGCAGTGCAAACAGCGGCGCCAGACCGAGGTTGCTGAACAGCGCGTAGGCGAGGAACGAGCCGCCGATCACGAACTCGCCATGCGCGAAGTTGACGATGCGCAGCACGCCGTAGAGCAGGGTCAGGCTCATGCCGATCAGCGCGTAGATTCCACCGACAATCAGGCCGTTGATGAGTGCATTGAGAACCAAGTTTTCCACGCCGGCGCCTCAGGGAATGTAGCGACGCCACGCAGGGCGGCGGCGCAGGATCGTGCCGACGATGCCGCGCGGCAGAAACAGCACCAGCATGACCGTGGCGACGCCGAGGATCA
>JAQBBQ010000212.1:0-7960 GCA_032125995.1 Betaproteobacteria bacterium | reverse complement strand
CCTCTACCTCGCCGGCGCGATTGCGGGCTTTTCCACCGGATCGCTGCAGCTCTACCAGGTGGTGTTCGCGCGTGGCAGAAGCAACGCGGTACCGGCGACGCGCGCCCACCTCTACAGCTGAGCGGCGCGCAGACCCGACGGCGGCCCGAATGGAAACGCGCGACGTGGTCATCGTGGGCGGCGGGCCGGCCGGCTCGACGCTCGCGCGCGCATTGCACGCCAGCGGGCTCGGCGTCAGCGTGCTCGACAAGCGCCGCTTTCCGCGCGACAAGATCTGCGCCGGCTGGATTACCCCCGCGGTGGTCGACGCGCTCGGGCTCGACCTCGAGGACTACGCGCGCAGCCGCGTCCTGCAGCCGATCCATGGGTTCGAGATTGCGCGCATGGGCGCGCCCGGCGTGCACAACCAGCACGGCACGGCGCCGGTGAGTTACGGCATCCGGCGCTTTGAATTCGACCACTATCTCCTTGCGCGTTGCGGCGCCGAACTGCGCACCGGGCAGGCGATCGAAACGCTGCGGCGCGACGGCGCGCACTGGATCGTCAATGAAACGCTGCGCACGCGGCTGCTGGTCGGTGCAGGCGGACATTTCTGCCCGGTTGCGCGCGCACTCGGCGCGCGCCCGGGCAAAGGCGAGACGGTGGTTGGCGCGCAGGAGTTCGAGGTGCGCATGACGCCCGAGCAGGCCGCGCAGTGCGGCGCGCGCGGCGATACGCCGCGGCTTTACTTCTGCGATGACCTGACCGGCTACGCATGGGTGTTTCGCAAGGGCGACTGGGTGAACGTCGGCATCGGCCGCGAGAATCCGCGCGCGCTCGCGGCACACGCCGAGCGCTTCCTCGACGCGCTGGTGCGCGACGGCGTGCTGCCCGAGGCCGTGGCGCGCAGCAAGCCGAAGGGCCACGCCTATCTGCTCTACGCGCATGCCGCGCGCCCGCTGACGGCCGATCAGGCGCTACTCGTCGGCGACGCCGCCGGGCTCGCCTACCCGGAAAGCGGCGAAGGCATCCGCCCCGCCGTCGAGTCGGCACTGCTCGCGGCGCAGGTGATTCGCACGATCGAGGCCCGGCGCGGCGACTATTCCGCGACCGCGCTCGCCCCGTACGCGCGCGCGATCGAGGCACGCTTCGGGCCGCGGCGCTGGCGCGACGGGCTGCAGGCAAGCCCGCCCAGCACGCTCAAGCAGACGCTCGCGGCGTGGCTGCTGCGCACCCACTGGTTCACGCGCGAAGTCGTCACCCGGCGCTGGTTCCTGCACGATCACGTGGCAGCGCTGCGCGCCTGAGTTCAGGCGCAGGCGCAAAGGCGCAAAGGCGAACACTTCGCGCGACGCTACTGCGGCCGGCGCGAAAAGGCTTCGTCGAACAGCCGCTCGAGCGTGCCATGCGCGCCGCGCAGGCGATCGACCACGGACTTGGCCCAGTCGAAGTATTCCTGCTTGCGCCCGAGCGGCCAGTCGGCGGGCGGGCGCTCGACCATGTCGCGCACATTGCAGATTTTGTCGGCCAGCTTGACGAGCTTGGCGCGCGGGCTCTTGAGGTGCGCGCCCTCGATCTGCGCAAGCTTGCGCGCCGCCTTCTTCAGGGTCGTATCGTCGGTGACTTCGGCCACGACGTCGGCAATCTCGGGGCCAAACTCGCGCAGCAATTCGTCGTAGGTCGTCTCCGTGTCCTCGATCGTGTCGTGCAAGAGCGCCGCGCAGAGCACGATCGGGTCGGAGATGCCGCCCTCGTTCTTCAGCACGTTCGCAAGCGCGATCGGATGGTTGATGTAGGGCGAAGCCTCGACGTCGCGCCGGCGCTGCATGCGGTGCTTCTCGGCGGCGAAGGCCGTGACCCTCAGAAACAGTGCGAGCGGGTCGGCTGTGTCGGTGCTCATCGGGCGCAGGATCCTCGAACCCGAGTATGCACCCGTTGCGTCACGCGGCGACGGGCGGCTCAGGTCTCCAGCAGCCAGAGTGCGAACAGGAGGAACGCGGGCGTCAACGCGATGAGTAAATCGAGCGGGATCATGCAGGGCTCCGGTCTTCATGGCGTGCCCAGTGTGTGCGCGCCGGTGGCTCAGGAGATGAGCCTGCCGGGGTGGATCGAGCGCGGCCCGGAACACTGAACGACTAGAATGGCCCATGGCGCGCAAGCTCTTCGACCCCGCCTCGCCACAGCCCTTCGCGCTCAGCCGCAGCAAGGTCGAGCTGTTCCTCAATTGCGCGCGTTGCTTCTGGCTCGACCGGCGCGCCGGCATCGCGCGGCCGTCGGGGCCGCCCTTCAACCTGAACTTGGCGGTCGATGCGCTGCTCAAAAACGAGTTCGACCGCTACCGCACGGCGCAGCAGCCGCACCCGCTGATGACCGCGGCGGGTATCCACGCCGTGCCGCACGCGCACCCCGAACTCGAAGCCTGGCGGCAGAACTTCAAGGGCGTGCGCACGCTGCATGCGGCCACGCAGTTCGAGCTGTTCGGTGCGATCGACGACCTGTGGCGCGACCTCGACACGGGTGAACTGATCGTGGTGGACTACAAGGCGACCTCGAAGGCGGGCGAGGTCTCGCTCGACGCCGCGTGGCAGATTTCCTACAAGCGCCAGATGGAGTTCTACCAGTGGCTGCTGCGCCGTCAGGGCCTGGCGGTGGCGTGGCGCGGGTGGTTCGTGTACGCGAACGGCAAGCGCGACCTGCCCGCGTTCGACGCGCGGCTCGAATTCACCCTGCGCATGATTCCCTACGATGGCGACGACAGCTGGGTCGAGGGCACGCTCGGCGCGATCCGCGCCCTGCTGATGCAATCCGAAGCGCCGCCGCCCGCAGCCGGCTGCGAATTCTGCACCTATGCCGCGAAGGCCACGGGGGTTGCTGCGTCCGCCAGGCCAGCGCCCCACCGCCGCGCATCAACCGTGGTCGCGCCCGCCGCGCGCCCGACGACGGGCGACCTGTTCAGCGATAGCGCGCCGCCGCCTGCGCGAGCGTCTCGGCGACGCGGCGCCTGAGGTCTGGCGGGCCGAGCACCTCGACATCGGCGCCGTAGCGCAGGATGTCCATCACCAGCTCGCGATCGTCGGCGTAGGGAAGTTCGAGCACCCAGCGGCCCTCGGCGTCGGCCTGCGCGCGCTGCTGCGGATGCCAGGTCTGCGCCGCGGCCCAACGCGCCGCCGGCGCCGAAAAACGCAGCTGCGCCCATTCCACTTGGCGCCCGGCGAAGATGCCGTAGCCGCTGCTGAGGTAGGCGTCGAGCTCGGCGCGGGGGACCTCTTTCGCGCGCGCATCGAGCAGCACCGCCGCGCGAATCGCATCGACCGCGAAGCTGCGCAGGTCCTTGCGCAGATGGCACCAGGCGTCGAGGTACCAGTTGTCGCGGTAGTACACCAGCCGCTGCGGCGAGACCTCGCGCTCGGTTTCGCGGTCGCGTGCGCGGTGGTAGTGCCGGATGTGCAGCCGGCGCCGACGCAGGAGCGCGGTCGCGACGACGCCGAACTGATCACCACGCCCGCCGCGGCGGCCAGGCTGCAGGATGCGGATGCGGCGCTCGATCTCGGTCCAGGAATGCTCGCCGGTACCGAGGATTGCGCGCAGGCGCGCGAGCATCGGCTCGATGTGCGGGCCGAGCAGGCCCGGCTCGAGTTCGACCAGCAGCTGGCGCATCGTCAGCAACGCATGCGCCTCGTCGGCCGAGAACCACAGGCCGGGCAGCTCGTAGCGCGGCCCGGCGCGGCGCGCGCCGAAACGGTAGCCGCGCGCGGCGCGGTCGTATTCGATCGGCGCGTTGAAGCGGTCGCGCATGTAGTCGAGGTCGCGCTTGAGCGTCGCGCGCGAAACCTCCAAGGCCTGCAGCAGCGCGGCAAACGACACCGGCGCTCGCTCCTTGAGCAGCCGGTCGATCCGGTAGAAGCGCTCGAGCCGTTCCACCGCCGCCGCGCTGCGCTAGCGGCTCACGCGGTTGCGCCCGGCCTGCTTGGCGCGGTAGAGCGCAGCGTCGGCCGCCTTGATGACCTCGGCCGGCTTCATGTCCTCGCCCGGCTTCGGCTCGGCGACGCCGATCGAGATCGTCACCGATAGACCTTCGTCTGCCTCGGGTTCGCCGTCGCCGCGACGCTTGGACCCTTTACGCTGGCTCTTTGGGCGATCGTCGCCGCGAATCGCCATGCGATAGTCCTGCACCGTCTGGCGCACCGCCTCGAGATGCGGCAGGGCATCCTTCAGTTTCGTGTCGGCAAAGATCACGGTGAATTCCTCGCCACCGTAACGAAACGCACGCCCGCCCCCGCCGACCTCGTCCAGGCGCGCGGCAACCAGGCGCAGCACCTGGTCGCCGACGTCGTGGCCATGGGTGTCGTTGAACTTCTTGAAGTGGTCGACGTCGCCCATCGCGACGGTGTAGCGCGCGCCGAGCGCGCGCATGCGCTCGTCGAGTGCACGCCGGCTCGGCAGCCCCGTGAGCTCGTCGCGGAACGCGAGCCGGTGGGACTCCTGCAGCACGGCGACCAGCAGGATCGCGCCCGCCGCGGTCATGAACGCCGCGAAGGCGCCGTAGTGCTCGATCCACCAGCAGGCGATGAAGAACGCCAACAGCGCGCCCGCCTTGCCGACATCGAGCGCGAGGAAGCGCGGGTAGGCGCGCCATACGGCGGCGGCGATGGCGGCGGCGAAGGCGATGCGCCCGACGAGCGGCACGGGCGGTGAGCGCAGCGCCCAATGCTCGAAGCTGTCACGCCAGGACGCATCCGGGTATTGCCCCTGGCCCCAGGCCGCGAGCCAGGTGACAAGGCCGATCTCGACGACGATCAGCGTGATCCAGCGCAGGCTCCCGCCGTGCACCGCGCCGCGCTCGGGCAGCACCAGCGCGGCGAGCATGTTGAGCGGCACGAGGATCACCACCGCGAGGTAGAACGCGTGCGCGGCGAAGCTCGCATAGACGAAGTCGGCGGCGTAGCGCTGCCCGCCGTAGGCCGCGAGCAGCGAGAGTGCGACCACGAACGCGCGCCCGCGGTTGAACCAGAGCGTCACCGCGCCCGCCAGTCCGAGCACCGCGTAGGGCGCGATCGCGCGCAGGCCGGCAAGCGAGGGCGGCAGCGGAAGGTCGGCGGCGGCGAGCAGCGCGGCGGCGATGAGAATGCCGCCCGGCACCAGCATCGGCCGCAGCCAATCGGGCAGTGCCCGGATCACGGTCTTGGTTCCTTGGCGCGGCGCAATGTAAACCGGTCAGCCGCCGAGTCGGTCAGGCCGGAAGCCGACGTCGCACACGCGCCCGCGCTGCGCGCGTTTACCTTCGTACGCCTTCAGCGCCTTGGCGTCGAGCACAGTCTGCTTCCTCGCGCGCTTGAAGCCGGAGACGGCGAGCGATTTTCCGTCGGTCACCGCCACCGAGGCGAGCAACACCGTGTCGGGCAGCGCGATGACCTGCACGCCCACGCCACCGTTCGGGCGCACCGGGAGCTCATCGAGCGGGAACACCAGCAGGCGCGCATCGGAGGAGAGCGCAGCAAGCTTGAGTTTCGAGGCCTCACCCGCACCGCCTACGTCGACCGGCGCGTTCGCGCGCGCACCCTCGGCAACGTTCATGAACTCCTTCCCGGCACGCGTCTTGGTAACGAGGTCGCCGAGCTTGCACAGGAAGCCCTGCCCCGCGCTCGAGCTCATCAACAGGCGGCGCGACAAATCTCCGGTCGCGATCCAGACGATGTTGTCGCCGTTCGCGTTGACCAGCGTATTCACCGGCACACCGTCGCCGCGCCCGGCCGGGACATTGGCCGCGTCGATCGTCCAGGTCTTGCCCGAGGCGCCGAGCAGGACGAGCGTAGCGGTGGTCTTGCATTCGAGCGTCGTCGCGAAGCCGTCGCCATCCTTGAAGCTGAGCGTCGAGACGTCGATGGCGTGGCCGTTGCGTGCGCGCAGCCAGCCCTTCTTGGAGAGGACGATGGTGATCGGCTCCTCGAGCACCGCACGCTCGATCGTCGCGCGCTCGGCGGACTTGATCAGCGTGCGGCGCTCGTCGCCGAACTTTTTTGCGTCCTCGGCGAGTTCGGCGACGACGAGCTTGGTGAGCGCCTTGTCGGTGCCGAGTATCGTCTGGTAGCCCTTGCGCTCGCCCTCCAGGTGCTTGCGATCGTCGTTCAGTTTGACGCCGTCGAGCTTGGTGAGCTGGCCAAGTCGCAGGTTGACGATGTCCTCGGCCTGGCGCTCGGTAAATTTCCATTTCGCGCGCAGCTTTTCGCGCGCCTCGGTCGGGTCATCGCAGGACCGGATGAGCTTGATGATCTCCTCGATCTTGACGTAGGCAAGCAAGCGCCCCATGACGATGTGCAGGCGCTGCTCGCACTTCTCGAGGCGGTGCGCGGTCCGCCGGCGCACGGTCTGGACGCGGAACGTGCCCCACTCGCGCAGGATCTCGACGATGCCCTTGGTCTCGGGCAGTCCGTCGAGGCCGAGCCAGGTGAGGTTGATCGCGCTGCGCGTCTCGAGCGCGGTGTGCACCATCAGCGCCGCCATCGTCTCCTCCGGGTTCTGGCGCGAGCTGCGCGGTTCGATCACCAGGCGCAGCTTCGACTTGCGGTCGGACTCGTCACGCACCGTCTCGACCTGGTCGAGGACGAACTGGCGCAGGCGCTTTTGCTCCTGGGAGACGTCCTTCTTGCCCGACGACGGCCGCGGATTGACGAGCGCCTCGATCTCCTCGAGCACCTGGCGGGTGGACACGCCATGCGGCAGCTCGGTGACGACGATGCGCCACTGTCCGCGCGCGAGCGGCTCGGTGTTCCAGCGCGCGCGCAGCGCGATCGAGCCGCGCCCGGTCTCGTAGGCCTGGCGCAGCTCCTCGGGCGGCGAAATGATCTGCCCGCCGCCCGGAAAGTCCGGCGCGGGAAGCTTCTCGAGGATGTCGTCCAGCGTGGCACGCGGGTGGCGGATGACGTGCGCCGCCGCAGCGGCGACCTCCCGCAGGTTGTGCGGCGGGATGCGCGTCGAAAAACCGACCGGAATGCCGAACGAGCCGTTCAGCAGACCAAAGGGCATGCGCGCCGGCAGGAGTTGCGGTTCGTCGAACTTGCCGTCGTAGTTCCTGACGAAATCGACCGTGCCCTCGTCGATCTCGGCGAGCATCAGCTCGGCGTAGCGCGACAGCCGCGCCTCGGTGTAGCGGTAGGCCGCTGCGGCGTCGCCGTCGCGCGAACCAAAATTGCCCTGGCCGTCGATCAGCGGGTAGCGCATCGAGAACGGCTGCGCCAGATGCACCATCGCGTCGTAGGTCGAGCTGTCGCCGTGCGGGTGGTACTTGCCGAGCACCTCACCGACGTAGCGCGCGCACTTGGTAAAGCCGTTCGAACTCGCCTCGCCCATCGCGTACAGAATGCGACGCTGCACGGGTTTCAGCCCGTCGGCGATCTCGGGCAGGGCGCGCGCCTTGACCGTCGACACCGCGTAGCCGAGATAGGCCTGTGACGCGTGCCGCTCGATCGGCGACGCGTCGTCTTCGTTGTCGGTCGCAAATAGGTCTAGCGTTCTGTCGTCCATGGTTTCTTCTTCACGGTTTTTGCGTGGGCGGCGCGATTTGCACCGCCGCGGGGCCGTCGACCGTCGGCAGCGCGACAATCAATTTGGCGAGTGCGACGGCGATTGAATTCATCGGGGCTCAATCGAACAGCGGTAGTTGTTTGTCCGACATCGCGACGGCAAGTTCGACCGCGTCCTTCGCGATCTGCAGCGTTTCGGCCCGGCCGAACTTGCCTGCGGCTTCCCATCCGTAGCGTCCCGGCTCACCCGTAATGTGCTCGGCATCGAGCGTCACGCGCCCGAGCTTCACCTTGCCCTTCCAGTAGGCGTGACCCCTGAAGGCCCGCTCCCAGTAGGGCTTGGGTTGGCGTTTGGAGGATCGCTTTTTGGGCATGGAAGGCGACAGAAAAAGTCAAAAAGGGGTCAGAGGCCTCGTCGCGCCCGAGGGAGTCCAGGTTGAGGAATCCGGCGTCCATCCAGC
>JAQBBQ010000211.1:0-31365 GCA_032125995.1 Betaproteobacteria bacterium | reverse complement strand
ACTCGCCACACGACGATTTCTCACGGCTCAGATCTTGTGGCGAGTCGAAAAGACGCTGTAGAGGCCGCTACGTCATCTTTCGAACGACGAAAAATTTGGCGCTTGCGTTTTCACACAGCCTCGGTCGATAGCGCCCGGTCACGACCGGCGGCTACCGGCCAATTCCAGACCTTCGTTCCGCTCGCTTCATCCTGGGGCGATGCGGGTTCTTGCCGGTAAAGTAGCCGTGATAGACGCACACCTTTCCGCGATTCACCCGCCCGGAGTGTCGGATAATTTCAGGCTTCGACCGCATCTGCGAGTTTTCCTTTAACTTGCCTCGCAGGTGTCAGCTACATTGCCCTCTACTGTTTTAGGGTCCCTACTTCAGAAAGGAGAACTTGAGATGCGATCTCTTATCATTACCGCCTTAACGCTCTTTCTCGCTGTTACAGCAGGGTGTGCTGGTAACCCCAACAGCTCTTTAGCGATGCAGTGCGAGAATGGCCTGGAAGTGGCCTATAAAGAATTGGATTTCGCCAAGGCAAATGGTTTTGGCGGCACGGTGGAATATTCGAAAGCGGCCAGTTTGCTAGGGGCCGCGAAGATCCAGTCGGAATTTGGCAAATATCCCAACTGTATAGACAAGGTTCAGCGAGCCAGAGCTTATATCGTTAAATCAAGGAAATGAAAATACAGAAGGAAACTGCACGCCGCGTAATTCAATTCGTCGGCGCTCACACAGACAGACTCCGCTTCGGCGGGGTTTGTTTTTGATGGATCCGCCCACCTACATAAACGTCCGCATTGGGTCTATTGTGTTGAAAAACTCTTTCACGCGACTTTCTGAATGAATTTTGGGGGTCGTCGACCCCTTACCCCATTCGCTAGCGTCGCGTGTAGCGTATCCTGAGCGTTCGACTTTTCGACGACGGCATGCCTCGGGTGCGGCAAACGAGTTTTTCAACAGAATAGGTCGATAGCGCCCATTCACTTTTCCCGAAAGCGGACCCTCGAAGCGGACGCTCAAACACAGGAAGACACACCCGAAAAACGTGACGTGATCGGCGGGTCCCGGCGCGTCTTGGCGAGTGAACGCGGGCCTACAAACACCACCTCCGCTGCCCTCGCGCCCCTTCGCTAGGGCGCGAACTCGCGCAGCAGGCGACCCGGTCGTGTCACGGTCTCGAGCGGACCGCGCGCGTCGGCCACGTGCACCCCATTCACCCACACCCCGTGCACACCGATTGCGGGCGTCGTCAGGCGCGGGGCGCCGCCGGGCAGATCGTGCAGGCGGGTCTTGGCGCCGCGGTTGACCGTCTGCGGATCGAACAGCAGCAGATCGGCGTTGTAGCCGGGCTTGAGCGCACCGCGCTCGCGCAGGCCGAACACGCTCGCCGGCAGGCCGCAGAGCTGCCACGCCGCTTCGGCAAGTGTGAGCGTGGCGCGCTCGCGTACCCAGTGCCCGAGCAGGTGCAAGCCGAAGCCGGCGTCGTTGAAGAAGGTGAGGTGCGCGCCGGCGTCCGACAACGACACCATGCTCGCCGGGTGGCGGAGCATGCGCCCCACTGCGTCCTCGTCGCTGTTCAGCGTGAGCGCGACAAACACGGTGTCGAGGTCCTCGGCGAGCGCAAGGTCGAACCAGAAATCGAGCGGATCCTTGCCCGCCTCCGCGGCGAGGGCGGCAAGCGTGCGGTGCTCGTAGGCGCGGTGTTCGGCGCGAACGCATTCGACCACCTGCACCTTGTCCCATTCACCGTTGAACAGACGAAACACCGCCGGTCGCGCGAGCTCATCGCGGATCGTCTGGCGAAACGCAGGGTCGGCGAGCTTCCCCCGGAACGCGTCGCCCTTCAAACCGAGCGCCGGCCGCCAAGCATCCATGCCTTCGATCGGGTAGGGTGAGCGCAGGGTGAAGTCGAAGCTGAGCGGGCAGCAGGAGATCGCGCCAATCATGCGATGGCCACGCGCGTTCGACGCCGCGATCGCATCGAGATCGGCGAATACCGCCGTCGGATTGGTGCTGTTGTGCAGCAGCGCGGCGACGATCACCGGACGCGTCGACTGCGCGGCGAGGGATTCGAGAAAGTCCATCCGCGTCTGCCCGCCCTTGGTGAGCATGAACAGTCCGCGGCCGGCGTCCTTCAGGCTGCCGACCAGGGTGCGCAGCTCGGCGTCGTCGGCGAGGCGCGAGGGCATCGGCAGGCCGCCTGCGCCATTGTGCGCGGGCGAGGTACTGGTCGCGAAGCCGACCGCGCCGGCCTGCATGCCTTCGAGGAGCAGGCGCCGCATCTCGCCGACCTCGGCTGCGGTCGCCGCGCGTTCGACCGCCGCCTCGCCCATGACGTAGCTGCGCAGCGACGAATGACCGACGAAGCAGGCGACATTCGGCGTCATGCCGCCGCGCTCGAGCTGGTCGAGGTATTCGGGCACCGACTCGAAGTCCCAGCGGATTCCCGCGCGCAACGCGTCTAGCGACATGCCTTCGACCTGCGTCAGGTTGCGCATGACGCGTTCGCGGTCGCCCGCGCGGCAGGGTGCGATGGTGAAGCCGCAGTTGCCGATGACTGCGGTGGTCACGCCCAGTTCGGGGGAGGGCGCGGCGCCCGGATCCCAAGTGAGCTGGGCGTCGTAGTGGGTATGCGTATCGACGATTCCCGGCATGAGGGCGAGGCCGTCGGCATCGACGACCGCGCGCGCCGCGGTGGCGCGCGTGTTTTCGATGTCGCCAATTTCCACGATGCGTCCGTCGCGCACCGCGAGATCGCCGCGCACCGGCGCCGAGCCGAGTCCGTCGATCAACAGCGCATTGCGAATCAGCAGATCGTGCATCGCGCTGCAGTATATAGTCAGCCCAATGGACGCATTCAGAGTGAACGATCGTGTCGCGCTGGTGACCGGCGGCGGACGCGGCATTGGCGCGGCCTGTGCCGAGACGCTCGCTGCCGCTGGCGCGTCGGTGGCTGTGCTCGACATTGACGCGGCGAGCGCGCAGGCGCGCGCACGCAAGATCGAGGCCGCGGGCGGCCGCGCGCTCGCACTCGGCTGCGACGTGACCGATCCAGCCGCGGTCGAGCAGGCCTTCGCGCGCGTCATCGCCGAGCTGGGTGGGCTCGATGTGCTCGTCAACAATGCCGGGCGTGCGGCGCGCATCCCGGCGACCGAGATGCCGATCGAGGCGTGGCGCGAGGTCGTCGACCTCAATCTGACCGCGGTGTTCGTCTGCGCCCGTACGGCGGCGCGCCACATGCAGTCGCACGGGGGTGGCGCGATCGTCAACATCGCCTCGATCATGGGCCTGTCGGGCGGAATCTTCCCGAATGCCTCCTACCAAGCGTCCAAAGGTGGCGTCGTCAATCTGACGCGGGCGCTGGCGCTGGAGTGGGCGTCGCAGGCCATCCGGGTGAACGCGGTCGCGCCGACCTATGTGCGTACCGATCTCACCGAGGCGGTGTTCTCGGACCCGGAACGCATCGAGGCCGTGATGCGCAACACGCCGCTCGGCGTGCTGCCCGAGCCGGAGGACATCGCCGCCGCCGTGCTCTACCTCGCGAGCCCGGCTGCGCGCTGCGTGACCGGGATCGTGCTGCCGGTCGATTCGGGCTACCTCGCGCGCTGAATGGGCAGGTTATGTTTTCCGCTTGACTTTCATTTAACGAGTAGGTTAAATACAAGCATGGACCGTCTGTCGACCACCTTCGCCGCACTCGCCGACCCGACCCGGCGCGCGATCCTCGCGCGTCTCGCGCATAGCGAAACGACCGTTGGCGACCTGGCGCAGCCGTTCCAGATTTCCCTGCCTGCAATCTCGCGCCACCTCAAGGTGCTCGAGCATGCCGGCCTGGTTGAGCGCGCGGTCGACGCGCAATGGCGGCGCTGCCGCCTGACCGGCAAACCGCTGCTCGAGGCGAACGAGTTCCTCGAGCGCTACCGGCGCTTCTGGGAAGAGAGCCTCGATCGATTGGCCGATCTACTGGAAACGCCCCCAGCAACCAAACGCAGCAAGAGGAGGAAGCGATGAACAAGGCAGCCACGTTCGAACTGACGCTCGAGCGCACGATCCGCGCGCCGCGCGAGAAGGTGTTCGATGCATTCGTCACCCCGGCGTTGATGAAGGCTTGGATGTGCCCGCGCGGCATGACGATTCCCGAGGTGAGCGCCGACCCGCGCCCGGGTGGACGCTTTAGCGTCACCATGTTGGCGCGGGACGGAGACCGTCATACCGCGGCGGGCGTGTATCAGGAGATCACGCGGCCCGAGCGACTGGTCTACACCTGGCAGTGGCAGGGCGAGGGCATGCCGAACGTCGAGACGCTGATCACGGTGAGTTTCGCCGAGCGCGACAGCGGGACGGAGGTGCGCATGACGCACTCGGGCTTCCCGGATCCGGGGCTGCGAGACGCGCACAATTCCGGCTGGAATTCGAGCCTCAACGCTCTCGTCGAGCAGTTCGACGATCGCGGCACCGCCGCCAACGTCGCGCTGCTGGGCGATCCGCGCAGTACCTACGTCCGCACGACGCGTATGGGCCTGGCGGAAAAGGGCGTCAAGTACACGCTGCAGCAGGCGATGCCGCAGACCCCGGAAATCCTGGCGATTCACCCCTGGGGCAAAATGCCGGCATTCCGCGACGGCGACCTTCAGTTGTTCGAAACCAGCGCGATCCTGCGCTACGTCGAGGAAGCGTTTCCGGGCCCGAGCCTGGTGCCTGGCAATATTCGCGACCGCGCGCGCTGCGAGCAGTGGGTGAGTGCGATAAATTCCTATTGCTACGACGCCATGGTGCGGCGCTACCTGCTGCAGTACATCTTCCCCAAAGGCGCCGACGGCAAGCCCGATCGCAGCGTGATCGATCCTGCGCTCACGCAGATCGCGCAGCAGCTCGCGATCTTCGATGCCGCCTACGGGGCGAAGGATCTGCTCGCTGGCGCGAACGTCAGCCTGGCCGACCTGTTCCTGGCGCCGATCCTCGGCTACATCGAGGGCATGCCGGAGGGCAAGGCGTTGATGAAAGCCGCGCCGAATGTCGCCCGTGCCCAGTTGGCGATGCGCGAGCGCGAGAGCTTCAAGGCCAGCGACCCGGCGACGGCGGGCTGATCATGGCCGCGAACCTCCACGAGCGGCGATTTCCAAACGAAACCGCCGCCTACCGCTCGGCGCGGGACACGCTGCTCAAATCCGAGATCGCGCTGCGGCGGCAGATTGAGACCGTGGCGGCGCAGCGCCGTGCGCTGCCCGAGGGCGGCGAAGTGCTCGAGGACTACCTGTTCGAGGAAGGCGACCCGCCGCGAAAGGTCCATCTGTCGGAACTTTTCGGCGCTCGCGATACGCTCGTTGCGTATAGCTTCATGTACGGACCCGACACGGGAAAGGCCTGTCCCATGTGCACTGCGATGCTCGACGGCCTGAACGGCAATATGCCGCACATCGCCGAGCGAACCAATCTGGTGGTCATCGCCAAGTCGCCGATCGCACGCACGCGCGCCTACGCACACTCCCGCGGCTGGTCGAATCTGCGTTTGCTGTCGTCGGCGGGCACGACGTACAACCGCGACTATTTCGGCGAGAACCCGCAAGGGCAGCAGATTCCCTGTCTAAACGTGTTCGTTCGGCGTGGCGGGAAAATCCATCATTGGTACGCCACAGAAATGCTGTTTGCGGATTCTGACCCCGGGCAGAACAATCGCCACGTCGACCTCGTCTGGCCGCTATGGAATCTGCTCGACCTCACGCCCGAGGGGCGCGGGGAAAACTGGTATCCGAAGCTCGACTACGCCGCCGAAGGCTAATAGCCCGCCGCGACATCGACCAGCGCCTCGGGCGGTTCGCCGCGCGCGAAGCGCTCGAGGTTCGAGGCCACCATGGCAAGCGCGGACCGTGGGTCGGTAAGCGCCGCGATGTGCGGCGTCATCGTCACGCCCGGGTGATCCCAGTATCGATGATCCGCAGGCAGCGGCTCGGTTTCGAATACATCCAGGTAGGCGTGCGCCAGATGGCCTGAATCGAGCGCCGCCAGCAGGTCGTTGTCGACGACATGCCCGCCCCGGGCGACATTGATCACGCAGCCGCCCTTGGGCAGCAGCGCAAGGTGCTTGGCATTCAGGATGCCGCGCGTCTCGGCGGTGAGCGGCAGCAGGCAGACCAGCGCCTCGCTTTTTCCCAGTATCGCCTCGAGCCCGTCCGCGCCGAAGGTGCAAAAGGTTCCTGGAACCTTTTTCGCGCGTCGGCTCCAGCCGCACACCTTGAAGCCGAGCGCGACCAGCTTTGCGGCGGCGTCGGTGCCGAGTGCGCCGACCCCAAGGATGCCGACCGTGCGGTCCGCAGCCAGATATTGCCGCAGCGGTGTCCACGCATGCGCGGCTTGCTGCGCCCGGTACTGATGCAGATGACGGTGCCAGTCGATCACGCGCGCGAGCACGGTCTCGCTCATCGCGGCGACCATGCCCGGATCGATCAGCCGGGCAAGCGGCACCTGGCGCGGCAGCGTCGGATCGGCGAGTAGTCCGTCGACGCCCATCCACAGGGCCTGGATGAAGCGCAGGTTGGGGAAGGTCCCCAGCACGCCCTCGGGCGGCGCGGCGACGAGCGCGATCTGCACCGCCGACGGATCGGCGATCTGCGGCCAGACCTCGAAGCGCATCGCGGGGAGCGCCCGGCGCAGCGCTGGCAGCCAGCGTTCGGGTTCGACTTCGGAGGAGACGAATGCGACGTTCATAATCGATGCGCCGAACAGGGTTTTGGACGGGGCCGGGTGGCGCGGCGGGATGGTAGCATCCACGCAGGAGGACGCGAGCATGACGATCAGAAACTTCACCGAGGAAACGTTGACCGCCGAGGTCCTGCGCCGCATCGAGGGTACGTCCGATCCGCGACTCAAGCAGGTGATGACGAGCCTGGTAAAACACCTGCACGGTTTCGTGCGCGAGGTGCGCCCGACCCAGGCCGAATGGTTCGAGGGCATCAAGTTCCTCACCGAGACCGGACACTGGTGCGACGACAAGCGTCAGGAATTCATCCTCATGTCGGACACGCTCGGCGTGTCGATGCTGGTCGACTTCATCAACTACGGCGACGCGGGCAAGGCGACCGAGTCGACGGTGCTCGGGCCGTTCTTCGTCGAAGGCGCGCCAGAGCTGGCGATGGGCGCGAGCATCGTGAATCCGGGCACCGTGGGCGAACCCTGCGTGGCGTCGGGCAGCGTGCGCGGGGCGAACGGCAAGCCGCTCGCGGGCGCGGCAATCGACGTCTGGCAGGGCGCGGGCGACGGCTTTTACGACGTGCAGACGACGACCGGCACCAACCTGCGCGCGCGCTTTCGAACCGGCGCGGATGGCAAGTTCGAATTCAAATGCGTCAGGCCGGCGAGCTACCCGGTGCCGCACGACGGCCCGGTGGGCAAGATGCTGACTGCCACCGGTCGGCACGCAATGCGTCCCGGGCATCTGCACTTCATGATCGATGCGCCCGGCCACCAACAGCTGGTGACGCATCTGTTCGTGCGCGGCGATGAGTATCTCGATTCCGACGCTGTGTTCGGCGTGAAGGATTCGCTCATCGTCGATTTCGACAAGAACGCCGACGGTGTCTACGCGGTGCACTACGATTTTGTGTTGAAGCCGGCGCGCCAGGCCGCACGCGCGGCCTGAAGTGAAGCCACCGTTCCGCGCCGACCAGGTCGGCAGCCTCTTGCGGCCGGCGCCGCTCGCCGAGGCGCGCGCGCTGGCGTCGCGGCGAACTCGATGCGGCGGCCTTGAAGGGACTCGAGGATCAGGCGATTCGCGACGCGGTCGCGAAGCAGGAGTCGATCGGATTGCAGGGCATCACCGACGGTGAGTTCCGCCGCGACTGGTGGCACC
Organism: Betaproteobacteria bacterium; assembly: GCA_032125995.1. Taxonomy (GTDB): domain Bacteria; phylum Pseudomonadota; class Gammaproteobacteria; order Burkholderiales; family SG8-39; genus SG8-39. The sequence goes on along the minus strand of JAQBBQ010000211.1, from coordinate 23,530 downwards.
TCGATTTCCTCTCCCGACTCGAGGGCGTGGCGCTGAAGGAAAACCCGGGGCCGAAATTCGGCGGTACCGAAGAGCAGCCGCCGATGCCGACCGTGACCGGGAAAATCGGCTGTGCCGGGTCGATCATGGTCGACGACTTCGCCTTCCTCAAGTCGGTGACGACCCAGACCGCGAAGATGACGATTCCTTCGCCGTCGATGCTGCACCTGCGCGGCGGGCGCGCCTCGATTTCGCGCGAAATCTATCCCGACATCGAGGCCTTCTGGGCCGATGTGGCCGAGGCGTACCGCGCGGCGATCGCGCATCTGGCAGGCGCGGGCTGCAGCTATCTCCAGCTCGACGACGTGTCCTTCGCCTACCTCTGCGATCCGAAGATCCGCGAAAACTGCCGCAAGAATGGCGACGACCCGGACGCGCTGCCGCGGCGCTATGCGGATATGATCAATGCGGCGCTCGAGGGTCGCCCCGCCGGGATGACGATCACGATGCACACCTGTCGCGGCAACTTCAAGAGTGCCTGGGTCGCCGAAGGCGGCTACGATCCGGTTGCCGAGGCGATGTTTTCGACCGACCTAGACGGCTATTTCATGGAATTCGATTCGGCGCGCGCTGGGACCTTCGAACCGCTGCGCGCGTTGCCGCGCGGCAAGAAGGTCGTGCTCGGGCTGGTGACGACCAAGGTCGGCGAACTCGAATCGACGGAGACGCTGAAACGGCGCATCGACGAGGCGGCGAAGATCGTGCCGCTCGAGAATCTGTGTCTGTCGCCGCAGTGCGGATTCTCGAGCACGCACCACGGCAACGCGCTGTCGCCGGACGAGCAGTGGAAAAAACTTGAACGCATCGTTGAAGTCGCAAAGGAGATCTGGCAATGAGCATTGAGCAGGAAGTTCTCGCGCTGGAAGAAAAGCGCTGTGCCGCGTTGGCGGCAAACGACATCGCCGTACTGGAAGGCATGGTTCACGACGACCTGATCTACACCCATTCGTCGGCGGTCGTCGACACGCGCGAGAGCTATCTCGGGGCGTTGAAAAGCGGCGCGACCCGGTACCACAGTCTCAAGCGCTCGGAAGAGAAAGTGCGCGTCTGTGGCGACACCGCATTGCTGACCGGGCGCGCGGCAATCGATGTGACCGTGAAGGGCGAGCATAAGCTGATCGATGCGCGCTACCTTCTCGTGTGGACGAAGACCGCCAAGGGCTGGAAGTTCATCGCCTGGCAGTCGACCAAGCCGCCCGCCTGAGTCCGTACGGCGGCGGCGGAGCAGCGCCCTGCGTGCCGGGGTCGCACGATCGCGGCCGCGGGTAGGCCGGTCGCGCCTGCGCTGAGCCGTCGATGGAGCCAACGTCCCTGAACGCGCACGGCAAGGACGGCGTGCTCGCGGCCTTCCGGATCAGAAGCTTCCGTTTCCAGTGGTCAGCGGACCTGCTGACCTCCTGGGCGTTCGAAATGGAAACGCTGATCCTCGGCTGGTACGTGCTGGTGGCTACCGATTCGGTGTTCCTGCTCACCGTGTTCGGGTCGCTGCAGTTCGGCGGCACGCTGCTGAGCCCCACCATCGGCATGCTGGCCGATCGCATCAGCCGGCGCCGCCTGCTGATCGCGCTGCGCATCGCCTACGGCGGCTGCGCGTGGGTGCTGACCGCGCTCGCGGTGACCGATCTGCTCGTGACCTGGCACGTGTTCGCCGTCGCCCTCGTGGCGGGTCTGCTGCGCCCGTCCGATTTGGTGCTGCGCAATGCATTGATTGCCGACACCGTGCCCCAGGCACAGCTCACCAACGCGATGGGGCTGTCGCGTACGACCATGGACTCGGCGCGCATCGTCGGCACCTTGGCCGGCGCGGGCCTGTTCTCGGTGTTGGGCTTCGGTGCGGCGTACGTGGTGGTGACCGCGTTCTACGCAGCGAGCATTGCGCTGACGACCGGCGTGGCCGCAGGTACCGCAAGGCGCGCCGGCGGGGCGTGGTCGGAGCTGCAACTCGGCCTGCGCTACGTCCGCGACACGCCGGCGATCGCGGTTCTCATGTGCCTGGCCTTCCTGGTCAATCTCTCGGCATTCCCGCTCTCGCACGGGATGCTGCCCTATGTCGCGAAGGACATCTACGGCACCGATGCCAACGGCCTCGCGCACCTCATGGCCGCCTACGCAGTCGGCGCGCTGGCGGGATCGATTGCGCTCGCGTGGTCGGGCCGCACCGCCCACGCAACGCGCATCGTCATCGCGGGCATCTATGCGTGGTACCTTTTATTGCTGGTGTTCGCCTATAACGAGACCAAGGCTGTCGGCCTCATGATCCTCGCTGCGGTCGGTCTGGTTCAAAGCCTGTCGATGGTCTCGATGTCGGTTGCGCTGCTGATGACGACCTCGATCGAGTTTCGCGGCCGCGTCATGGGCCTGCGCATGCTGGCGGTCTACGGCCTGCCGATCGGCTTGCTCGCGGGCGGCGCGCTGGTGGAACGGATCGGCTTCACATCGCAGCTGACGCTCTACGCGCTGGTCGGGCTTGTGGCGGTCAGCGCGATCACCTACCACTGGCGCAAGGTCCTGTGGCGCAAAGATGCGACTCTTTTCCAATAAGAACCGTTCGTTTCATCTCGGGCCGTACCCGCTCGAGCGGCTGACGCGGCGCGCGTGCGCGCCCCTCCTTGCGCGCCTGCCGCCGATGCAGGCGCTGTCGTTCGACGCTGCGGATCCCGCGTCGCTCTCGCACGCGATGAAGCGCACCATCGGCATGTTCGATGTGGTGCGCGACGGACCCTGCGGCCCGGTGGGCGAGATTCCGAATGATCCGCGCGAGCGTTCGAACCACCTGAAGGGCGCCGGCTACTACTTCGACGCAACCATGGTCGGCGTCTGCGCATTGTCGGCCGAGACGCTGCTCGAGGCGCCGATTCGCAACCCGATGGTCGGCGAGATCGCCGCCGAGCTCGAACGCAGCGTGCCGAAGAGCTTCGCCGCCGGGATGGACATGATCCTCGCGGACGTCAAGGACTCGGCGCGAAAGAACCTCGAGCCGATCGGTCACCATGGGCATGCGATCGTGTTCCTCGTCGAGTACGCGCGCGATCCGCGGCCCGGCGAACCGGGCACCGAGTGGCTCGCCGGTACCCAGGCGCAGCGTGCCGCGGTGCTCGCCGCGCAGACTGCGGTGCTGTTGTCGACCTATCTGCGCATGCTCGGACATGAGGCGCGCGCGCATACCGCGACCTGCGCGGACGTCGATCTCGGCAAGCTGGCGGTCGGCGCCGGTCTCGCCGAGGTGGTGGACGAGGGCGGCGCGAGCGCAGCGTCGAAGCTGTCGAATCCCTACGTCGGCAAACGCTTCGGACTTGCCGCGGTGACGACTACGCTCGAACTTGCGCCCGACCTTCCGCTCGCACCGCGCGCCGAGCTGACGCGGTTCGATCGGCTGCGTTCGCACGGCCCGGCCTGGTGGCTCGGCCTGGGCACGCTGAAGGGCGCGCTCAACCAGGATCCGTATGCCGAGCGCGAGTTCCGCATGGGTCCGCTGCCGTTCGAGACGCTCAAGCGCGTCGACGAACCGACGACCTTCATCGATCATGCGCGCGTGCCGCGCTTTCCGAAGCGCGCTGACTTTTTCGCCCGCGTGCTGTTCGGTGACATGGGCAAGAGCGTGCAGGAGGAGGGCAAGAACGCTCACTACGTGATGAAGAGCCCGATCGGGGCCTGCGCGCGGCGCGCGCTCGGCGCACTGCTGCTCCTGCAGTTCGGCGAGGCACGCGGGCCGATCGCGCCCGGCGCCGACGATCCGCAACGTAACGCCGACAACCTGAAGGCGGCCTCCTACTACCTGTCCTGCGACGCGGTCGGGCTGTGCGCGGTGCCCGAGTGGGCGTACTACTCGCACGACGCCGGCGGCAACCCGATGCCGGCGTACCACAAGAATGCGGTCAACATGCTGTTCGACCAGGGCCGCGAGACCATGGAAGCCGCGAGCGGCGACGACTGGATCTCGGTCGCGCAGAGCATGCGCGCCTACCTGCGGTTCTCGATGATCGGCGGCATCGTCGCCGAGCAGGTCCGCCGCCAGGGATACTCGGCGCGCATCCACACCGTGATCGACGGCGACGTGCTGCAGCCCGGGTTGCTGCTGCTGTCGGGGCTGGGCGAAGTGAGCCGCATCGGCGAGGTGATCCTCAATCCCTTCCTCGGTCCGCGCCTCAAGTCCGGCTCGGTCACCACCGACATGCCGATGACGCCGGACAAGCCGATCGACTTCGGCATGCAACGGTTTTGCGCGCAGTGCAACAAGTGCGCGCGCGAATGTCCCTCGGGCGCGATCACCGCCGGGCCGAAGCTGATGTACAACGGCTACGAGATCTGGAAATCGGACGCCGAGAAATGCGCCCGCTACCGGATCACCAACCAAGGCGGCGGGATGTGCGGGCGCTGCATGAAAACCTGCCCGTGGAATCTCGAAGGGTTGTTTTCGGATGCCGTGTTCCGCTGGGCGGCGATGAACCTGCCGAGCCAGGCGCGGCGCCTCGCCGAACTCGACGACTGGCTCGATCGCGGCTCGATCAATCCGGTGAAGAAATGGTGGTGGGATATCGAGCTCGATCGGGCGAGCGGGCGCTATGTGCGCGCCGAGCAGACCCACGCCCGCGGCCTGCAGAAAGCGCTCGACCTGAAGTACGAAGACCAGACGCTTGCGGTCTATCCAGCCGACAAGATGCCGCCGCCGTATCCGGTGGCGTTTCCGGTGAATCGTGAGGAGGGCATCGCGCGCTACCGCGCGCTCCTCACCCCCGAGGAATACAAGCTGCGCCTCGCGCGCGGCGAGACCGCGGGGCTCGCGCCGCCGTTCCGTATGCCCGACGGGCCGCCGCCGGTGTTTCCGGTGCTGCTCAAGGCGCGCGAGGACATGACGCCCGATAGTGCGCGCTACGAGTTCGTCGCGCTCGAGGGCCAGACCTTGCCGCGCTTCGAAGCCGGTGCGCATATCGACGTCGTCATCGCGCCCGAGTACCTGCGCCAGTACAGCCTCGCAGGCGACCCGGCCGACGCGTCGAAATACGTGCTTGGTCTGCTGCGCGAGGCGCATGGCCGCGGCGGCTCGGCGCTGATGCACCGGGCCTTTCATCCAGGGCGGCGCGTGTTCATTTCGCCGCCGATCAACCAGTTTCCGCTCGACGAGGGCGCGCAGAAGAGCTTTCTCTTCGGTGGTGGCATCGGGGTGACGCCGCTACTCACGATGGCGCATCGGCTGCATGCGATCGACGGCGATTTCGATTTTCACTACAGCGCGCACAGCCGGGGGGCGGCGAGCTTTGTTGCCGATATCGATGCGGCGCCGTGGAAGGAGCGCGTGACGCTGCACGTCACCGACGAGGGCAGCCGCGCCGATTTCGCGCAGCTCATTCCCGCCTATGCCGAAGGCTTTCACCTCTACACCTGCGGCGCAGCGCGCTATATGGACGGCATCTATGCCGTCGCCGCGGCGCGGGGCTGGCCGGAGGCGGCGCTGCACAAGGAATACTTCAGCGTGCCCGAGCCGCCCGACTACGTGAACCATCCATTCATGCTGAAGCTCGCGAAGCGCGGCCGTACAATCGAGGTTCCGGCCGAGCGCAGCGCGACCGAAGTACTCGAGGACGCCGGGATCCACGTCGAAGTGAAATGCTCGGACGGGATCTGCGGGACCTGCGCGGTACCGCATCTGTCAGGCGCGATCGAGCATCGCGACTACGTGCTCTCGGCGAAGCAACGCGAGACGAAGATGATCCTCTGCTGCTCGCGCGCGGCGCAGCCGGGCGGCGAGATCGTCGTCGACTTGTGAGTCGGAGGTCAGGCGCTGAATCCGGCCTCACGCTGGTGGCGAAGCGACAGGACCTCGACCCGGTCGGCATTGCGCTGCACTCGGTAGAGCGCGACGTATCCGGTACGGCCGTGCGAGATGACGATTTCCCGGAGCGTACCGCGCACCGGCCGGCCGATGTTCGGATGGCGCGCCAGCACGCCGATCGCGTCGACGATCAGCGTTACCGCCTGGGCCGCCGTCGCCGGGTCATGCGCGGCCAGAAACTCGAACAGGCGCTCGAAATCGGCTAGGGCGCGGGCGCCGTAAAACACCCGAGCCATACGCGTAACGTCCGCGGTCAGCGGCGCGAGCGCGCCGCGCGTTTTGCGGGCGCGGGCCGCCGTGCCGGTTTGCCCTGGGCCCGCGCAACGATGTATGCGTGGACGTCCTCCGCAGCGTACAGCGTGCCGCCCGCATCGATCGCCGTCGCGGCGGCCTGCGCGTCGGCGATGAACGCGTCGCGCATCTCCGCCAGGGCCAGTTGCGATTCGAGCGCCTCGACCATCCACGCATGCGCGGTTTTGCCCGATGCCTTCGCAATCGGCGTGATTCTCGATTTCAGGTCATCGGACAGCTTCAACGTGGTGGTTGACACAGAGTGCTCCGCATGGTGACACCAGGGTAACACCCGGGCGTTCGAGATTCAAGGTGGCCGACCGATTTGCGGTGCGCCGGCTGTTCCGTCGCTAGAATGCCCCGTCGACGACTGGACGAGGCGTGAGGCATGGTCACGATCATCACCGAACGCGGTGCGCAGGAAGTTTCCGCCGAAGCCGAGCGCGCCGGCGGCGCGCTGTGGATGGCGCCCGCCGATGTCGAGCGACTGCTCGGCTGGACGCTGAAACCGGAGGGACTGTGCCGCGGACCGGTCTGCGTGCCGCTGACCGGGCAAGAGGCGAAGCGCACCGTCCGCCCCGACGCGCTCGACATCGCCGGGCTGTGGCGCCGCATGGAAAAGCCCGTGCGCTGCACCGCGAATGCCGACGTATGGATTCTGGGCGAAGGCGCGAGCGAGCGCACCGCGGCGCTGCAATCGCTCGACGCGCCCGACTTCAGCTTGCCCGATCTCGCCGGCAAGCTTCACGCGCTCGCGGACTATCGCGGCAGGAAGATCCTCCTCGCGACCTGGGCATCGTGGTGAGGCTGCCGTAACGATCTGTCCGTGTGGCAGACGCTCTACGCAGACCTGAAGGATCGGAACTTCACCGTCATTGCGGTTGCGATGGACAGTCGTGCGGACGCGGCGCGCCCCTGGATCGAGGCGGCCCGCCCCGAGTATCCGGTCCTCATCGATCGCACGCACCTCGTCGCCGAGCTCTACAACATGGTCAACGTACCCCAGGCAGTCTGGATCGACGAGCACGGAAAGATCGTCCGACCGACCGAGAACGCCGGTGCGTTCGAGGGCTTTCGCGCGATGGACCGCGCGACGCGCAAGCTGCCCGAAGACGTTGCTGCGAAGGTGGCGAACGCCAAGTCGACCTATGTCGCAGCGGTGCGCGACTGGGTCGAAAAGGGCGCCGCGAGCGAGCATGTGTTCGATCCGGCACGCGCGCGTGCCCATGTCCCGGCGATGCGCGAAGAGGTTGCCTCGGCACACGCCAGCTTTCGTCTCGGGCAGTTTTTGCTCCAGAACGGGCGCGCCGCGGAAGCGAAAGTCTTTCTCGACGAGGCGAGGGCGTTCCACCCGGAGTCGTGGAACATCTGGCGCCAACTCGCCGAGACGAACGACATGGGCCTTGCCGCGGGCCCGGAATTCTGGGCGCGGGTCGAGGCGCTCGGCGAGAAGCACTACTATCTTCCGGTGGACATGAAAGGCATGCCGACCGAGAGACCGCCGTCGCGGCGACAATGATTGCGAGGCTTTCGGCGAGAACAAAATGAAAAAGATCACGCGTAGCGACGAACGCATCATGACCTCGCCGATCTTCGAGCGCGGGACGAGTCGGCGCGCGCGCAACGGCACGGGAACCTGGGTCGAGCCATCGCGTGAACTGCCGATCTACCACCGTTGCGATGTCCTCGTCGTTGGTGGCGGGCCAGCAGGCACCGCGGCTGCGGCGGCTGCGGCGCGTGAGGGTGCGGAGGTCACGCTGCTCGAGCGCTACAACCATCTCGGCGGGCTCGCGACCGGTGGGCTGGTGATCTGGATCGACCGCATGACCGACTGGGAAGGACGGCCAACGATTCTCGGATTCGCCGAGGAGTTATTCGATCGGCTGCCGCCCGACGCGGTGGCGGGTCCGGCGGTCGAGGAATGGGGTTCGCGCGATCCGACGCGCGCGGCCTACTGGTCAATGCGCACCGCGGCCTACCACGGCATCGTCACCTGGTCGCCCACCATCGATCCGGAGCGGCTGAAGCTCTTGTCGCAGGAGATCCTGCTCGAGCGCAAGGTGCGCCTGGTCTACCACGCGTGGGCGTCGGTGCCGATCGTCGAGGACGGCGCGGTGCGCGGCGTGGTGTTCGAGAGCAAGGAAGGCCGGCAGGCAATCTTCGCCAACGCGGTGATCGATTGCACTGGCGACGGCGACATCTTTGCGCGCGCGGGCGCAGCGAGCGAAACCGACATCGAGGCCGACGACATCCACCACTGCATGAATACGGCGTTCCTGTTTGGCGGCGTCGACATGACCCGGTTCATCGAGTTTCGTGTGGCGCAGCCCGAGCAGTACTCCGAATTCATGCGGCGGGGCCGTGAAGCCTGCGGGCAGTTCGAGCGTGCCTTCGTGTCCTGGCGCAATGACGTTGCGCTGTTCATGGGGCCGCGCCAGTCGGGCTATTCGGGGCTGAATGTCGACGACCTGAGCGACGTCGACATCGTCTCGCACCGCATCATGGATCGCATGCTGGTCTACTACCGGGACCATGCGCCGGGGTTCGAGCACGCGTTCCTGATGCTGAGCGGGCCGCAGATCGGCGTGCGCCATACCCGCCGCCTGGTTGGCGTGTCACGGGTGACGCGTGCGCAATGGCCGACCGCGATGGTGCATGCGGACGAAATCGGCGTGACGCCATCGGTGTCGCCGAAATTTCCGAACATCTCGATCCCGCTCGGTGCGCTGGTGCCTGCGTCACTCAACGGCCTGTTGGCGCCGGGGCGCCACGTTGCCTGCGACCCCAACTCGCACGGCTTCCTGCGCGAGATACCGCAATGCTGGGTAACCGGGCAGGCGGCGGGCGTCGCCGCTGCCGTTGCGCTCAGCCAGGGCGTGTCGCTGCGCGAGGTCGACGTCGCGCGCGTGCAGTCGCGGTTGCGCGGGCAGGGGGTCTATCTGCGGTCGGCCGGGGAGGCGGCAACCTTGGCGACGGACGCCGGCGCGAGCGGTCTTAGGCGCGCACCCTCTCGCGCAGTTTGAACTTCTGGATCTTCCCCGACGGGGTTACCGGCATTACGGCGAGCACGACCAAACGCCCCAGAATATACTGCGGCGCAATTTTCTGTGCCTTGAGGAATTCGTCGCCGAAGCCAGGGTGGCTCGCTGGCACTCTGTCATCAGGTGCTTGGACCTGGTTCGAACCGCACCCTGCTTCGCCTGGGTTCGTCATTTCTAAGGTTCTGTCGACTGACCGGTCATGGCCGTAGGGCGCCGATCGGGACCTGGCGCAATCAACCCTAAGCACCGGCACGTTGCCGAACACCGGGTCGAATACCAGCCGAAGTAGCGCACCAGCGGATCGACGCGGTCGTGGATAATCGGGGCCATGGGCTGGGGGGTGGCGATCGTGGCTGTCGCTGAATACCCGCGGCCCTTGGAAACAGAACCGCTCTGTCCATCCATGAAGAATATCGAGGGGGAGGATTGCTGCAATGGCAAAGCTGGAAGTCGAGTTCTGCGGAATCAAGTTCAAGAATCCGGTCGTCGTGGCATCACTCGAGACGACCAACAGCCCCGAGCTGATACGCGAATGCGTGGACGCCGGTGCCGGGGGCATGATCGTGAAAACGCTCACCGACATCGAGGACATGGCGCGCCTCACGGAAAACTCGAAGTACGCGATCCTAAACGAGAGGAATCAGCTGATCAAAGGCAAGGTCAACAAGAATTTTATTTTTTACAGTCGCTCCGGTTACTCGAGCACTCACTACAAGGAGTGGGTGCCCTACCTCAAGTCTCTCCGCAAATACGCCGAGGACCAGGGCTCGCACCTGATCGGCAGCGCCGGTGGGAAAAGCATCCAGGGCTGGGTCGACATCTGCCGCACGATCGAGGACTGCGGCATCAAGTTGGTCGAGCTCAATTTCGGCTGCCCTCACCCGGCCATGATGCCAGGCGTGCACGGCGGCAGCATGATCGGACAGGATCCTGAAGTGGCGGCGGAAGTTACGCGTGCCGTAGTCGATGCCGTGGACATCCCTGTCATGATCAAGCTGACGCCGGACCAATCCAGACCGCTGGAAATCGCCAGGAGCGTGAGGGAGGCTGGTGCCGCCGCCGTTACCGCCACCAACCGCTATACCGGTTTCATGGTGGATATCGAGACCGGCGAGCCGCGGCTTGGCGGACCGGCCGGCGTCGGTGGCGTGTGGGCGAAACCCCTGTCGCTGCGCTGGGTGCACCGGATTTTCACCGAACTCGGTATGCCGATCTCTGGCTCCAATGGCATCTACGACCACCGCGACGTGATCGAGTTCCTCATGACCGGCGCGAAGATAGTCCAAATCGGTTCGGTGCTGATGCTCAAGGGCATTAAGTACCTGCCGAAAGTGATCCGCGACCTTGAGGCGTTCATGGATAGCCATGGCTACCCCGACATCGAGTCAATGTTCGGCATCGCCTCCAGGCGGTCGGTGCAGGACTACAGCGAACAGTTCCGCAAGCAGCGCATGGACATCGAGGTCAAGACCGAGGCCTGCGAGAACCCGCAATGCACGATCTGCATCCAGACCTGTTTTTTCGATGCACTTTCCCAGGCCGACGGCAAGGTGGGAATCGACCACAGGAATTGCATCGGTTGCGACATGTGCGTCAACACCTGCCCGTTTGATGCAAACGGCATGTACGCGACGACCGAAGAGCAAGCGCGCCGCGGAGAGGTTTTCCAGATTCCCGATTCGGTGTTCGAGGTGGGCAAGTTTGAAAAAGGCTTTGTCCGCGGCATCAAGCTCTCGTCGGTCATGGACTGATTCGGCTTCGTACTGCGGCAAGATCAATCGCTGGCCAATTCAAAAACCAGGCAAAGGAGGCGCCGATGGCAGTCAACAAAAAGCACCAGGAGTTCTATCAGGTCGATATGCAAAGCGGCTGGGAATCGATTCCCGGATACGACGCAGGCATCCAGCAGAAAATACTTTCTGGCACGTTGGATGTGAAAAACAGGCAGGGCGGGCATACCCGCCTGTTGCGCTTCGCGCCCGGCGCCTATTCGACCGAGCCTTTCATTCATGACTATTGGGAGGAGGTATTCGTAATCAATGGAGATCTGATCGTCGATAGCGACGCCAATGGCAAGGGCGGAACGCCATTCAACGCGAACACGTACTGCGTGCGGCCACCCCGTGTGCCCCACGGCCCGTTCCGCTCCGAGAAAGGGTGCCTGCTGCTCGAATCGCATTACTACGACCCCGCCTAGTCGCGGGGAGCGATAGGAGAACCAATCCCGCTGCGGTCCCCACCTCCGTGGGGCCCATGCGCGCGGTGCAGCGTGGGGAGCGCGTTCGGCAGTGCGCACAATGACTGCGTATGGCGGCGGGTTCAACCGGTCAATTCAACACCGCCGCTGTGAGCAGCCATTCGCGCAACGGCCGCGGCACGAAAACGCCACGCAAGATCACCGCTGCCGAGCAAACTCGTTTATCGCGCAGCGTTGTCACGGATCCAACAGACCGCCGTCGCAGGCGCGGGCGCGTGGCGTCGAATTACGCGCCGGGGGCGGCCTCGCGCACCATCTCGCGCAGCTTGAACTTCTGGATTTTCCCCGACGGGGTCACCGGCATTGCCTCAAGCACGATCAGGCGCTCCGGGAGGTACTGCAGGGTGAGCTTCTGCGATTTCAGGAATCCGACCATCGAGGCCATGTCGATGGACTGCCCTGGCTTGGCGACGACGACGGCGCAGGCGCGCTCGCCCAAACGTTCGTCGGGGTAGGCGACGATCGCCGCTTGCGCGACCGCGGGATGGCGGTACAGCAGGGCCTCGACTTCGACCACCGGGATATTCTCGCCGCCGCGGATGATGACGTCCTTGCTGCGGCCGGTGATGCGGAGGTAACCCGCTTCATCGATGCGTGCCAGGTCACCGGTCTCGAACCAGCCCTCGGTATCCGTATCGTTCAGCTGCGGCCGCTTGAGATAGCCGCCGAAGTTGGAGCAGCCGCGCACCTGCAGACGGCCGATCGCGCCGGCCGCGAGTACCGTACCGTCGGCGTCGCGCACCCGCACCTCGATCCCGGGCAGCGGCAGGCCGTCGGTATTGATCGCACGCTCGTCGGCATCCTCGAGCAGGGTCGTCGTCACCCCGCCGTTCTCGGTCATGCCCCAGGCCGAGATGACTTTTGCGCCGAGCGCCTTTTGCGCCTGCTCGACCAGCGGTCCGGGAATCGGCGCACCGGCGCAGAGGAAGGCGCGCAGCGTCGGCACCGGATCGCCCGACTCGGCCACCGCATGGGCGAGGTCGGTGAGAAACGGGGTCGACGCCATCGTGAAGCTGACGCGCTCGGCGCGAATCAGCTCGACCGCCTTGCGCGGTGCCCAGATGTCCGGCAGCACGGTGCTCGCCTGCAGCACGATCGGCATCATCAGTCCGTAAATGAAGCCGGTCTGGTGCGCGAGCGGCGAGGCCATCAGCACGACGTCGTCGTGCGACAGCTGCATGCGTTCGGCATAACGCACGATGTTTGACATCAGGGTGTTCGCCGAATGCATCACCCCCTTGGGTTCACCGGTGGTGCCCGAGGTGTAGATGAGCTGCGTCACGTCGTCCGGACCGGGCCGATGCCGGGTCAGGATGGCGTTCGCATCGGGCTCGCGTTCCCACGCCGGCCCGGCGAGCCGCGTATCGAAGCTGTTGGCACCCTCGCCACCAACCACGACGACGTGGCGTAGCGCGGGTAGATCAGGCTGCAGGGCAGTGAGCATCCGCTCGAAATCAAAGCCGCGGAACGTCTTCGGCACGACGACGACTTTGCTCTCGCCGTGCGCGAGCATGAACGAGAGCTCACGCTCGCGAAAGATATGCATCAGCGGATTCATCACCGCGCCGATGCGCGAGCAAGCGAGGGTGAGGGCGACGAACTGCCAGCCGTTGGGCAGTTGCACCGAGACGACGTCGTTGCGGCCCACGCCGAGGCGCGATAGTCCCACGGCGATTCGATCGGCCAGAGTGGCGAGTTCGCGGTAGGTCATGCGCGTGACCTCGCCGCTTTCTACTGGTACTGCGGTCACCGCGACTTTGTCTGGGCAGGCCACGATGCAGGCATCGAGCGCGTCGTTGATCGTGCGGTCGAGCCAGAAGCCTCGCGCGATCATCGTCGCGCGGCGCGGTGCGAGCAAAACGGCGTCGAATTCCATGCCTAGCGGTCCTGCCGCAGCATCAGACGCCGCCGCCTCCGATTGCGCGCAGGAACTCGTTGCGCAGCTGGCTGTTGTCCTCGAACACGCCGGCAAAGCCCTGCGTGACGACGCGCTCGTCGCCGCGCCGGTCTTCGCCCAGGAGCAGGCAGAGCTGCTCGGCCTCGATTACGCAAGCGCCGCCCTGCGCGAGACCGTGGCGCACCATGGCTTCCGCAATATCGCGCGTCATCCACTCCTGGTAGGTGAAGCGGTGCCCGATGGCGTCGACCATGCGCGCGATGCGCCCGAAGCCGTGCAGTCGCCCGCCCGGGATGTAGCCGACATGTGCGACGCCGCGGAAGGGTACGAGGTGGTGCGGGCAGACGCCGTGGATCGCGATGCCGCGCACCACGACCATGTCGCGCCGGCGGTCTTCGAAGCCGCTGCCGAGCGCCACGGCCGGATCGAGGTCGTAGCCGCCGAGCAGGCGCCGCTGCCACAGCTCGCGCACCCGCTGGGCGGTTTTGCCCATGTGCTCGGCGTCGGGCGCGATGCCGCAGGCCTTGAGAAGCGCATCGACCGCCTGCTCGAAGGCGACCGGATCGAAGGCCCGGTCTTGCGCGATACCGATCTGCGCGTCCGAGCGCGGACCGCCTAGATGAGCGCCGTCGTGATCGTGATCAGGTTTCGATGCCATGTCGGAATCGCCTGCGAAGGATGCACTGCGACGGAGAATACCGTACTGCCCCCTGCGCTCGACGCTCAGCGCAGCACCAACACCAGCTTGCCGCGCAAGTGGCGGCCCTCGCTCACCCGGTGCGCGGCGGCCGCCAGTGAAAGCGGGTAGCGGGTGATTTCGGGCACCCGCACCGCGCCCGCCGCAACGAGGGCGACGATGCGCTCGAGATGCGGGCGGTCGCGCCCGACCGTCGGGCGCAGCGATCGAACGTCCGGCCGGGGAGAAGGCGGCGCCGATGCGCCCGACGCAATGAACGCGGCGCGCCCGCCGGGACGCAGCACGGCGAACGACCGCGTTGCCACCTCGCCACCGACGGTGTCGAACACCGCGTCGCAGTCCGAGACCGTCTGGGTGAAATCCTCTGCCACGTAGTCGATGATCCGGTCCGCGCCGAGGCTACGCACATAGGCGTGGTTCGCGGCGCTCGCGGTGGTGATCACGCGCGCGCCAATGTGTTTGGCGAGTTGAATGGCAAAGCCGGCGACCCCGCCCGCGCCGCCCTGGATCAGGATTGCCTCGCCGGGCTTCAACTCGAGCGTGTCTTCGATCGTCACCAACGCAGTGAGCCCGGTGAGTGCGAGCGCGGCGCATTCGGCATGCGAGAGTGCATCGGGCTTGCGCGCGATGATCGCAGCCTTGATCGCGATGCGCTCGGCGTAGGCGGCCTCCTGACCGACATCGCAGACCCCGAACACCGCATCGCCGAGCTTGAAGTCCGTCACGCCGGCGCCGAGCGCGGCGACCACGCCGGAGAAATCGCGCCCCGGGATGTACGGAAAGCTGGCAACCGACCCCGAACTGCCGGCGCGCACTTTCGTGTCGGCGGCGTTGACACTGGCGGCGTGGACATCGATCAGCACCTCGCCCGGTCCCGCGCTGGGGTCGGGCAATTCGCCGGTGACCAGTACCTCGGGCCCGCCATGCCGCATGAAGTAGGCTGCTTTCATCGTCCGCTGCTCTTCAAGATCACCAGATCGGATCGGCAGGGTAGCAGCAAACCCGAACCCTTCGCACAGCGGCTTGACCGTCCGCGCGGGACATGCGAAAGATGGGCCGGTGCCGCAGCCGGGTCGCCGCTGCGGACCGAACTAAAACTGGAGGGGCGTCATGCTCGTCGAGCAGATCTGGACCGGTAATGCCTACCGCAATTTCAACTACCTGATTGCCTGCGAAGAGACGGGCGATGCGCTCGCGATCGATCCGCTTGACCATCAGAAATGTCTCGCGCGGGCGAAGGCGCGCGGCTGGACGATCACGCAGATCATCAATACGCACGAGCACGGTGATCATACCGGCGGCAACGCGGCGATGGTCAAGGCGACCGGGGCGAAGCTCCTTGCGCACCACAATGCAAAAGCAAGGATTCCCGGCATGGACCGCGGGCTCTCGGCGGGCGACGTGGTGAAGGTCGGGCGTACGGTGGAACTCGAGTCGCTCGATACGCCGGGACACACCATGAGCCACGTCTGTCTGCTTTCCCACACCGATACGCCGGCGCTGTTCTGCGGGGACACCCTGTTCAACGCGGGCGCCGGCAACTGCCATAACGGCGGGCACCCGGCCGAGCTCTACCAGACTTTCACCGGCCAGCTCGTCAAGCTGCCGGATGCGACGCTGATCTATCCGGGGCACGACTACATCGAGAATAATCTCAAGTTCACGCTCAACCGCGAGCCCGACAACCGGCGCGCGGCGAAGCTGCTGGACGACGTCGGCGGCCAGGATCCGGACGCGCCGCTGGTGTCGACCCTGGGACTGGAGAAGGAGATCAACACGTTTTTCCGCCTCCATAGCCCGAGTGTCATCGCGCGCCTGCGCGAAGCCTTCCCCGAACTCCCGGATGCCCCTGATCCGCAGACGGTGTTCGTCAAGCTGCGCGAGCTGCGCAACAAGTGGTAGCGGTCCTAGACGGTCGAGGCGGAACGGAGGACGAGGCGCAATGGAGACGCTGGCAAGCTATGTGAGCGGCAAGTGGGTGCAGGGCACGGGTGCCGGGCAGACACTCGTCAACCCGGCGACCGAGGCGCCACTCGCCCAGGTTTCGAGCGAGGGCGTCGACCTTGCCGCGGCGCTCGATTACGCACGCGGGGTCGGTGGGCCGGCGTTGCGCGCGCTGAGCTTCGCCGAGCGCGGCGCGCTACTCGGACAGATGGCCGAACTGTTCCAGGCGAACCGCGACGCGCTACTCGATGTCGCGATCGAAAACGGCGGCAACACCCGCTCGGACGGCAAGTTCGATATCGACGGCGGGATCGCGACGCTGCTCGCCTACGCCGAACTCGGCGCGCAGCTCGGCGACGCGAAGTTCCTCGTCGATGGCGAGGGCATTCAGCTCGGGCGCACGCCGCGCTTTCACGGCCAGCACCTGCGCGTGCCGCGCCACGGCGTGGCGGTGCACATCAATGCGTTCAACTTCCCGGTCTGGGGGTTCGCCGAGAAGGCCGCCGCCGCGCTGCTCGCCGGGATGCCGGTGCTCTCCAAGCCGGCGACAAGCTCGGCGCTGGCCGCGCACCGCGCGATGGCGTTGTTGGTCGAGGCGAAGATTCTGCCCGACGGTGCGCTCTCGCTTCTGGTCGGCACACCGCGCGACCTGCCGGCGTTGCTCGGGCCGCAGGACGTGCTTGCCTTCACCGGCTCGGGCGACACCGGCGAGCGCCTGCGCGCCGCGCCGAACATCATTCGCCACGCGGTGCGCGTGAACGTCGAGGCGGACAGCCTGAACGCGGCATTGCTCGGGCCCGATGTCGAGGCGGGCAACGACATGTATGAACTGTTCCTCAAGGACGTGCAGCGCGACATTACGCAGAAAGCCGGACAGAAATGCACCGCGATCCGGCGCCTGCTGGTGCCACAGACACTCGCGGCGACCGTGCGTGACGATCTCGCCGAGCTGTTCGCGCGCGTGCGGGTGGGCAACCCGGCGCTCGAGGACGTGCGCATGGGGCCGCTGGCGAACGCAGCGCAGCTCGCCGACGTGCGCGAAGGCGTTGGTCGGCTCTTGACCGAGGGTCGGCTCGCCTTCGGCAACGCGGATGCGGTGAATGCCGAGGGCGTCGATGCGGGCAAGGGTTACTTCATCTCGCCGGTGCTGGTCGAATTCGATGCCGGCGCATCAGCCGATGCGGTCCATGCGCAGGAGGTATTTGGCCCCGTCGTCTCGTTGCTGCCGGTTTCGGGCGCCGTAGACGAGGTGGTGGCGATCGTCGCGCGCGGGGCCGGCGGGCTGGTCAGTTCCGTTTACTCGGACGACATCGATTGGCTCTCGGCGGTGACCATGGGTCTTGCGCCGTACCACGGCCGGCTCTACCTCGGTCATCCGAAGATCGACCTTGCACCGGGCCCGGGCACCGTGCTCCCGCAACTGGTGCACGGCGGGCCGGGTCGCGCGGGCGGCGGCGAAGAGTTGGGCGGTGACCGCGCGCTCGCGTTCTATTCGCAGCGCGTGGCGCTCGAGGGTTCGCGCCCGGTGATCCAGAAAATACTCGGCACGCGCGGCTAACGGGCTAACGCGACGCCAAACAAGGGGAGAAGCATGGAATCTATTCGTTTCGGCCGGACCGGCTTGAAGGTATCGCGCCTTTGTCTCGGCACGATGACTTTCGGCCTGCAGTGCGACGAGCCGACGTCATTCGCGATTCTCGATGCCGCCGCCGCCGCCGGCATTCGCTTCATCGACACCGCCGATGTCTATCCGCTCGGCGGCGGGCTCGACAGCGTCGGGCGTACCGAAGAGATCGTCGGCAAGTGGCTGCGCGGCCGGCGAGAAGAGTTCGTGCTCGCGACCAAGTGCAGCGGCAAATCGGGGCCCGCCGACTGGCAGCAGGGCACGTCGCGCAAGCATGTCATGGCCTCGATCGACGCCTCCTTGAAGCGCCTCGGCACCGATTACGTCGACCTCTACCAGGTGCATCACTTCGATACCGGGGTCTCGGTCGACGAGACGGTCGAGGCCTTCGACGCGGTGGTCAAGGCGGGCAAGGCGCGCTACGTCGGCGTATCCAATTACCACGCCTACCGCGTTGCGCGGGCGCTCGGGCGCGCCGAGGCGAAGCGCATCTCGACGCTGGTTTCGGTGCAGCCGCGCTATAACCTGCTGTTCCGCGAGATCGAGCGCGAGCTGTTGCCGTTTTGCGCAGAGGAGGGGCTTGCGGTGATTCCCTACAACCCGCTCGCCGGCGGCATGCTCACCGGCAAGCATAAACGCGGGGCACCGCCGGCGGGCTCGCGCTTCACGCTCGGCAATGCGGCGAAGAATTACACCGAGCGCTACTGGCAGGAGCGCGAATTCGAGGCGGTCGACCGCTTCGTCGCGCTGGCGAAGGACGCCGGCATCGCGCCGCCGACCCTCGCCATGGCCTGGGTGCTCGCCAATCCGGTCGTTACGGCGCCGATCGTCGGCGCAAGCCGCGCCGATCAGCTCGCGGCGAGCGTTGCCGCTCTCGAGGTCAAGCTCGACGGCGCACTGAAGGCGAAGCTGGACGAACTGTCACACGAATTTCGCATGGGCGACGCGGCGCGCTGAAACGGCGACGGGATTGATTGTGGCGACGATTCTGGTGGCGCACGGTGCCTGGTCTGGAGGCTGGGCGTGGACCAAGATGCATCCGTTGATGCGCGCGCGCGGGCATCGGTTGGTTACGCCGACCTACACCGGGATCGGCGAGCGCGCGCATCTCGCGCACCCCGGCATCGATCTCGATGCGCATATCGAGGACGTCCTCGCTGTGCTGCACTACGAAGACCTGCACGACGTCATTCTCCTCGGCCACAGCTATGGCGGCATGGTTGCCACGGGCGTCGCCGAGCGCGCGCCCGAGCGGCTCGCACAACTCGTCTACCTCGATGCATTCGTGCCGCGCGACGGCGAGGCGCTGCTCGATCTCGTGTCGCCCGAGGCGCGTGCGGCGATGCGCAAGGGGGTGGCAGAGCAGGGCGAAGGCTGGCGCATCCCGCCCAATCCGGTGCCGGACGACACCTCGGAGGCCGATCGCGCCTGGATCCTGCCGCGGCGCGTGACGCAGCCGCTCGCGACCTTCGCGCAGCCGCTGCGCGTGAGCGGGGCGGGCGATTATCTGCCGCGGTCCTATATCTATTGCACGCGCGCCGCGCCTGGCGATGTGTTCCGCCAGTTCACCGAGCGCGCGCGTAGCGAACCGGGCTGGCGCTGCCACGATCTCGACGCTAGCCACAGCCCGAACATCACGGCACCCGAGGCGCTTGCCGATCTGCTTGCCGAGATCGCTGGCGGCTAATGCGCTGCGCAGTGCGTGCGGCCGGACTCAGAGTCCCGCGGCGCGCCACTCCGGATTCGGTTCCGCCGGTTCGCTCGCGAATCCGGCGGCCTTGATGGCCTCGATCGCGCAATACTCGTCCTTGTCCGAGGCATCGCCGCTGATGCCGACCGCGCCGATCGCGCCGCCGGCCTTGTCGAGAATGAGGACCCCGCCGGGGACCGGGACGAAGCGTCCATCGGAGGCTGCCGCAAGGGCAGCCTGAAACGCGATCCGGCTGCCCAGCCGGTCGCGAATCAGCCGCGTCGACATGCCCATGCCGAGCGCCGCGCGCGCTTTGCCGAACGCGATGTCGTAGCGTAGTAGCCCGCTGCCGTCCTCGCGTTTGAAGGCGACAAGGTTGCCGCCGCTGTCGAGGACCGCGACGACGAGCGGCAGCAAAGATTCCTTGCGCCGCAGCGCGATCGCCGTGTCGATGATCTTGGAGGCAGCATCGAGCGACAGGCTCGAGTGCACGTCACTCAGCGGTCCGGCCATGGTGTTCCTCGGTTTCAGGTTCGATCCAGCGCAGTGTCGCGAATCCCGGCTCGAGCGTCCAGTCGATGCCCGCGCCTGGCGTGTCGGTAGGCACCGGCAGCGCACCGCGTGCGGCGTCAAGTTCGGCGCGCCATGCAGCGTGCCAGGGGTGCCCGCCAGCGGCGACGTCATGATCGAGTTCCGCAAGGGCGTCGGGATGCTCGTCGCACAGCAATCGCCAGACGGGCAGGGCGGCGCGCTTCGCTGCGGCGTCCCAGCTCGCCATCGCACGCGCTGTGGCAACGTCCTCCGTGAAGGTGAAGCCGAAGCCGGCGACACCATCGCGCGTCAGTACGCGCACGACGAGCACTTCCTTGCCGCCGGCAAGGCGCATGGAAACTGTATGCGAATGAGCGAGCGTTACCGGGGCGGGCACGCCGGCATTATGCCGCCGTGGTGCGGCCGCGGTTCGCTTAGCGTTTGACGATGTTCTTGCCGTCGACCCGCACCTCGTCGCCGACCGCGAGTGCCGGCGCGCTACTCATCGAGATCGTGCGGTTGCTGCCATTGTCCATGCGCACGGTGACGTTCCAGTATTTGGTCGATCGCGCGCCTTTTTCGACTTGGTGTCCGGCGTAAGCGCCGCCCGCGGCGCCGGCGACGGTGAGAATTTTCTTGCCACTGCCGCCGCCGAACTGATTACCGATCACCCCGCCGATCACCGCGCCGCCGATCGCGCCGAGGCCGGTGCCTTCGCCTTTCTTCTCCATCTCACGAATCGCGCTGACCGTGCCGCAGTTCGCGCAGGCAGACGTGGACGACGTCTCGGTCGTCGACGTGGTGTTGGTCTTGGGTTCGACCGCGGCAGTGCCGGCGATCGACTTCTCGTAGACCGTGCGCGCATCGCGCGTGCACTGCATGCGCCGCTCGGCGTTCTTGTCCTCGGCGCAGAGCGCCTTGTCGCGTTCGTACCATTCCGCGGCGCGTTTGCGGGTCTCGGCGTCGGTCGCTGTCGCAACGCCCGTGACTGCGAACAGGACGATGGCGAGAACGGAAGCGGCTTGTGTACGCATCGGGTGTTTCCCTGAACGTGAGTTCGATGCAGCCATCATACCGCGCGCGCGGGTAGCGAATCTGCCTCGCAGCGAGAATGCGTTTCACTCATACTTCGGCCCCCATGACCGGTCGCGTCGTCGCTCTGCTATCCCTCGCCGCCTTTGCGAGCGCCGCGAGCTTGCGCGCGACCGATCCGCTGCTCGCGCTCATCTCAGCCGAGTACGGCGTCACGCCCGGTGCGGCATCCGCGGTGATCACGGGGTTTGCCCTTTCCTATGGTCTGTTCCAGCTTGTTCATGGTCCGATCGGCGATCGGGTCGGAAAGTTCCGCACGGTGATGATCACGACCGGGCTTTCGGGCCTGACCCTATTCCTTTGCGCCGCAGCGCCCGGGATCGACGCGTTGATTGCCGCACGGTTCATATCGGGGATTACGGTCGGGGCGCTGATTCCGCTGTCGATGGCGTGGATTGGCGACAGCGTCCCCTATGAACGACGCCAGGCGACGATTGCGCGCTTCCTCATTGGCCAGATGCTGGGTGTTGCCTTCGGCGCAGCCGCGGCCGGGATGCTTGCCGAATGGTTTGGATGGCGCGCGATCTTTGTCGTGCTGGGTCTGCTGTTCGTCGCGATTGCGGTCTTGCTGGTGATGGAACTGCGCAGCAACACGCTGGTGGTTCAGCGCGCATCCGAGGTCGTTTCGCTCGGCGTGGCGTTCCGGCGCATGTTCGGCCTGTTTGCGCGGCCCTGGGTGCGGGTGCTGCTGATCACGGTGGCGATCGAAGGGGCGCTCGCGAATGGCGCGTTCGCCTTCATTGCCTGGGACCTGCACCAGCGCCACGGCGTCAGCCTGGGCGCGAGCGGTATGTTCATCGCCGCGTTTCCCGCGGGTGGCCTGCTCTACGCGGCGGTTGCCGGGCACGTGGTGCGCGCGCTCGGCGAGCGCGGGATGGTGCTCGTCGGCGGCGGCTTCCTGGGACTTGCGTATCTGGCGATGACCGTCGCGCCGGGACCCGGTACCGTGCTGGTTTGCATCTTCGGCGCCGGGGTGGGCATCTACATGATGCACAACACGCTGCAGGTACACGCGACGCAGATGGCGCCCGAAGCGCGCGGCGCCGCGGTCGCGCTGTTCGCGTTCTTTCTGTTCACCGGCCAGGCACTCGGCATCTGGCTCGCGGCGCGTGTGATCGACGCCTGGGGTGTGCTGCCGGTATTCGCCGCGGCCGGGATCGGCCTGCCGCTGCTCGCGCTCGATTTCCGCCGCCGGCTCGGGCGGCATCGGGGTCAGACTCCCGGGAAAACGGGGTCAGACCCCATTTGATGATCGAAAGCCTATGTTCAACCAAAAGGGGGTCTGACCCCATTCAAGGGGTCTGACCCCTTTTCCCCGGGGGTCTGACCTCTTTCCAAAGGCTCAGTAAATCGCGATCGGATTGCCCGGCGATCCGGTCGCGCCCTTCATCTTGAGCGGCGACCACGCAAACAGGAACTCGGAGGTCTTGTCGGCGAGAAGCTGGCTGAAGTCCAGGTTCTCGAGGTTCCAGAGCCCGCGCTTGGTCATCATCTTGATGTGGCATTCGAAGGGCTGGTCGGTTTCGCCCGGTACCGCCTCGGTCGCCCAGGTATCGCCGCCCCAGAGCGCGATTTTCTTCGACGCCAAATACTCGCAGGCCGAGATGCCGAAGCCGGGCTCGCCCGCATTGAACTGCGCGATGCGCTTCTGCTTTTCCTCGGGCGAGTAGCTCTCCCACTTGCTCGGATGCCAGATGTCGCCGTGACCCGTATAGAGAAATACGCAGTCGCCCTCGCTGATCGGCGCAATGCCCTGGCGCTTGACCATCGCCTCGACATCCTTGTCGGTGATGATCCCCGGATCGCCTTTCTTCTTCGCGATTGGCAACGGGTTCATCTTGCGCAGCGCGGTCGCGTCGAGCAGCACGCCGCGACAGACGAAACCGAGCTTGCCGACATGCTCGACACCGAGCGGCCCGAGTCCGTAGGTGCCGATGTCCTTGTCGTGCAGGTAGTGCCCGTTGTAGAAGAACATGCCTTTCGAGGTCGTGACGCCGATGTGGCCCGGTCCGTCGAACTGGGTGCCGATCTGGCCAATCTCGGTCGCCAAATACTCGTCGTTATAGACCAGCTCCTGCTTGCCGAACGGTCCACCGGTGGGCAGGCCGGGGATGGTCATGCGCCAGCCACGCGTGCCGAAGCCCGGTGCGTCCTGCTGGTAGACCTTGCCGAGCGTTGCGACCTTGCCTTTCTTCACCAACTTCATGGCGGCGAGGACCGATTTTGTGCTGCGCCGGTTGGCCGAGCCCGCCATGTCCTTCGGGCCCCACTCGCTCGGCGCCCACTTGTCCTTCAGCGGTTCGTCGTTCACCGCGAGCGCCGCGGGTGACTGCGCACCGAGCAGCAATGCAGCGGTCGCGAACACGGACAACCGAAAAATTTCCTTGGGTAATTTCATGGTTTCCTCCTCCTTGAAAGATGCAACCTTTTTCGAAGGCTGTGGCGGAGTTGTAGCATGGGACGCACGCGTCGCGGCACTGTCGTTCGAACCTGACCCCATCAGGGACGTGCGGATAAACTCTATGGCGCAGCCAAAGAGTGCCGTGAAGCGACCAAACCAATGACCGACGATTGGCCCTACCTGGACGACACGCACC
>JAQBBQ010000210.1:0-63614 GCA_032125995.1 Betaproteobacteria bacterium | reverse complement strand
CCTGGCGCTGCAGGTGACGGATCTGCTTGTCGACCTCCTCGCGCAGGTCATTCAGACGCTCAAGGTTTTCCCGCGTATGGGAGATGCGAATCTCGGTCTCGCGTCGGCGATCCTTGTATCGCGAAATGCCGGCCGCCTCCTCGACGAAGGCACGCATGTCCTCGGCACGCGCCTCGATGAGCCGCGAGATCATGCCCTGCTCGATGATCGCGTAGGCCCGAGGGCCAAGGCCAGTCCCAAGGAAAATGTCCGTGATGTCGCGCCGCCGCACATGCTGACCGTTGATGTAGTAACTCGACTCGCCATCGCGCTGCAGAATGCGTCTGACCGAAATCTCGGCGTACTGAGACCACTGCCCGGCGGCACGCCCCAGCGCATTGTCGAAAATCAGCTCGACGCTCGCGCGCGCGAGTGCCTGGCGGTTGCTCGATCCGTTGAAGATGACGTCTTGCATCGAATCGCCACGCAGGGCCGAGGCGCGCGACTCGCCGAGCACCCAGCGTACCGCGTCGATGACGTTCGACTTGCCGCAGCCGTTCGGGCCAACGATTCCCACCAACTGGCCAGGCAAATAAATGGTCGTCGGGTCGACGAAGGACTTGAAGCCAGCAAGCTTGATTTGCGTAAGGCGCACGGTGCGTCGTCGATTTCTCGGATTGACCGCGCGGCACGGGGAAAACCGCGGGAAAAACGAACGCTATGATAACATCGTGATGACGTTTTTTCGCGCCTTGCGCGTCCGCGCCAATGGCCCTGCGCCCCACTCAGCAGCTGAAAGTCTTTCCAAACCCCGCGCCCGGGCGCGACTACCGGATCCACATGCAGATTCCCGAGTTCACCTGTCTTTGTCCGCTGACGGGACAGCCAGATTTTGCGACGCTGGAGCTCGATTACGTTCCGGATCGCAAGTGCGTGGAGCTTAAGTCGCTCAAGCAATACATCTGGGCGTACCGAAACGAGGGGGCATTCCACGAAGCCGTGACCCACCGGATCCTGGACGACCTCGTGCGGACCCTGCGACCCCGCTATGCCCGCCTGATCGCACGCTTCAATGTCCGCGGCGGCATCTTTACGACGATTGCCGCGGAGCACCGCAAGCGTGGCTGGCGCCCTCAGCCCCCGGTCGCGCTGGACGCCTTGCCGGCAGCCGATCCGCGTCAGGCGTCTTGAACCCTCCGGCGCGCGTCTGATGCGATTCGGCTGCCTGGCCCGCCTGTGAATCCCCGCCTCGCGCGGCTGCAGCCCTACCCGTTCGAACGCCTGCGGGCACTGCTCGAGGGGGTGCATCCGAACCCGAAACTTTCCCCGATCAATCTCTCGATTGGTGAGCCGAAGCATCCGACACCCGTGGTGATTCGAGACGCGCTGACGCAGGCGCTCGACGGTCTCGCTACCTACCCGCCGACCGCCGGCATGCCCACACTACGCGAGACGATTGCGCAGTGGATCCTATCGCGCTACGCGGTGCGGCTCGATCCACACACCCAGGTGCTTCCCGTCAACGGTTCACGCGAGGCGCTGTTCGCGTTTGCGCAGACGGTTGTCGATGGTTCACGGCCGGGTGCGAAGGTCGTGATGCCGAACCCGTTCTATCAGATCTATGAAGGCGCAGCGTTGCTTGCCGGGGCCGAGGCGGTGTTCCTGAACACAACGGCGGCAAACGGATTCCGCATGCCGCTCGATGCGCTTGGTGCCGATACCTGGCGCGACGTCCAGTTGCTCTACCTCTGCACACCCTCGAATCCGAGCGGAAGCGTGATGCGCATGGAGGACTGGGTGCGTCTGTTCGACCTCGCCGATCGCCATGATTTCGTCATCGCATCGGACGAATGCTATTCGGAGCTCTACTACGACGAATCCGCACCACCGATCGGCGCAGCGCAGGCCGCACAGCAACTGGGGCGAGCGAAACTGGAGCGCCTGATGGTGTTTTCAAGCCTCTCGAAGCGCTCGAACGTGCCAGGTATGCGCTCCGGATTCGTTGCAGGCGATGCCGAACTTCTGCGTAAATTCCTGCTCTACCGGACGTATCATGGATCAGCCATGAGCCCGCCGGTGCAGCACGCATCGATCGCGGCGTGGCGTGACGAAACGCACGTCCGGGAAAATCGCCGCCAGTACATGGAAAAGTACCGCGCCGTGCTTCCCATCCTCGACGTACCGCTGCAGGCCAGGATGCCCGAGGGCGGGTTCTATCTTTGGATGCCGACGCCGATTGACGACGCCGAGTTCACGCGCGCGCTCTACCGTGAATATAATGTCCTCGTTCTACCTGGAAGCGTACTGGCGCGCGAGGCGCACGGCGAGAATCCAGGGCAGAACCATGTTCGCGTTGCGCTGGTTGCCCCGCTCGCCGACTGCGTCGAGGCGGTCGATCGAATGAATCGCTTTGCCAAGCGCCTATAAGGACCCAATGCAAGCTGCGCAACAGATCATCGACCAGGCCTGGGACGACAGAGCCGGCCTCAGCCCTGGCACGGCGAGCCCAGAACTCAAGCGTGCGGTCGATCAGGCGATCGAGGGGCTCGATGCCGGTCGATTGCGCGTCGCGGAAAAGCGCGACGGGGCCTGGGTCACGCATCAGTGGCTCAAGAAGGCGGTGCTGCTGTCGTTTCGCCTCGAGGACAACCGCGTGATCGAAGGCGGGGAAACCCGCTACTACGACAAGGTTGCCGCGAAATATGGAGCCTACGACGCTGCGACCTTTGCGGCGTCTGGCACCCGTGTCGTACCGCCGGCAATGGTCCGGCGAGGCGCCTTCGTGGCGCGCAATGTGGTACTGATGCCGTCTTACGTCAATATCGGCGCCTATGTCGACGAGGGGTCGATGGTGGATACTTGGGCTACGGTCGGGTCGTGCGCGCAAATCGGCAAGAATGTCCACCTGTCCGGCGGCGTTGGCATCGGCGGCGTGCTCGAGCCGGTTCAGGCGAACCCCGTGATCATCGAGGACAACTGCTTCATCGGGGCGCGCTCCGAGGTCGTCGAAGGGGTCATCGTCGAAGAAAACAGTGTGCTTTCGATGGGCGTATTTCTGACCCAGAGCACGCGCATTTTCGACCGTGCGAGTGGCGAAGTACTGTTTGGACGCGTCCCGGCCGGATCGGTGGTGGTCCCGGGAACACTGCCCTCGCCCGACGGACGTTATGCGCTGTATTGTGCGGTAATCGTCAAGCGTGTCGATGCTAAAACGCGCGCGAAGACCAGTCTAAACGATTTGCTGCGAAGCGACTGAGTACCGACCGCCTGTCTTTGAATCGGGAGAAACCGACATGTCAGCGATGCAACGCCTGTTCCAGCTCATGGCCGAC
The DNA here is from genome assembly GCA_032125995.1 of Betaproteobacteria bacterium. Lineage (GTDB taxonomy): Bacteria > Pseudomonadota > Gammaproteobacteria > Burkholderiales > SG8-39 > SG8-39. The sequence goes on along the minus strand of JAQBBQ010000210.1, from coordinate 60,303 downwards.
AAGAATGCGTCGGACATCTTCTTGTCGGTCGGCGCGCCGATCAATATCAAGATTAACGGCATCGCGATGCCCGTCAATCAGACCGTGCTCAATTCCGACGCGATTCGGCAACTGCTAAATGAAGTCCTTACCGAACGTCAGGTGCGGGAATTCGAGGACGAATTGGAATTGAATACGGCCTATAACTTCGAGGGGGTTGGCACCTTCCGCATCAGTGCCTTCCGGCAAAAAGGCACCCCTGCGGTGGTCGTACGCTATATCCCGGGGTCGGTGCCGCCGATCGACTCGCTCGGTTTGCCCGAGTCCCTGAAGGACATCGTCATGCAAAAGCGCGGACTGGTCCTGATGGTCGGCGCAACGGGTTCAGGCAAAACGACGTCGCTTGCCGCGATGCTCGATTATCGCAACGGCGAAAAGTCGGGTCACATCCTGACCCTGGAAGACCCCGTCGAGTTCATCTTCCAGAACCGGAAATCCATCGTCAACCAGCGCGAGGTTGGCACCGACACCAAGGCGTTTCCGCTGGCGCTGAGAAACGCCCTACGGCAGGCGCCGGATTGCATCATGATCGGCGAAATCCGCGACAAGGACACGATGTCCATGGCACTGCAATACGCCCAATCGGGACATTTATGTCTTGCAACACTGCACGCCAACAATAGCTATCACGCGCTGAACCGCATCATCACGTTCTACCCACTCGAAAACCGTCCGACGCTGCTGCTCGACCTGTCCGCCAGCCTGCATGCCGTCATTTCGCAGCGCCTGGTCCGGACCAAGACCGGGTCGCGCAAGGCGGCGGTCGAAGTGATGCTCAATACCCGCCACATTTCCGACCTGGTAGAAAAGGGTGAAGTCAACGAGATCAAGGAAGCCATGGAAAAGAGCATGGCGCCTGGGTCGCAAACCTTCGAGCAGGCACTGTTCCAGCTGTTCATGGACGGCCACATCTCGCAGGACGAAGCGATGGCCAATGCAGACTCGGCCACCAATATGCTTTGGTTGATTAACCAAGCGACGGCCGGGGCGACGACGCAAGCGGGCGGTCCGGCACCAGAAGTAAGGCCGGATGTTACGAGCACGCAGAATATTTTCGCCCGTACAACGCCCGGTTCCGACTTCACTGGAATCAAGATCGACCTGACGGTTTGATCCGGCACGCGCGGGAGCGCCCGCGGCACCGCCTGCCACGCCGCGCCAGCCACGCGGCCGACGCGGGGTCGCCTGGCCCGGCGCCACACCGCTCACCCCCAATGCAAAGCCCGCTCGACCTCGTCAAGGAACTCATCGCCCGGCGCTCGGTAACGCCGAATGACGCCGGCTGCCAAGCAATTTTGGCGCAACGACTTTCGGCCGCAGGATTTGCCTGCGAGGCGTTGCCGTACGGGGGCGTAACGAACCTCTGGGCGAGGCGCGGTACGGGCGCGCCGCTGCTTTGCTTCGCGGGGCATACGGACGTCGTGCCGCCCGGCCCGCTCGACCAGTGGCGGTCCGATCCTTTCGTGCCAACCCTACGCGACGGCAAGTTGTTCGGACGCGGTGCGGCCGACATGAAGTCTTCCATCGCATCGTTCGTCGTTGCGGTCGAGGCGTTTATCCGCAGCTGCCCAACCCATCGCGGTTCGATCGGATTCCTCATCACCTCGGACGAGGAAGGTCCTTCGGTCGATGGCACTGCGCGCGTCGTCGAGCAGCTCCGGACACGCGGCGAGGCGATCGATTACTGTCTCGTCGGGGAGCCGACCTCGGTCAATACGCTCGGCGACATGATCAAGAACGGGCGCCGCGGATCGCTGTCGGGCCGCCTGACGGTGCGCGGCCTGCAGGGTCACATCGCGTATCCACATCTGGCACGCAATCCGATCCATCAGCTCGCCCCGGCACTTGCGGAGCTCACCACAATCGAGTGGGATCGCGGAACCGAGCATTTCCCGCCGACGACGTGGCAGGTATCCAATCTGCATGCCGGTATCGGCGTGACGAACATCATTCCAGGATCCGTCGAGCTCGATTTCAACTTTCGTTTTTCCACCGCGAGTACTGAAGCGTCCCTGCGCACACGCTTCGAATCGATACTCCAGCGCCACCAGCTTGAGCATGCGATCGCCTGGACCGCCGCGAGCCCGCCGTTCATAACGCCACGCGCTGAGCTCGTGGCGGCGGTCGAAGCGGCGATTCAGCACTGCACCCAGCGAATCCCCGCACTGTCGACTGACGGCGGCACCTCGGACGGCCGTTTCATCGCCGCAATCTGCCCGCAGATCGTTGAGTTAGGCCCAGTCAACGCGAGCATCCACAAGATCGATGAACACATCGATCTCGAGGCGCTCGACCAACTACCTAAGATCTATCTCGAGGTCTTGCGCCGGCTGGTGGCGTGATCGGGTGATCGGGTGATTGGGTGATCGCGTGAACAAACGGCGCGCGAACCCGGGACGCACCGTGGCGGAGGTCTTTCGGAGCACCGTGACGCACCTCGGGCGGGCCCGCCTGCACTACGGGCACGGCACCCACAACGCACCTGACGAGGCTGCGGTACTGATCCTGCATGTACTCAGGCTTGCACCCCAGCCGCTCGCCCAGCACGCCGATCGACGCTTGACGCCCGCTCAGACCCGCCGGCTCGAAAGCCTCGTTCGGCGCCGGATTCACGAGCGACTGCCCGCCGCCTACCTCACGCGCGAGGCGTGGCTTGGCGAACACCGCTTCACGGTCGATCGTCGCGTTATCGTGCCGCGCTCGTTCATCGCCGAGCTGCTACGCGAGCAGCTCGCGCCCTGGGTCCATCGGCGGGTGCGACGTGCGCTCGATCTGTGCACCGGATCGGGCTGTCTCGCCGTCCTCACTGCGCATGCCTATCCGCACGCCAAAATCGATGCGAGTGATCTGTCGTCCGGGGCATTAGCCGTTGCACGCCGCAATATTGCGCAGTACGGCCTGCAGCATCGGGTCCAGCTGATCCGGTCGGATCTGTTCGAGGCGCTCGGTCGCCACCGCTATGACCTGATTGTGTGCAACCCGCCCTACGTTACGAACGCAAGCATGGCCCGGCTTCCGGCCGAATACCGCTACGAACCGCGCCGCGCCCTTGCCGGGGGCGAAAGCGGGCTTGATCTGGTTCATCGCATTCTCCAACAGGCGCCACGCTTCCTGACGCGGCAGGGGATTCTGCTATGCGAGATCGGCCATAACCGGCGCGCACTAGAACACGCCTATCCGCGGTGTCCATTCGTCTGGCCAGAAACCTCCGCCGGACCCGATCATGTGTTTCTCCTCGAGCGCGCGGCCATCCCGCTCAACCCAGCAGCGTCTGTTGACGGAACGCACCCCAGGCGGCGTCCAGCTCGGTAATCAAGGCGTCCTCGCGGGCGCTGAGCCAGCCGCGGATAAATGCGAGCTGAAGTCCCCGATCCGGCGCGTTCAAGGTCTGCAGCAGGCGTCGGGCGGTCGTGATGTCGTTCAGTTCCCCGAGCGTGTCTTGCAGCGCCTCAAGGCGCTCGAGGTAGCGGCGCAACCGTTTGCGCTTGAAGCAGCCCGCGAAGAACTCGCACAGGTACCGCAGCCGCTTGAGGCGTATGCGCAGCGTGTGTCGCGCCGTTGCGTCCGACCAGGCGCTGGCATCGCCAAGCTGTTCCGCCTTGCGGGCGAGCTTCGAAATTTTTTGCTTTGCGAGATCGCCGATCCGTCGCGGACCTTCCGTTTCCGCGCTCGGGCGCGTCGGTTCCGCACGCGCGCGCTCGACCCAAATCAGTACATCGAGCAGCAGCTGTTGGAATCCGCTCGACCGCGCGACGGACCGCGCCTTGCGCCGTGCGATTGCGCGCCGGCGGCGTGCCCAGCGCACAATCGGCGACACTTCGACGCCCTCGTCTGCGGCGCCCGTGATGCACCGCTCGAGCATTGCCGTGACGACATCCCAGTCCCGCGCAGCACCAAGTGCCGGCAGTTGCGCACGCAGGCCATCGACCAAGGTCTGCGTGCCCTCCACCGAGGCACAGGCACGGAACACTCGGATGCCGGATCTCAAACGACGCAATCCGACGCGAAGCTGATGCAGGTACTCGGGGTCGCGCGAATTTGCGACACCGTGAACATTGACCGCGATCTGCGATACGCAGCCGCCAATGACCGACCCAAGCGCGGTGCCCGTGTCGTCCTCTGCGTTTAGCCTCGGACGGCGTGCCTTGATCGGTTCAGCACGTTCTCCAGCCGCAAGCTGGTAGCCGCGCTCGGCCTTGCTGCGGACCTCCAACTCGAGCAGCAATTCAGGAATCAACGCACGAACGTGCTCCAGCATGGGCACCAGATCGCCTTCGATAAGCTCGAACTTGATCTCGCGCAGCGGAACGACGCGATTGCCTGCCTCAATACTGCCTTGATCCAACGCGACTTCGATGCGCTGACCGCTTGGGGTTCGGTGTTCTATTTGCTGTCGAACAAATCGTGTCGTGAAGACGGGTCGCAGGCGGTCGTGGATCGACGCCAGATCGAACCCCGTGGTCGATCGAATCTCATCGAGTGCGAACGCCGCTGGTCGTAAGCGTCCGCCGCGCGCCGGGCGCTCCCATTCAAGGCGGCCAAGGAACGCCATGCCATCCGATGCTTCGGCCTTGAAGCACTGCAGCCAGCGGCGCCCGAACCGTCGCAGACGAAGCGCAGCACGCGAGCGTTCGAGCAGACTTTTCTCGGTGTCGAGATAGGTCGTAATGACGCGGTGCCGTTGCGGCTTGCTGTCCAGCAGGCGCCACAGCGCCGCAGCCGATCGTTGCGCAGGCATCCGCAGTCTGACTTCGCGCTCGCTCGGCATGCAGTGGAATGGCGTCTATGGGGTGGCGGACGGGACTCGAACCCGCAACAACCGGAATCACAATCCGGGACTCTACCTTTGAGCTACCGCCACCACTGACGCAACGCTGCACACCGTGCGTGCCGCGCGACCGCCCAATCCCTGCCAAGTACACCAGCTACACCAGCGACGCCAGTTACACCAGGCTTGGCCTGCCCGGCGGGACTCGAACCCACAACCCCCAGCTTAGAAGGCTGGTGCTCTATCCGGTTGAGCTACGGGCAGCCCGGATGCAGCGTGATCCAAACCTGGTCGGGGTGGAGAGATTCGAACTCCCGACATCTTGCTCCCAAAGCAAGCGCGCTACCAGACTGCGCCACACCCCGAGAAAGGGCGCCAATGATACCCCCGCCTGCCAGCGAGGGCAACGCAAGTCCGTGAAAAATAGAGCTTTCGTTGCGCCCCAACGTCGCTTGCTGCGCAGGGGGGTTTCTGCTACAAAGCGCCTTTCCTAATCAAGGCCAACATCAGCATGGCGGCACAGCTAAGCAAAAAGAGTGGCGGACCCACCTACGTCGCGAAAAAGGGCGAGGAGTACATGAACGCCAAGCAGCGCACGCACTTCCGTAAGATCCTCGAACAGCTCAAAGGGGAGCTTTCCGAGGAGATCGACCGCACCGTCCATACCATGCAGGACGAGGCAACGGTGTTTGCCGATCCGAACGACCGGGCCAGCCAGGAGTCCGACATGGCGCTCGAATTGCGCAACCGCGATCGCGAGCGCAAGCTGATCAAGAAAATCGACGAAACGATTGCTCGCATCGATGCCAACGAGTACGGGTATTGCGAAAGCTGCGGCGTGGAAATCGGTTTGAAGCGCTTGGAAGCGCGCCCCACCGCAACGTTGTGCATCGATTGCAAGACGCTTGACGAGATGCGGGAGCGCCAGGTCGCCAAGTAGGCAGGCGCGGGCGGGATAAAAAAAAGGGGCGCCGCAGGCGCCCCTTTCTATTCGTGCCCTCGCGTCGCGCTTAGCTTTGCTTGGCGGTGGCTTCGGGCTGGTTGACCGCCTTCATAGAGAGTCGAACCCGCCCTTTGTCGTCCGCCTCCAGCACCTTCACCTTGACGGCCTGTCCTTCCTTCAGATGGTCTGCGACTGCGTTTACGCGCTCATTGCTGATCTGGGAAATATGCAGCAGGCCGTCCCGCCCTGGCAATACTTGCACGATCGCGCCAAAGTCCAGCAGCCGCAGCACCGTGCCGTCGTAGACGTTACCGACTTCGACATCGGCGGTGAGTTCCAGAATCTTCTTGCGCGCAGCCTCGCCGCCTTCGGCAGAAACACAGGCGATGCTTATCGTGCCGTCGTCCTCGATCTCGATGGTCGTGCCGGTCTCCTCCTGCAATCCGCGAATGACAACCCCGCCCTTGCCGATCACGTCGCGAATCTTGTCCGGATTGATCTTGACCTTGATGATGCGGGGCGCATAGGTCGAAAGCTCGGTACGCGAGCCTTCGATGGAGCCCACCATTGAGTCGAGGATATGCAACCGGCCTTCGCGTGCCTGATCGAGAGCAACCCGCATGATTTCTTTGGTGATGGACTCGATCTTGAGGTCCATCTGAAGTGCGGTCACGCCTTTTCCGGTGCCAGCCACTTTGAAGTCCATGTCGCCCAGATGATCCTCGTCGCCAAGGATGTCAGTCAGGACCGCAAACCGATTGCCTTCCTTGATCAAACCCATGGCGATCCCGGCAACATGGGCACGGATGGGAACACCCGCATCCATCAATGCCAGGCTGGCGCCGCAGACCGATGCCATTGACGACGATCCGTTCGACTCGGTCACCTCGGACACCACGCGCATGGAGTAACCGAACTCGGTCGCCGGCGGAAGCATTCCAAGTAGAGCGCGCTTTGCCAGACGGCCGTGGCCAATCTCACGCCGTTTGGGCGAGCCTACGCGACCTGTTTCACCCGTCGCGTAAGGCGGCATGTTGTAGTGCATCATGAACCGCTCGCGGTACTCTCCTGCGAGCGCGTCGATGATCTGTTCGTCGCGCCCCGTCCCCAGCGTTACGGTGACCAGCGCCTGCGTTTCGCCGCGCGTGAACAGTGCCGAGCCGTGCGTCCGCGGCAGAACGCCCACCCGAACGGAGATCGGTCGCACCGTGCGGGTATCGCGTCCATCAATCCTCGGCGCGCCGTCCAAGATCTTGCCGCGGACGATTTTTGCCTCGAGTTCGTAGAACTGATCTTTGACTCCCTGCGCGTCGACGACAGAGCCCGCAGCCTGGGCTTCCTCCTGCAGTATCGCCAACACCCCTTTGCGGATCTCAGAAAGGCGCGCATTGCGTGCTTGCTTCTGCTTGAGTTCGAACGCCGCGCGCAGGTCGGCTTCGGCAAGCGCCGACACGCGAGCGCTGAACGCTTCGTTCGTTGGCGCCGGCTTCCAGTCCCATGCGGGCTTGGCCGCGACCTCGGCGAGCTCATGAATCGCCTGGATCGCTTTTTGCATCTCGGTATGACCGTAAACAACGGCACCCAGCATGGTGTCTTCCGAAAGCTCGAGGGCCTCCGATTCCACCATCAGAACGCCCTGTTCGGTTCCGGCAACCACCAGGTTGAGGGCAGACTCCTTGAGTTGGGTGGCCGTCGGGTTCAGCACGTACGCCCCGTTCAGGTAACCGACGCGGCACGCGCCAATCGGTCCATTGAATGGCAGCCCGGAAAGCGTCAGCGCAGCCGACGCCGCGATCAGCGCAGGAATGTCGGAGTCGATCTCTGGATCGAGCGAGAGTACGGTGACAATGACCTGGACTTCGTTGTAGAAGCCGTCCGGAAAGAGCGGCCGAATCGGCCGGTCGATGAGCCGGCAGGTCAGCGTCTCCTTTTCAGTGGGTCTGCCCTCGCGCTTGAAGAAACCGCCGGGAATCTTGCCAGCGGCGTAGGTCTTTTCCTGATAGTCGACCGTCAGCGGGAAGAATTCCTGCCCCGGGCGCGCTTCTTTTCTCGCGACCACTGTTGCCAGCACGACCGTATCGTCCATTGCGCAGACAACTGCGCCATGCGCCTGGCGCGCGATCTCACCCGTCTCGAGGGTGACCTGGTGTGCGCCGTAGGTAAACGTTTTCTTGATCGGTTCCAAAGCCTGGTTTCCTCTAACGATTCGCTCGCTGCGATCGAGCGCGCGCGGCCCTCAAGGCCTGCGGGACAAAAAATAAGCGCTCATCCACAAGATGAGCGCCCTGCGACCTGACATTGCGTTCGGCGTACTTGCGCGACTACTTGCGCAGTCCCAACTGCTCGATCAGCGTCCGGTATTTTCCTGGGTCGGTACGCTTCAAATAGTCGAGCAGCTTGCGACGCCGGCTCACCATGCGAAGCAATCCGCGCCGCGAATGGAAATCCTTGACGTGCGCCTTGAAGTGTTCGCTAAGCGCAGAAATATTTCCGCTGAGCAGTGCAACCTGGACTTCGGGCGAACCGGTGTCGGCCACCGCCCGCTGGTACTGCTGGACAATCTGCGCTTTTTGCGCAACCTGCAATGCCATGGGTTCTCCTTCTGGAAAGCGGAATTCTACCCCAGGCCGCTTGCCGATCACAAGGTTTCTCGATGTTTTTCAGCCGGTTGCGCAGACTGTACGAATTCCGCGGCACGCAGCAGACGGCGCGGATGTAACCGCCCGTCGCTGGCCACTTCGCCGATCCCGACCAACCCGCCGTCGCGATCAAAGACCCCGTACCGGCCTGGTCCCTGACCCTGACCCGCGCAGGCCCGTCCCTGCCGAAACCCATTCTCGTCGGCCGCAGCGAGCATCATTCGAGGCAGATCGGCGAGCAGCACCGCGGGGAGGTGGAGACAGGCCGCGCGCTCGGCATCGCCCATCGCCTGCAGACGCTCGAGCGGAAACGCCTGCTCGATGCGCCACGCTGCCGTCGCCACGCGTCGCAGCGCGCCCAGATGTGCCCCGGTCCCCAAGGCGGCGCCAATATCCTCCGCCAACGTGCGGATGTACGTGCCCTTGCTACAGCGCACCCGGATGTCCACCCAATCGCCGTCCATGTCGACGCGCTCGAGGGCCTCGATCCGCACGCGTCTGGGCTTGCGTTCAAGAGTTTGACCCGCGCGGGCGAATTCGTAGAGCGGGCGGCCCTCGTGCTTGAGCGCCGAATACATGGGCGGCACTTGTTCGATCTCGCCGCGAAAACGCGCGAGCACCTGCTCCACATCCTGCGCCGCAACCCGAACCGGTCGCCGCTCGACAATGGCACCCTCGGCATCCCCGGTCGTGGTCGTTGATCCGAGCACGATGCGCGCGAGGTACGCTTTTTCTGCATCAAGCAGCAGAAACGCAAACTTGGTGGCCTCGCCAAACAGGATCGGAAGCAGGCCCGTGGCCAACGGATCCAGCGTGCCCGCGTGGCCTGCCTTGCGCGCGCGAAAAAGCCGCTTGACCGCCTGCAGCGCTGCGTTCGAGGTCAGTCCATGCGGCTTATCGAGAAGCAAAACGCCGTCCACCGAGCGTCGGACCTGCGCTCGATCGGCATCAGCCACCGGTGGGTCCGTGCAGCCCGTCGATCAATCGGCTCAGGCGGTCGCCGCGCTCGATGGACTCGTCGTAGACGAAATGTAGAACCGGGGTCGCGTGAAGCTTCACGCGCCGCGCAAGCTGTGAGCGCAAAAACCCTGACGCGCGTTGCAGCCCGGCGGTCACCTCGGGCACCTGGGATGACTCCAGACAGCTGAAAAGCACCACGGCGTGTGCGTAATCCTTCGAAACCTCGACCTCGGTCAATGACACTCGGCCAACGCGTGGATCGCGCAATTCGCGCCTGAGGATGTCCGACAGTTCCCGCCGTATCTGCTCGCTGACCCTCGACAGGCGGTCCGTGCGCCGAGGCGATACCCGCCGCCGTGCCATTCAATTTGCGCAGCCTTGGCTCAGGGAAGAACCTCCCCACGAGCCTCAGAGGCTGCGCGCAACCTCCGTGACATCGAACACCTCAAATTGATCGCCTTCCTTGATGTCAGAAAAGTTGACGATCGAGATGCCGCACTCGAAACCGGATTTGACCTCGCGCACATCCTCCTTGAATCGTTTGAGCGTCTCGATCTCACCGGTATGGATGACGACGTTGTCGCGCAGCACCCGCAGCTGGGCGCTACGGCGCACCTGCCCTTCGAGCACATAGCAGCCGGCCACCGCCCCGACCTTGGTGATCTTGAACACTTGTCGCACATCGACCAAGCCGAGGATCTCCTCCTTGCGCTCGGGCGCCAACATGCCGGATAACGCCGCCTTGATCTCGTCGACGGCCTCATAAATGATGTTGTAGTAGCGCAGCTGGACGCCCGAACTTTGGGCAAGCTTGCGTGCCGCCGCGTCGGCGCGCGTATTGAAGCCGATGACAACGGCGCCCGAAGCCAACGCGAGGTTGATGTCCGACTCGGTAATTCCGCCAACGGCGGCATGCACGATGTTCACCTTCACTTCGTCTGTCGAGAGCCGCGAGAGCGCATGCGCGAGCGCCTCCTGGGGAGCCCTGGACATCGGCCTTGAGCACGATCGCGAGTACCCGCGCACCGGTCTCGCCCATGTGCTCGAAAATATTCTCCAGACTCGTCGCGTGGCGTTTGGACAGTTTGACCTCGCGGAATTTGCCTTGGCGAAACAATGCGATTTCGCGCGCCTTGCGTTCATCAGAGATCACCGTCGCGACGTCGCCCGCGGCGGGAACGCCGGAGAGTCCTTGAATCTCCACCGGAATCGAAGGTCCCACCGACTGCACCGTTTGGCCGCTTTCGTCGACCATGGCGCGCAGGCGTCCGAACACGGCCCCGCTCAGCACGACGTCACCACGGCGCAAGGTGCCTGACTGAACCAGCATTGTTGCAACCGCGCCGCGTCCCCTGTCTAGACGCGCCTCGATGATGACGCCTTTCGCCGGCGCATCCACCGCTGCCTTCAGCTCGAGCACCTCGGCCTGCAGGATGACGTGCTCGAGCAGTGAGTCGATGCCGTCTCCCGTTTTCGCCGAAACAGGCACGAAGGGGGTATCGCCGCCGAGGTCCTCGGGCACCACGCCGTGGCTGAGCAACGCCTGCTTTACTTTCTCTGGATTTGCATCGGGCTTGTCGATCTTGTTGATCGCCACCACCAGCGGCACGCCGGCGGCGCGCGCATGGTTGATCGCTTCAACCGTCTGTGGCATCACGCCGTCGTCGGCGGCGACAACCAGGATAACCAGGTCCGTTACCTGCGCCCCGCGCGCACGCATCGCCGTGAACGCTTCGTGGCCCGGCGTATCAAGAAACGTCACCACCCCGCGCGGCGTCTCGACGTGATACGCCCCAATATGCTGTGTAATGCCACCCGCCTCGCCGGCGGCAACCTTGGTGCGCCGAATGTGATCGAGTAGCGACGTCTTACCGTGATCGACGTGCCCCATCACCGTGACCACGGGCGGGCGAGGCAGCAACGCGACCTCCACCAGCGGCTCGACTGCGCTCAGGTAGGCCTCGGGATCCTCAAGCTTGGCGGGTTTCGCCTTGTGCCCCATGTCTTCGACCACGATCATCGCCGTCTCTTGGTCGAGGACCTGATTGATCGTCGCCATCGTGCCGAGCTTCATCATCGCCTTGATGACCTCGGCCGCTTTGACGGCCATTTTGTGTGCCAGCTCGCCCACGGTGATGGTCTCGGGCACGGCCACCTCCCGCACCACGGGCTCGGTCGGCGCGGTGAACGTCGTGGAGTCGCCGTTGGCGGGCGTCGAACGATGCCGACCCAGGCCGCGCGTATGCCAGCCCCCAACACCGCCCCCCATGTCACCCCGAGTCTTCATCGTGCGTCGACGCGCAGAGTCGTCGCGCATCACGGTGGCCGGCCTCGATTTCTTGGCTTTGCGTTCGCCCTTCGACTCTTCGCTCTTAATCTTCGGCGCATGCAACGTGCCTTCAGTCGGGGGCACTGCAGCCTGCGGCTGCGGCTGCGGCTGCGCCGGTGCGGTTTGCCCTTGGCGTTCGTGCGACCGTTGATCGGCCTCGCGTCGCTCACGCAGCTGCTTTTCATGCAGCTCGGTAGCCTGAATATCGGCCAACTGCTTGTGTCGATCCGACTCTGCTTGTCGCAGTTCGCGTTGGTTATCGTCGACGCCACCGGAGCTCGGGGCAGGCGTCGCGACGGGTTGGGGCGCTGCCGGCGTTTCCGCCGCAACCGCAGCGGCTGCAATTTCCAATGGATCGCGTTTCACAAACACGCGCTTCTTGCGGACCTCGACCTGCACGGTCCGCGTTTTACCGGTCGCATCGGCCTTGCGGATTTCGCTCGTATGTTTGCGGGTTAGCGTGATCTTGGTCTTCGGCTCCTCGGCACCGTGCGAACGTCTCAGGTAGGCCAGCAGCCTGGATTTATCCTGCTCGCTCAATGCGTCTTCCGGTACGCGCTTGTCCACGCCGGCTGCGCGCAACTGCTCAATGAGAACCGAAGGCGGTACCTTCAACTCGCTCGCGAATTGGGCCACACTAGTTTGCGCCACGTTAGTGAGCCTCCCCCTGTCCAGCCGCCTCCTCCGCGAACCAGTGCGCCCGCGCGGCCATGATCAGGTTCTTGGCCCGTTCTTCCTCCAGACCGGTGAGCTCAGAAAGTTCATCGACCGCCAAATCGGCCAGATCGTCGCGCGTTCGCACGCCAGCCTCGACCAGCTTCGCAGCGAGTTGCGTATCCATGTCCGCTAGCCCGAGGAGCTCGGGATCGACGCCCTCGACCTTTTCCTCGTTCGCGATCGCCGCCACGAGCAGTGCGTTACGCGCGCGATTTCGCAATTCATTCACGGTGTCTTCGTCGAACGCCTCGACCTCAAGCAATTCGTTGATCGGCACGTAGGCGACCTCTTCAAGCGTCGAAAAGCCTTCCTGGATCAAAATCCCCGCAACCTCCTCGTCGACATCGAGCCGCTCCACAAACAGCGTCTTGACGCGCGTGCCCTCCTCTTCCTGCTTGCGGTTCGACTCTTCCTCGGTCATTAGATTGATCTGCCACCCGGTGAGCTCGGACGCGAGACGTACGTTCTGCCCGCTGCGACCGATCGCAATCGCCAGATTCTCCTCGTCGACCACCACGTCCATCGCGTGCTTCTCTTCGTCGACGACGATCGAAGAAACCTCCGCCGGTGCAAGCGCACCAATGACGAATTGCGCGGGATCCGCCGACCACAGCACGATGTCGACGCGCTCTCCGGCGAGCTCCTGCGTGACGGCCTGAACCCTCGAACCGCGCATGCCGACACAGGTGCCGATCGGATCGATCCGGCGATCGTTCGAGTGCACCGCAATCTTCGCCCGCACGCCGGGATCGCGTGCCGCGGACTTTATTTCCAGGAGACCTTCCTCGATCTCCGGCACCTCGAGCTCGAACTGCTTCATGATGAACTGGGGTGCGGTGCGGGACAGAAGAAGCTGCGGCCCCCGGGCCGTACGATCGATCTTCATGACCCAGCCGCGCACGCGATCGCCAATACGCAGATTCTCTTTCGGGATCATCTGGTCGCGTGACAGAAGCGCCTCGAGCCGTCCGGACTCGACGATCGCATTGCCGCGCTCCATCCGCTTAATGGTCCCGGTCATCAGCTCATCGCCGCGCGACAGAAAGTCGTTCAGAATTTGCTCGCGCTCAGCATCGCGAATCCGCTGCAGAATCACCTGCTTGGCCGCCTGCGCGCCGATGCGGCCAAATTCGACGGGTTCGAGCCGCTCCTCGATGAAATCTTCGAGTTTTAGGTTCGGGTCGCGCTTTTGGGCCTCCGACAACGCGAGTTGGCGCTCCGGAAACTCCAGCGTTTCGTCTTCCACCACCTGCCAGCGGCGAAATGGCTCGAATTCGCCAGTCGCGCGATCGATCGCGACACGCACATCGATATCGTCCGAGAACTTTTTCTTCGTCGCTGACGCGAGGGCGAACTCGAGCGCCGCAAAGACAACGTCCTTGTCGACATTTTTCTCACGCGCCAACGCATCGGCTTGCATCAGAAGGTCTCGGCTCATCGCATCATCACTCCAAACAGTTCACAGATCCGGCACCAGCTTCGCCCGGTCCATTCCCGCCAGCGGCAAGGCGACGGATTCACCATCGACCTCCACCGTAGCAGCAGATTCATCGCACTTCAAAAGCACCCCGGCGAACCGCCGTCGCCCGCCCGCATCACGTTCACGCATGCGTACTTCGATCCGCTGACCTGCAAAGCGCTGAAAATCGGCCGCTCGGCGCAGCGGCCGATCGAGCCCCGGCGACGACACTTCCAAGCGGTCGTATTCCGCGCCCTCGACCGCGAAGACGCGGCTCAGCTGGCGACTCACGGCCGCGCAGTCGTCCACCGTCACGCCACCCGGCTTGTCGATCAAGACCCGTAGCGACCGCCCGCGGTTCGACTGCTGGAAGTCGACGCACTCAAACCCCATTCCGCCCACCGCACGCTCGACGATTTCGCTCAAACCCGCCAAGCCAGTTTCCTAACGCGCAAACAAAAAATGGGCCGAAGCCCATCACCCTGGCGCCCGACCTGCTGGGCCCCTTCAAAGACTTTGAAGCTTAACAGGATTTTGGCTGGCGAACAATCGTCGTACCCGTTGTGCCGGAGCCTTCGCCAAGCTGCGTCGCGCAGCTGTGCGCGTCGAGTTCAATCCACCGCCCCGCGTGCAGATCGTTGGGCAAACGAACGCCCGCGAAGCGCACCCGGGCGAGCCGGCTGACCTTGGCGCCGACGGCCTCGAACAGGCGGCGCACCTCGCGCGTGCGGCCCTCGCGCAGCATCACCCGATACCAGCGATTGGCGGCGTCCGCCTTCGACGCGCGCACCGGCTCGAGCAGCGCAAACGCCGCCTTGCCGTCGTCCAGCGTGACGCCCTCCAACAAGCGCCGGCGCGATGCATCGCTCAATGGCCCCAGCACGCGGACCACATATTCACGTTCGATCTCGTAGCGCGGGTGCATCAAGCGGTTGGCGAGCGCGCCGGAGTCCGTGAATAGGAGCAACCCGGAGGTGTTCAGATCAAGCCGCCCGATCGAGATCCACTGGCCGTGGTGGAGCTTCGGCAGGCGCTCGAAAACCGTCGCCCGACCGCCAGGATCACGGCGCGTCACGATCTCACCGACCGGTTTGTGGTACGCCAGCACCCGCGCCGGCGCGTCGCTGGCGCGCAGCCGGACGGGGTGGCCGTCGACTTCGATCCGGTCGTGCGGACCTGCCCGATCGCCCAACACCGCGGTTCGACCTTCCACGGTGACGCGTCCCGCCGTGATCCACGCCTCGATCGTACGGCGCGATGCGAGCCCGGCTGCGGCGAGCAGCTTTTGCACCCGCTCCGGGCCCGGTTCAGGCGCGGGACTCGGGCTCGATCGTGCTGCCCGGCGCAGCTTCGGCCGTGGGCTCTGGGACGTTGTCTTCAGGGGCTGTCGCATCGTACTGCAGCGTTTGCGCGATTTCCTCGAGTGGCGGCAGCTCTTCGAGCGAACGCAACCCAAGGTCATCAAGGAAAGTCTTGGTCGTTCCGTACAACGCGGGCCGACCCGGGGTCTCGCGCTGGCCAACCGCGTCGATCCAGCCGCGCGCCTCCAGCGTCTTGACGACCTGGGGCGACACCGCGACGCCGCGGATATCCTCGATGTCGCCACGCGTAACCGGTTGCCGGTAGGCGACGATTGCGAGGGTCTCGAGGACCGCGCGCGAGTAGCGCGGCGGCTTTTCCGGCTGCAAGCGCTCAACATAGCGCTGAAAATCGAGGCGCGTCTGGAATCGCCACCCGCTGGCCAGATGCACGAGTTCGATCGCGCGTCCCGACCACGCTTCGCGCAACTCCTGCAGCAATCGACGGATCGTGTCCACACCGATGTCCTCGTCGAACAGGCGCCGCAATTCTCCGAGCGACAACGGTTCCGGGGTCGCGAGGAGCGCGCCCTCCAGCACGCGTTTCGCCTCAGTGGGATTCAGCATCGGTCAGTTTTACGTAAATCGGCGCGAAACACGCGGTCTGCGTAATCTCGATCAAGAGTTCGCGCGCGAGTTCGAGTACGGCGAGAAAATTCACGATGAGCACGGCGACCCCCTGTGCCGGCTCGAACAGCTCGGAAAACTCGAGCACGCGATGCGCGCGCAGGCGCCGCAGAATCGTGCTCATATGCTCGCGCACCGAAAGCTGCTCGCGCGAAACGTGATGATGCGCGGAAAGACGTGCGCGGAAAAGCAGCCTGCGCCAGGCTTCGGCGAGATCCTGCGCATCGACCGACGGCAGGCGCTCGACGACGGTCCTTTCGATCCAGACTGAAACGCTCGCAATCTCGCGCCCGACCTGTGGCAGCTGGTCGAGCGCATAGGCCGCCTTTTTGACGCGCTCATACTCGAGCAGTCGGCGCACCAGTTCCGCGCGGGGGTCGACCTCCTCCGCTTCCTGCGCCGGTGGCCGCGGCAGCAGCATGCGCGACTTGATCGCCATCAGCACCGCTGCCATGACCAGATAATCGGCAGCGAGTTCGAGGTTGCGGGTCCGCATCGCTTCCACGTACGCGAGATACTGCCGTGTCAGTGGCGCCATCGCAATATCCAGAATATTGAGATTCTCTTTGCGGATCAGATAAAGCAGCAGATCGAGTGGCCCCTGGAAAGCCTCGAGTATCACCTCCAGCGCATCCGGCGGAATGTACAGATCGCGCGGCAGATCGATCAACGGCTCCCCGTACAGCCGCGCCTGCGGCGTCGGGATCTCAATTTGCACGAGCGGCTGCATTGCGTTCAGTCGTAGGTCAGACCCAGTGCTTCACGCACATCGCGCATCGTTTCCGCGGCCAGGCGCCGGGCGCGATCGCAGCCGTCAGCGAGGATGTTGCGCACCAGCGTCGGATCGTCCAGGTAGGTTTGCGCCCGCTCGCGCATCGGCGTGAGCTCGGCCTGAATCGCATCGACGATCGGCTGTTTGCAGTCCAGACAACCGATGCCCGCCGTGGTGCAGCCCTGGCGCACCCAGTCCTGGCGCGCCGCGTCGGAGTAGACAAGGTGAAGCGACCACACCGGGCAGCGCTCCGGGATGCCCGGATCGCTGCGCTTCACGCGTGCCGGGTCAGTCGGCATGGTGCGGATTTTCTTCTCGACCGATGCGGGTGCTTCACGCAGGGTGATTGCATTGCCGTACGACTTGGACATCTTTTGGCCGTCAAGTCCCTCGAGCCGGGAGGTCTGTGTGAGCAGCACATCGGGCTCGACCAGTATCTTCTTGCCGCTGCCTTCGAGCCAGCCGTAGAGTCGCTCCCGGTCGCCGCGCGGCAGGGTTTGCTGCTCATCCAGCAGTGCCTGCGCCTTGCGCAGCGCCTCTGCATCGCCCTGCTCCAGGTATTTCGAACGTAACTCGAGGAGCAGGCGCGACTTTTTAGAACCCATTTTCTTCACCGCCGCCTTCGCTTTGTCCTCAAATCCCGCCTCCCGCCCGTAGAGATGGTTGAAGCGGCGCGCGATCTCGCGCGTGAACTCGACGTGCGGCACCTGATCCTCGCCGACTGGAACGTACTTCGCCCGGTAAATCAGGATGTCCGCCGACTGCAGCAGCGGGTAGCCGAGGAAGCCGTAGGTCGACAGGTCGCGGTCGGTCAATTTCTCCTGCTGATCCTTGTAGGTCGGCACCCGTTCAAGCCAGCCGAGCGGCGTCATCATCGACAACAGCAGGTGCAGTTCCGCGTGTTCAGGAATGTGCGATTGCACGAACAGGGTGGCCTGCGATGGATCAACGCCCGCCGCAATCCAGTCGATGACCATGTCCCATGCGTTGCTCTGAATCTGTCCTGGATTCTCGTAGTCGGTGGTCAACGCGTGCCAGTCGGCGACGAAATACAAGCAGGGGTACTCGGCTTGCAGACGGATCCAATTTTTGAGGACACCGTGGTAGTGCCCGAGATGGAGACTCCCGGTCGGTCGCATGCCGGAAAGGACGCGTGGCTCGTACATGACGCCTATCGAAGGAGAGATTCGGAGACGGATACGAGTGGCCACAGCACCTTGCCGAGGGTGTCGGTGACCAGCAACAAGACCAGCAGCGGCAGACCCCAAGGCTCAAGCTTGGCGTATTGCCAGGCCGCACGCGCCGGCAGCAGGCTCGCCACGACCCGGCCGCCGTCGAGCGGGAGAATGGGCAGCAAATTGAGGAACATCAAAATGAGGTTGACGCGAATTCCCGCGGCCGCCACACGCATTAAGAACTCTGGCAGCCATGGCTCCAGTTGGAATAACAGTGCCCAACCCAGCGCCATGGCGAGGTTCGCGGCAGGGCCCGCCGCCGCCACCCAGGCCATGTGCTGCCGCGGCCGGCGCAGCGCTGAATAGTTGACCGGTACCGGTTTCGCCCAGCCGAAGAGAAATTTCCCGCCCGACAGCAGCAGGATCGCGAGCGGCATCACGATGGTGCCTACCGTGTCGACATGCCGCAGCGGATTCAGGCTGATGCGGCCCTGCGCGTACGCGGTTAGATCGCCGAAATGCCGCGCGACATAACCGTGCGCCGCTTCGTGCAGCGTGATCGCGAACAAGACCGGTAAAGCGAAAATCGCGATCGTCTGTACGAGGTGGCCGACGTCCATTGACTCAGGGATTGATCCGCTCGGATTCTAACAGAGCAGGCGCGCGCCACGCCTCACGCTGCGAGACCGATCTGTTCCGGGGCGCCCTTGCCCTGCCGCAGTATGGTGGGCGTATCGGTCGTCAGATCGATGACTGTGGTTGGCTCGACACCGCAGGGTCCGGCGTCGATGACGAGATCTAGTTCGTGCTCGAGATGCTCGCGAATCTCATGCGCATCGGACAAGGGCAGCGCATCCTGCGGCAAATGCAACGTGGCCGATAGCATTGGCTCGCCGAGCTCGGCGAGCAGCGCATGCGCGACTGGATGCGCGGGCACCCGCACGCCGATGGTCTTGCGGCGCGCATGCAGCAGCCGACGCGGGAGTCCGCGCCGCGCGCGCAGAATGAACGTGAAGCTGCCCGGCGTGGCGGCCTTGAGCAACCGGAACTGCAGGTTATCGACGATCGAGAACGCCGCGATTTGCGCCAGGTTGCTGCACATCAGCGTGAGGTGATGACCTTCGTCGAGCCCGCGCACGCGGCGCAGCCGCGTCAATGCACGCGCATCGCCGAGGTGGCACCCCAGCGCGTAGCAGGAATCCGTCGGATAGGCGATCAGCCCGCCCTGCGCCACGATCTCGGCCGCGCGCCGCACCAGCCGCGTCTGCGGGTGGGTTGGGTGGATCTCGAAAAACTGTGCCACGCCTTCAGGCGCTCCAGCGGTCCCACAGCGCCGGCACCGGCAACTCGAACGCCGGCAAGGCGCCGAACTCGACGCCTTCGCCCGGCGCATGAAAGTCCGAGCCACGCGATGCAACCAACCCGAACGCCTGTGCCAGTGCCCCAAACACCCGATACTGGTCCGGCGAGTGGCTTGAGGTGACCACTTCGAGCCCGGCGCCACCGGCATCTCGGAACTCGCCCAGCAACGCACGCTGGGCCCCCGCGCTGAGCCGATAGCGGCCGGGATGGGCAATCACCGCCTGCCCGCCCGCGCCACAAATCCAGCGGATCGCGTCTCGCAGCGTCGCCCATTGCTGCGGCACGTAACCGGGCTTGCCGGGTACGAGGAAGTGACGAAAGGCGTCGCGCACGTCGGTAACCGCACGAATTTCGACCAGATAGCGTGCGAAATGCGTACGACTGATCATCGCAGCGTCGCCGACATGGCGCAGCGCCCCTTCGAACGCGCCGCGAATACCGGCGTCTTCGAGCGACCGCGCGATCGCACGCGCGCGACGCGTTCGGCCCGATCGCACGCGCGCCAGGCCTGCCGCGAGACGCGCATCGTCGGGATCAATATCGAGACCGATGATATGCACCGTCGTGCCGCGCCAGGTGACCGACACTTCGACACCGGGGACGAAGCCGATGCCCGTTTCATGCGCGGCCTGCGACGCCTCGGCAAGCCCAGCGAGCTGGTCATGGTCGGTGAGCGCCAACAGGTCGACGCCATGCGCGGCAGCGCGCCGGACCAGCGCGGATGGGGAAAGCACGCCATCCGACCGGTTCGAATGACAATGCAAATCGACGTTCTTCACGCGCCGCTCACGAATTCTTCGATCAGGCGCGCGACCGCTTCGGGCTGGTCGTGGTGCAGCATATGCCCCGCGTCCTGCACAGTGACGTAGCGCAGATTGGCAAAAGCCGCACGCCGCTCAGCATGGTCTGCTACCGAAATCTTCGCGCGCTTGAGCAGCTTCGTATCCGTGGTGTCGACCCACAGCACGGGCGCCGTCACCTGATTCCAGCAGGCGCGCACTTCCGCATATTGATAGAGCATCGGGTTGGCAATCTTGTGCGCCGGATCTCCCCGCAATACGACGCGACCATCATCGGTCTGGCGTCCCCAATGCGGCGCGAGAAAGTCGGCGCGCGCGCGCGTTAATCGCGGATTGCCCTTCTGCAGCCGATCCGCAAGCGCGGCGAAGTTTGCGTAGGATTTCAGCCCAGCCGGTTCACGCAACTCATCGAGCCACCGCAGGTAGCGCGCGGGCGCCTGGTCGGGCGTCGTTGGCGCGAGCCCGAACCCTTCGAGATTCACGAGGCGCGCGATGCGCGCCGGGCGAAGTCCCGCATACAGCGCCGCAACATTTCCGCCGAGGCTATGGCCGACCAGATTGACCGTTCCGTCGGCATGGAACGCCTCGAGCAGCGTCTCCAGGTCGGCGATGTAGTCCGGAAACCAGTAACAGTCCGACTGTCCCCAGTCGGTCAGTCCGTACCCGCGCCAGTCGGGGGCGTAGACATCCCATTGCGGGGACAGCGCATCGACCAAGAACTGAAACGAAGCCGAAACGTCCATCCAGCCGTGCAACAAAACGAGGCGACGCGCGGGATCACCCGGCCAGCGTCGGACGTGATAGCGCAAGCGCCGGATGTCAAAAAACAGGGATTCGCTAGGCCGCATTCAGGTCGATCGTCAAAGGGCGCGATGTTACCAAGCCCGGACGACCGTCTCGTCCGCGTCTGCGGCCCGTCGTTCAGGCCGCCGTCCCCGTATCCAGTGCGACTTCCGGCGGGCGACCCGAAATGAGATCGGCCAGCGCGCGGCCGGACCCACAGGCCAACGTCCAGCCGAGCGTGCCGTGCCCGGTGTTGAGGAACAGATTTTCGAACCGCGTCGCGCCGACGAGCGGCACGTTGTTCGGCGTCGCCGGGCGCAGCCCGGCCCAGACACTGAGATCGTCCCCGACCTCGAGCGCGGGAAACAGCGTGCGAATGCGCGCGGCGATGGCGTCGCAGCGCACGGCGTTAACCGTGGTGTCGTATCCGGCGAGCTCGGCGGTGCCGGCCGCGCGCAACCGGTCTCCGAGTCGCGTAATGACGATCTTGTGCGCCTCGTCGGTCAGGCTCACATGCGGCGCGGCGGCCTCGTCCGCCTTCAACGGTACCGTGATCGAATACCCCTTCAGGGGATACACCGGCAGTCGCACGCCGAGCGCAGCCAACAGGCGGGTACTGTAGCTGCCGAGTGCAACCACCGTCGCGTCCGCCGCGATGCGTTCGCCGCTCGCAAGCCGAACGCCATCGACCTTCGCGCCACGCAGCTCGATGCTCTGGATCTGCGCGCCGAAGCGAAAGTTGACGCCGAGGGCGGCGGCGTGCGCGGCCAGCCGCTGCGTAAACAGGCGCGCATCACCGGATTCGTCTGTCGGGGTATAGACGCCACCCGTAATTGGGACCCGCGAACCTGCGAGCGCCGGCTCGAGCACGATGCAATCGGCCGCGCTCACCACCTCGCGCGCAAACCCAAGTCGCTGCATCGCCTCGGCATGCCGTGCCGAAGCGTCGAACGCCTGCGCGTCAGTGCAGAAGTGCAAAATCCCCCGTTGCAGTCCATCGTACGCAAGGCCCGTACGGTCGCGTAGCGCGCTGAGCTGCGCCTGGCTGTAAGCTGCGAGCGCCGCCAGTCGCATGATGTTGCGCTCGAAACGCCCCGGCGCACATTCCATGAGGAAACCCAACCCCCAGCGCCATTGGGCCGGATCCATGCGCCAGCGAAACAGCATCGGTGCGTCCTCGCGCCCCAGCCAGCGCAGAAGCTTCGGCAGAACCGATGGTTTCGCCCACGGTTCCGCGTGCGCGGCGGAAATCTGCCCACCGTTCGCGAACGACGTTTCCATCGCGGGTTCCGACTGGCGGTCGAGCACCGTCACGGCGTGCCCCGCCTCGGCGAGGTACCAGGCACTGGTGACGCCGATCACCCCCGCGCCAAGGACAAGTACGTGCATGCCGTTATCATAGCGGCCCCTTTGCGTACCCCTGGGCCGCAGACAATGCCGCTGTATTCGTTAGACGACCGTCGTGTCGAGTTGCGCGGCAACCATCACTACATTGCACCGGACGCGACGCTGGTCGGATCCGTTATTCTCGAGAACGATGCCAATGTCTGGTTCAACGTCGTCATCCGCGCGGACAATGACCGAATTCACGTCGGCGCGGGCAGCAACGTCCAGGACGGATCGGTGCTGCACGTCGATCCCGGCTATCCACTGACCCTCGGCGCAGGCGTGAGCGTCGGCCACCAGGCGATGCTGCACGGTTGCACCGTCGGCGACGGCACGCTGATCGGCATCAGCAGCGTGATTCTGAACGGTGCGCGCATCGGGCGTGGCAGTCTCATCGGCGCGAACAGCCTCATCGCGGAGGGCAAGGAGATTCCCGACGGAGTTCTGGTCGTCGGATCGCCCGGCAAGATCGTGCGTGACCTGACAGCCGACGAGCGCGCGAACCTTCTACGCATCGCCGAGGGCTACGTTGCGCGGGCGCGGCGCTACAAGACGCTACTGAAGGCGCAACCGCAGCCTGACGAAGGCGCAGCCGCGCCCTGACGCGGCACGCCAAAACAGTGCAAAGTGACGGCGCCGAATTACTTCGGTGCCATCCGAATCGCACCGTCGAGGCGAATCGTTTCGGCATTCAGCATCTCGTTCTCGACAATGCTGCGCACGAGTTGCGCGTACTCCGTCGGCCGCCCGAGCCGCGACGGAAACGGCACCTGCTTGCCGAGCGAATCCTGGGCCTCCTTCGGCAGTCCCATCAGCATCGGCGTCTCGAAAATGCCCGGTGCGATGGTGCACACACGGATCCCGATGCGCGACAGGTCGCGCGCGATCGGCAACGTCATACCGACCACGCCGCCTTTCGATGCCGCATAGGCGGCCTGCCCGATCTGACCGTCGAATGCGGCGACCGATGCCGTATTGACGATGACCCCGCGCTCGCCCGCGGCGTTCGGTCCGGCCTTCGCCATCTCGAATGACGCGAGACGGATCATGTTGAACGTCCCGATCAGATTGACGGTAATGACGCGGGAAAACGAGGCCAGCTTGTGCGGCGCCTCCCTGCCGAGCGTGCGCTCGGCGATCGCGATCCCGGCGCAGTTGATCAGCACCTGAAGGCCGCCAAAGGCCTTGACTGCGGTCTCGACCGCCGCCTTGCCGTCGTCCTCGGCAGTCACGTCGCACTTGACGAAGCGCGCGCTGGCGCCGAGTTCCTTGGCGAGCTTCTCGCCGGCCTCGGTCTGCATGTCGGCAATCACCGCCCGGCCGCCGTTCTCGACGGCCATCCGGACCGTCGCGGCACCGAGCCCCGACGCGCCGCCAGTCACCAGAAATACGCTGTCTTTGAGTTGCATGATGGCCTCCCGCTAAAGGCAGCGGATGGTATGGGCTTTGGCCCGCGCCGGCAAGCCGACGGCCTGTGCGACAGGCCCATTGGCTATAATCGATCGAATAGTTTGGTCCCCAAACGATTTGGATGATGCCGCACCTCGCCTTTGGGCTTGCCTTCCCCGATCTTTACGCGCGTGACGGTTTGACGCGGCTCGATGCGCGGTTCATCGAGTTTCTCGGCGAAGCCGACGCTGATCTGGAAGCACGGCTGGCCGCCGCGCGCGCGGCGCCGGCGTCGCTGAGCGCCAAAGACGAAGCCGCGCTGCTGCTCGCGATGGCACCCCATCTGGACGATTTTCTCGCACGCCTGTTCGGCATCGAGTCCGAGGTCCAGGCGCTTGCGGCACGCCATCACGCGCTGGCGCCGCTGCATTCGGTCAAGCGGCTGTTCGTCCAGCGCCGCGCGCTGCACAAGATCAAACCGGCCGAAGCCGCCGCCGTCGACGGGCCGGCGCTCGAGCGCCAACTGGCGGATTGGTTTGGCGCCCCGTTCACGGAATTGACGTTCGCGCAGCAGGTGACCGCATGGCAAGCGGACGAATCGTCGAACGCCGAACGCCTCGACGCCGCCGCGCGCTACGCTGCCTGGGCAGCGACGACCCCCGCGGGCCGGGCACGCAACGCTGCCGGCGTGTTGTTCAAGGTGCCGCGCAAGATCGACGTCATGTGGCTCGTGCCGCTACACACGGATTCGGCAGACGGCACTGCGCGCCACAGCCTGGCGCATGACCACCGGCGTCAGCGCAATGGCTTTGCGCTCACCGACGCCGGCACCGATCTGGTCGGCGCGCTCGACGAGGTGAACTATTGCATCTGGTGTCACCAGCAGGGCAAGGACTCCTGCTCCAAGGGATTGAAGGAGAAGGCACCCGCGACGGGTTACCGCAAGACGGTGTTCGGCGTGCCGCTCGCCGGCTGTCCGCTCGAGGAACGCATTTCCGAATTTCAGATGGCCAAGTCGCAGGGCCTCGCGCTGTCTGCGCTCGCCGTGATTTGCGTCGACAACCCGATGGCCGCGGCGACCGGGCATCGAATCTGCAACGACTGCATGAAATCCTGCATCTACCAGAAGCAGGAGCCGGTGAATATTCCTCAGGCAGAGACGCGAACCCTGAGGGACGTGCTCGAACTGCCGTGGGGATTCGAAATTTACGCTCTGCTGACGCGCTGGAACCCGCTCGACCTGCGTCGGCCGCTACCGCGCAGTGCAAGTGGCAAGCGCGTTCTGGTGGTCGGCTTGGGTCCGGCCGGCTTCACGCTCGCCCACCATCTCATGAACGATGGACACAGCGTGGTTGGCGTCGACGGCCTGAAGATCGAGCCACTCCCTGCGCCGGTGTCGGGCGTGGCGCTGGACGGTCGCCGCGTGCCCTTCGAAGCGATACGCGACGTTGGCACGCTGTTCGAGCCATTGGAGAGCCGGGTAATGGCCGGTTTCGGCGGCGTCGCCGAGTACGGTATTACCGTGCGCTGGGACAAGAATTTCCTCAAGATCATCCGTCTGTTACTCGAGCGCCGGGATGGGTTCGCGATGTTCGGCGGCGTGCGCTTCGGCGGCACGCTCACGCTCGACGATGCCTGGTCGATGGGCTTCGATCATGTCGCGCTCTGCGTCGGCGCCGGCAAGCCCACCGTGCTCGACATTCCACACGGCCTCGCACGCGGCGTGCGCGCGGCGTCCGATTTCCTCATGGCCTTGCAGCTGACCGGCGCCGCCAAGGCGGACTCGATCGCAAACATGCAGCTGCGGTTGCCGGTGGTGGTCGTCGGCGGCGGCCTGACCGCGATCGACACGGCCACAGAATCGCTCGCCTACTACGTGGTTCAGGTCGAGAAATTCTTGTCGCGCTACGAACGCCTGACGCACGACATCGGGGAGGACGCAATCCGCGAGACCTGGGACGATCAGGAGCGTGAAATTGCCGAGGAATTCCTCGCCCATGCGCGCGCCCTGGGCGCCGAACGCGCAACCGCGCAGGCGGCGGGGCGCGGGCCTCGCATCAGCGAGCTGCTCCACAGCTGGGGCGGTGTCACGCTCGCCTATCGCCGGCGGCTGATCGACAGCCCGTCCTATACCTTGAATCACGAGGAAGTGGAAAAGGCGCTCGAGGAAGGCGTCGTATTCGCCGAAGGCCTCGCGCCGCTTTCGGTCGAGGTCGACAACTACGGCGCAACGCGCGGCGTGCAGTTCCGCCACCAGACGCTCGACAGCCAAGGCCGCTGGCAGCCTGGCGCCGAGGTTCGGTTGGCGGCGCACACCGTATTTGTCGCGGCGGGAACGCAACCCAATACGGTCCTTGCGCGGGAGGATGCTGCGCACTTCGCGCTCGAGGGCAAGTATTTCGCGGCCTGTGATGAGCAGGGGCAACCGGTCACGCCCGAGTACGCGACCGCGAAACCCGAGGACGTGCGGGTGTTGCTGTCGCGGCACCCGGACGGCCGCTTTGTGAGCTATTTCGGCGACGTCCATCCCTCCTACTTCGGCAACGTCGTCAAGGCCATGGGCTCGGCAAAACAGGGCTACCCGGTCGTCAGCCGTGTGCTCGCGAAGCGCGCGCCCGAGTCGTCACTCGACGATGCGGCGTTCCTGGCCCAGTTGAACCGGGACTTGCGCGCGGTGGTACACGCGGTGCGGCGCCTCACGCCGACCATCGTCGAGATCGTCGTTCGTGCGCCACTGGCTGCGCGCCGCTTCCAGCCCGGCCAGTTCTACCGCTTGCAGAATTTCGAATCGCTGGCGCCGATCGCCCGCGGTACCCGGATGCAGATGGAAGGGCTCGCCCTCACCGGCGCATGGGTTGACGCGTCGCAAGGTCTGATTTCGACGATCGTGCTCGAGATGGGAGGGTCGAGCGATCTGTGTGCAATGCTGCAGCCCGGCGAGCCCGTGATTCTCATGGGGCCGACCGGCGCCCCGACCGAGATTCCAGCGGGCACGACTGCCCTTCTCGTCGGCGGTGGGCTCGGCAACGCGGTGCTGTTTTCGATCGGGCAGGCGCTGCGCGCGGCCGGCACGCGGGTACTCTATTTTGCGGGCTACAAGAAGGTGATCGACCGCTACAAGGTCGAGGACATCGAGCGCGCGGCGGACGTCGTCGTCTGGTGCTGCGATGAGGAACCCGGCTTTACGCCCCGTCGTCCGCAGGACCGCGCGTTTCTCGGCAATCTGGTCCAGGGGATGGAAGCCTATGCGAGTGCGCGCCTCGGCACGCCCGAGATTCCCCTCGAAGCGGTCGAGCGAATCATCGTGATTGGCTCGGATCGCATGATGGCCGCGGTGGCCCGCGCACGGCACGACGTGCTCAAAAGCCACCTGTCACCGGCGCATGTCGCGATCGGCTCGATCAACTCGCCGATGCAATGCATGATGAAGGAGATCTGCGCCCAGTGCCTGCAACCCCACCACGACCCCGTAACCGGCGAGACGAGTTACGTGTTTTCCTGTTTCAACCAGGACCAAGCGCTCGATCGGGTCGATTTTGGAGCGCTGAATGAGCGCTTAAAGCAAAATTCACTGGCCGAAAAACTGACCGCCCAGTGGATCCGGCAATGCCTGCCGGAATTGAAGCGCCAGCGTCGCTTCGTCTAAACGATCATCCGATCTCGCTCCCGCCGAGTTCTGGACAGTCCAAACTGTCAGTATTTGTACTGTTTAAAAACCCTTGACTTTATTGATATTTAGACCGTATATAGAGCGTTATTATACTGTCCATATACAGTACCTTGGGTGCAAGATCGGAGCGGATATCGAATGATAAGTAGCAAAGAAATTATAGAAAAAACAAGAATCTCCAGGGCAACATTAAACAATTACATTAACCTTGGATTGATCCCAAAGCCTGACGTTCGATTTCCAGCGCCAGATGATGGAGATGCACGCCGCCTTGGCTACTTCCCTGAGGAGGCTTTGAATCGAATCGACGAAATCCAGCGTCTGAAGGACCAGGGAATGAGCATGGCGGAAATCGTTGCCCGCTACGCCGTCCAGGGGCTCAGCGACGCCGATTCGGGCGGCCACGCCAAGGCCGTGGCGCCATTGGCGACCCAGGCGCCGCCCTCACCCGCCAGCACGCCAGGCACAGCGGCGCTGCGTGTCACGCTCGCCGACCTGCCCACCCCCTGCTACATGGTCAATTACAACTTTGAGATCATTTGGCACAACGAGTCGGCGCGACACAGCGTGCTCGGTGGGTTCGACGTCCTGCCCTCGAGTAGCGAGTCACGCAACATCTTCGGTTTTCTGCATCGGGGCGGCGCCTGCGTTCAATGCGGGCCCTGTGACGAGTTGCTGCGCTTCCACTTCTCGGTTGCCAAGCGCCGTTCGACCAAAGGCGGGTGTATCGCGTTGTCTAAGGACGCCCCCGCAGACACGCGCGGGGTTCTCGAACGGCTCTACCAAGAGGCCGAACCCCTGCCCCATCAGGCCATCTCGCAGGTGACGGTGATGGCGCCGGATGCACAGGGCAACTGCCGGGTGCACACCGTGTACGCCACCCAGTTTCGCGAGGGCATCCTGTTCGCCTATGTACCGGGCGAGCCCGCCGGCGACGGGCTGCTCGAGCTCCTCGCGCGGCGTGACGAGGTCATCCGCGATCTGATCCGTAAGCGCCTACCGGTGCTCACCCATGTCGCCGTTCTCGTGGCGGATCTCCAGGACTCGGTAAAGATCTGCGCCGAATTGCCGCCGGAGGAGTATTTTGAGCTTATCAACCAGATCTGGTCGGCCATGGAGCCGATTTTCCGGCGCTATTACGGGACCTACGGCAAGCACGCAGGCGACGGCATGGTGTACTACTTTTTCCCCCAGCCGGACTGCAACTACGTGATGAACGCGCTGTCAGCCGCGCACGAGATGCGCGACGCCATGCGGCGCATCAGCAAGGCATGGCAGCTGCGCAAAGGCTGGTCGAACGAGCTCTACCTGAACACCGGGCTCAATGAAGGCCAGGAATGGCTCGGCACGTTCCAGACCGCGACTCACGTCGAATTTACCGTGCTTGGCGACACCATCAACCATGGCGCGCGGCTGTCCGATTTCGCCCGTTACGGGGCAATCTGGGCAACCAAGAATCTCCTTGGCAAGCTCGATGTCGACGCGCGCAAACGCATCAAGTTCGGCGTTCGACGCGAAGCCGAGGGCGGGCGGTCGCTCTTTGTCGCATCGACCTATGTCAGCGTCGGTACGTTACTCGACCCCACCGGAGCACGTGGCGAAAAGCTCAAGGAGATCGCTGCGCTGCCGGTAACCGAGATCGTCGAGGTCGAGCTCGACCGCTAGCAGCGACAGCGTCCGCCGCTGACCACGCCGCTACGCAGGCGCGAGAGCGCCGATATACTGCGCTGCACGCGTTCGCCCGGACGCGCGACGTTGCCACAGCGTGCGTCGTGCATCGTGTTTTACGCACGCCTCGGCCGCTGGGTGGGCGCGTACGGAACCGAAGAGCACGCGATATGCCTGGACCAGACCGGACGCTCGAGCGCTACGCGCTGCTTTCGGTCGCCGCGGCCGTCCTGACGATCACGCTCAAAATGCTCGCATGGTGGTTGACCGGATCGGTCGGCCTACTCTCCGACGCGTTCGAGTCGGTTGTCAATCTCGCCGCCGCCCTGCTTGCCCTGTGGATGCTGCGGCTCTCCGCGATGCCGCCGGACGAGGCCCACCCCTTTGGGCGGTCGAAGGCCGAGTATCTCTCCAGCGGGGCCGAAGGCGCGCTCATCGTCGTTGCCGCCGCAAGCATTGTCTGGGCCGCCTTCCCACGACTGGTTGCGCCGCAAGCGATCAGCCTGCCCGTGATTGCCATTGTGCTCTCCGCCGCGGCCTCCGGGGTGAACTTTGGCGTAGCGCGCCTGCTACTCCGAGCCGGGCGCCAGTATCACAGCATTGCGCTCGAAGCGGACGCGCGCCACCTGCTGACCGACGTCTGGACGTCCGTCGGCGTAATCCTCGGGGTTGTTCTCGTCGCCTGGACCGGCTGGCTGCGGCTCGATCCTCTGATCGCGCTCGTGGTCGCCGGAAACATTCTCTGGACGGGCGTAAAACTCATGCGCCGGTCGGTCGCCGGATTGCTGGACCCCGCGATCCCGGAGGAAGAACGCGCGGAAATCACTCGCATCTTTACCGAATATAGCCGCCGCTATGGCGTGTCGTTCCACGCCCTACGCACGCGACATGCCGGCGCGCGGCGGTTCATCTCGTTTCACCTGCTGGTCCCCGACGCCTGGACGGTCGAACACGCGCACCAGCTTTCGGAGGAAATCGAATCGCGCATACGCTCGCTGGTGCCGAACGCGTCGACATTCGTTCACATCGAGCCGGTCTCGCACCCGAGTTCCTACGACGATATTGCGCTCGACCGCTGACGCCTAGACCGTGTCGGCGAATGCAACGGCGTGGTACGGCAGCTTCGACGGAACGCCTCGCGCGACGTGCCTGACGCCGCCGGCGGTAGGTTACAAACCCCGGGGCGTGAAACGCCACGCGGCCGGGCACAAGCCCATGCCTTAGGCCCGCACCGTTCCGTCCACGCAGGTCACGGCATCGCCGCCGAGCCAGATCGTCTCGCCCGCATCGGCAACTCGGATTGCGATCCGTCCGTCACGGCCGAGTTGCATCCCCTGGCGCGCCCTGTAGCGCGCGCCGATCTGCTCGATCCAGCCGGTCCGCGCCACGAACGCGGCGACACTGATGTTCCCGCTGCCGCAGACCGGATCCTCCGGCACGCCGTGCGCCGGGGCGAATGCACGCACGTGGATCGCGGAGACCCCGTCGTCAGATGCGCCGAACACGACCACGCCGGTAAGTCCAAGCGCCGTGCTCAGCGCAGCGACGGCGGCAAGGTCGGGCGCCAAGTCGCCGACGCAACGCGCATCCGCCAACCGCGCCACGAGCCACCTGGGGCCGACATCGACGATGGTCGGCGGGGTATCGCGCTCGATCCCTGCGCCGAGGGCGCGCTCGAGGGGTCCGCGTTGCGCCGCGTCGAGCGCTGACAGGGTCCGCGGCGGCGATTCCAGCCAGAGGCGCGCCGCGGAATGATCTTCGATCGCGAGTTGAACCACGCCGGCGCCGCATTCCTGTCGCAGACCGCCGTCGCGCGGGGCAGCGATCCCCGCTTCCAGGACCGCATGCGCGCTGCCCAGCGTCGGGTGCCCGGCGAATGGCAGCTCGGCACGCGGGGTGAAGATCCGCAAGCGGTAGTCCGCGTCGGCTCTCGTCGGCGCCAGCACGAACGTCGTTTCGGAAAGATTGGTCCAGCCGGCAATGCGCTGCATCTGCTCGCCGCTCAATCCGTCCGCGTCGAGGACGACGGCAACCGGATTACCGAGAAACGGAATCCGCGTAAATACGTCGACTTGTTTGAAACGCCGCCCGCTCACGTCGGCTCCGCCGCCAGTATCGCCCACACACTAAACTCCACGCAGTCGATTTGCCGGTCCTTCAACCAGTAATCCGATGAACTGGATCATAATCTTTGTGTTCGCGTTACGGGGCAAAGGCACCGGATCGCGCAAAAGCGATGGTCTCGAACGTAAACCGGGCGCGCCTCAGGATGGACACGCGAGGCGCTTCAAAGGAGGCATGATGAGGAAGCTTGGATGGCGTTTGATTTGCGCTGTGGCGGCTACGGCTATGTTGGGCAGCGAAATCTCGGTGGCAGTGGCTGCGCAGCCAAACGTGATTGCGACCAATTCCCAGAAGCTCGGCAACGGGCGGGCGCGGGTCTATGTTGCCGTCGACGCGAACGGCAATCCGCTCGCGCTGGGGGTCAGCATGGACAACGCTGCGCTCGAAGGCTTGCCCAAGGCGCCGAACGCCACGAGCCGATGCTTCGATAAAGACGGCAATGGGAAACTCGATGCGCACGAGTGCATCGGCGACCACGAACTCGTCTTCGCGCTGCCGCAGGGCGAGGCAGCAAAGACGCTCTTGCCGTTCAAATGGGTGGGACTCAACTGGAATCCGCATGGCCACTTTCCGCCGGCTCCGCCGCCCTGGGCCGCGCCGCACTTCGATTTTCACTTCTATATCGCCGAGAGAACCGTGGTGAAGGGGATCCGGCCGGGCCGCTGCGGCGAACTGATCGATTGCGAGGATTTCAAGAAGGCAACCAAGCCGGTTCCGGCCCAATACGTTCATCGCGACCACATCAGTGTCGATGCCGCGGTGCCGGATATGGGCAATCACCTGATCAATTCAAAATCGCCGGAACTCGCGAAAAACGGCCCCAAGTTCACGCATACGTTCATCTTCGGGGCCTATGACGGGAACGTCATCTTCTACGAACCGATGATCACCCACGCCTATCTCGCCAGCAATCCCGGCACGTGTGTGCGCATCAAGCAGCCGCAGGCATGGAAAGCCGCCGGCTTTTATCCGACCAAGTATTGCATCCGACATCTGGCGCGGGTGGGCAGGTATACGGTCTCGCTCGAGGGCTTCGTGAAACGCGCCGCGAACTAGGGCGGCGCGCGGCGGGGCCGAATCCGCGTAAACCGGTCAACGTGTTTGAAGCACCGCCCGCTCACGCGGGCTCGGCCGCCAGTATCGCCCGCACGCTGGACTCCAGAAAGTCGATTTGCCGGCCCTTCATCCAGTCAGCCGCGACGATCCAGGTCGCAGTCACCAGCGCGATGCCGCTGCCAAAGGCGATGACATCGTTCGCGGTGGCTCCGCCGGCGAGCTTTTGGAAAACGCCACTTGCCGCGATCAAGATTCCCAGCGCCAGAAATCCGATGAACTGGATCTTGGTTGCGGCTTTGTAAGAGAACGCGCCGTCGACGACCACGCCGTCCGACGCTGCCTCGATCAAGCCCTCGAACTGCACCACGTCGGCGGAGGCGCCGAACAAGGTCTTCTTCCAGATCCGCAAACGCATGCCGTCGATGCGTCCAACGATGCGCTCCCCGGCTGAAAAGCGCGCGGACGTGGAAAGCAAGGCCCCCAGGCGCAGCGCTGCGGTCTCGGCCGAACAGGCACCTGCAATGCGCAACGGCTGGCGCCAAAAAATGAGCGCCGCGCTCATTCGCGTTCGCCCGGGAGCGGATGCGCCGCAAGCCGGGCGATCGCCTCGCCGGTCATCCGCTGGCCGATCCAGTCATCGAGGGGCCGCGCGCCCAGCGTACGGTAGAAATCCCGCGCCGGCGTGTTCCAGTCCAGCACGCTCCATTCGAAACGCCCGCAACCGCGTGCGAGCGCAAGACGTGCCACGAACACCATCAGCGCCTTACCGTAGCCGCGGCCGCGAAACTCGGGTCGTACGAACAGGTCCTCGAGGAACAGGCCGGGTTTGCCGGCGAACGTCGAAAAGTTGTTAAAAAATAAGGCGAAGCCGATCGTCTCGCGGCCTTCTTCGGCGAGCACCGCTTCCGCTGCCGGTCGCGCGCTGAACAGGTGGGCGCGCAAGCTTTCTTCGGTTGCCGTCACCTGCTCGAGCAGGCGCTCGTATTCGGCGAGACCCCGAATCAGGCCGAAGAGCAGCGGCACATCGTCCGCGGTGGCATGGCGAATGCGAAACCCGCGCACCATCCGCACCTCCTCAGCTAATCGTACAAACCTCGTCGAACTCGAGTCGCGGGTTGCGCGGGAAGATCTTCGAAGGATCGCCGTAGCCCAGATTGCACAAAAAGTTCGACTTGCAGCGGCCGTCCGGAAAGAACGCGGCGTCAACTTTGGCGTTGTCGAACCCCGACATGGGGCCGCAATCCAGCCCGAGCGCGCGTGCGGCGAGGATCAGGTAGGCACCCTGCAGCGAGCCATTGCGCATGGCCGTGGTCTGGACATGCGCCTTCTTCTCCTCGCCCTCGAACAAGGACTTCGCATTCGGGTTGTTCGGAAAGGTGCGCGGAAGGTTCTCGTAGAAACGCAGATCGAAGGCCACGATCACGGCGACCGGGGACTTCATGGTTTTTTCCAGATTGCCCGGACTGAGCGCCGGGGCAAGCCGCTCCTTCGCCGCTTTTGATCGCACGAACACCAGCCGCGCGGGCTGGATATTCATCGTCGTCGGGCCCCATTTCATCAATTCATACAGCGCATGAAGTTGCGCGTCGCTCACGGGTTTGTCGACGAAGCCGTTCTGCGTACGTGCGCTGCGGAACAGAATGTCGAGTGCTTGATCGTTCAACATGAGATTGATGACTCCCCAATTCGAGGCGTTCGAAACCGGTCCGATGGTAGCATCGCCCGCGCATGCTTGATCTCGCCAAGGTGATACGCCCCGGCGACGGCGTACTCTGGGGCCAGGCCACGGCCGAACCGCAGACGCTGGTCGAGACATTTCTCGCGCAGCGCGCCGCCTATCCCGGTGCCTCTGTCTTCCTCGGCATCAATTACTCGGGCGCGGTCCGTGCAGAGCATGCAGATCATCTTACATTCGGCGCGTACTGCGGCGCGGGTCACAATCGCACACTGATCGACGCGGGCGTCGCCGATGTCCATCCGTATCCGTATTCGCGCTTCGGCGATCTGATCCGCAACGGACAGATTCGGGCCGACGTCGTACTCGTACAAGTCAGTCCGCCAAACGAGCATGGCGAGCACAGCCTGGGACTGTCGGCCGAGTATCTAATTCCCGCGCTCGCCCGGGCGCGCGCGGTGGTCGCGGAAATCAACGATCAGGTTCCCTGGACCCACACCGAACGCAGACTTCAGGCGCAGGACTTCGCACTGAGCCTGCAGTCCTCAAGGACGCCCGCCGCACTGCCGCGTGGCGCGCCAAGGGAACTCGAACGGCGTATTGCGGCGCACGCGGCGGCTTACATCCCGGACGGTGCCACGCTCGAATTCGGCCTCGGCGCATTGCCGGACGCGATCCTGGCGACCCTCGGCGACCGCCGCGACCTCGGCGTGCATTCGGGTTCGCTCGGCGACGCGGTGGTCGACTTGATGGCGCGCGGCGTGATTACCAATGCACGCAAGCCGATCGATACGGGCAAGACCATCGGCGGCCTGTTGCTCGGCACCCGCACGCTGTTCGATTTTGCCCATCGCAATCCGCAGATCGAACTGCGCAGCTCCGATTACACCCACGCCGCAGCCGTGCTCGGCAAGCTGCCGACCTTCGTCGCCATCAATTCCGCCGTCGAAGTGGATCTCACTGGGCAGGTCAACGCGGAAGTGGCCAGCCGCGCCTATGTTGGCGCGGTGGGTGGCGCGCTGGACTTCATTCGTGCAGCAAACGCGTCGGTCGGCGGCGTATCGCTCGTTTGCCTGCGCTCAACGGTCGGATCGAAGGCCTCTCGCATCGTTTCGCGTCTGGCGGGTCCGGTGGCGACGCCGCGCGGTGAGGCCGGCGTGTTCGTCACCGAGCACGGCGCGGCAGACCTGCGAGGCCTGCCGCTTCGCGCGCGGGTGGCGAGAATGATTGCAATTGCGGATCCCGCGTTTCGGGAATCGCTTGAGCGCGAGGCGCAGGTGCTGGGATTGTTGCGGGGGTGAGGGGGGCCGGCGCGTAACAAACGAGACTCGCCGCGCGGCCGAAGCTGCTTTTGTCTCGTGTTTTAGACGGGTTCGCTGATGAAGCGTGCGAATCCGTCTAAATCACGAGATTGTAAAAACCCAACTCACGCCGGCGACCGAATACTGGCTTGATCTCGAGCCGTCATCCGTCAGCGAAAATCGCGTAGCGTCTTAACGGTCCAGAACGGCGCGGCGGCAAGCAGGATGAAGCCCAGCGAGCACAGGAAACCGATGCGGTAGCCGCCGGTGAGATCGTGCAGCACCCCGCCGAGCAGCGACCCGAACGCAGCGCCCAACGCGTTGGTTGCGTAGATGGTGCCGTAGATCGTTGCCACTGTCGGACCGGCGAAGTACTTCGCGCAAACCGAAGAAATAATCGGTCCGCGCATCCCCATGCAGAGGCCGAACACGAGCACGAACGCCACCAGAAGCGCCCCGGACGGTGCGCCGGCCAGCACGATAAGCAGCAGCATGCCGGTCGCCGTTCCGACGAAGCTCGTGCTCACGGTTTGGCGCACCCCGAACCGGTCGGAAAGGAACCCGCTGCCCATGACGCTCATCGCCGAGAGCATGCCGATAAACCCGACCGCGGTCGCCGCGGTCAGCGGTGGAAAACCGGCATCGATCAGGAACACGACGAGTTGCACGAGGATAATGAACATCGCCACCGAAGTGCAGAAGAAGGCCTGCGCGAGCGCCCAGTAGATGCGGGTTTTCAGTGCGCCGCGCAGGGTCCATCCCGAGCCACCCTCCCCACGCCGCGCATCGACGCGGTACGCCGGATGGCCGGCGCGAAACCTCTGCCACGGCACGCCGAGCGCAACCACGACTGCGGCCAGCAGCAGGATGCCGCCGAGCACGCGATAGGCGCTTTCCCATTCGATCCGGTTGATGAGCACCTGCGCGAGCGGCACGAATACGACGGAGCCCACGCCGAAGCCCGCATACGCCACGCCAAGGGCGGTCGACAACCGCGCCCGAAACCAGCGTGAGAGCAGCCCTGAACTCGGCACCATGCCGGTAAAACTCACGCCGATGCCCACCGAAACACCGACCAGCAGATGGAACTGCCACAGACGATCGAGGCTGCCCGCAAGTAGGAATGCGCCGCCCAGCACCACCAGCCCGGTGGTATAGGCCCAGCGTGGCCCGACCCGATCGAATGCCATGCCGACGAAGGGTGCCGCGAAACCGTTGACCAGCAGGTAGAGCGAATAGACGCTCGTCAGGCTGGAACGACTCCAGCCGAATTCTGCTTCGAGCGGTTTGAGGAAGACCGAGTAGGTATCCCCGATCCCGCGCCCGAGCATGTTGAGCAGGAAGCAGGTCGCAAGCACCGCCAGCGCGGTGCGTTGAAGCTGCGTGGCGTCGGAAGCTTCGCGGGTCAACGCGTCGCGGTCAAGATTGCGGCGGTTCGAGGCCGAATACTTGCCGAAGATACGCCAGGTAGCGCGCGTCCGTGCTCACGGTTTTGCCTGGCGAATCGGACACCTTGGCGACCGGCTGGCCGTTGCACTCGGTCATCTTGATCACGATGTTGAGCGGTTCATAGCCAAGGTCGTTGGTGAGATTGGTGCCAATACCGAAGGCGGTACGCGCACGGCCGTGAAAACGCCGGGCGATTTCGATCGCCAAGGGGAACGAAAGCTGGTCGGAAAAGATCAGCGTCTTGGTATGCGGGTCGATTCGATTCTTCAGGTAGTGGGCAATCATGCGTTCGCCCCATGCGAACGGATCGCCCGAATCGTGCCGCGCGCCGTCAAACAGCTTGCAAAAGTACATGTCGAAATCGCGCAGGAACGCGTCGAGTCCGTAGGTATCTGACAGCGCAATGCCGAGGTCGCCACGGTATTCCTTGGCCCAGGTGTCCATCGCGAAAATTTGCGAATCGCGCAAGCGCGGGCCGAGCGCCTGGCAGGCCTGCATGTACTCGTGCCCGAGGGTGCCGAGCGGCGTCAAGTCGTTTCTCATGGCGAACCAGACGTTCGACGTGCCGGCGAAATCCGCTGGCACCTCGCGCTTAAGCGTCTGCAGCACGCGTTCCTGCCAGTCGCATGAAAATCGCCGTCGCGTACCGAAATCCGAGATTTTGAACTCCAGGGCAGGCTCGACATTGCGCAACAGCTCGATTTTCCCCAGCAAGCGACGCTCACCCTCGGCGACATCCGGCGCCGGCTGGGTACGGCGAAAGTAGGCCTCCGATACGATCGACAGCACCGGAATTTCGTACAGGATCGTATGCAGCCAGGGGCCGCGGATGGTGATCTCGATGCCGCCTTCGGTCCCGCCGTCCGCGACGCGGATGTTCTTCGCGTTGAACTTGAACAAACCCAGGAAATCGACGAAATCCGATTTCATGAAGCGCAGGCCACGCAGGTAGGCGAGTTCCTCGTCGCGAAACCGCAAGGTGCAGAGGTTCTGGATTTCGTCACGGATCGCGTCTATATCCGGACGCAAATCGACCCCGTCGGAACGACAGGTAAATCGATACTCGACCTGCGCCCCCGGAAAGTGATGCAGCACGACCTGCATCATCGTGAACTTGTAGAGGTCGGTATCGAGAAGCGATTGGATGATCATCGCGCGTCACGCCGCAAGGCGCGCGCATTGTACATTGTGTACATTGCGTCCATGTGTGGCCGATATGCCCTCCACAGCCGCCCCGATGTGATCGCCCTTGCCTTCGGCTTGAGCGAGATTCCCGCATCGATCGTGCCGCGCTTCAACATCGCTCCGACGACCGAAGTGCTTGTCGTTCGTGCCGACGCGGACGGCAACCGCGAGCCGGCGCTCGTGCGATGGGGTCTCGTTCCGCGCTGGGCGAAAAATCCGAAACTTGCGACTCGGCTGAACAACGCTCGCGGCGAGACGGTGGCGCAAAAACCGTCGTTCCGCGATGCCTACCGCAAGCGCCGCTGCCTGGTGCCGGCGAACGGTTTCTACGAATGGCAGCGCAGCGAAGCACGCAAGCAGCCCTACTACATCTCGCCGGCGCACGGTGCGCTGTTCGCGTTTGCCGGTCTGTGGGAGCGATGGGAAGGCCCGGGCGGGCCGCTCGAAACCTGCACCATCGTCACCACGGGCGCCAACACCCGCATGCGGCCGATTCACGATCGGATGCCGGTCATCGTTCCGCCGCCGGACCACGCACGCTGGCTCGAGTGCGCACCGGGGCGCGACGTCGCCGATCTGCTCGTGGCCTGCCCGCCCGAGTCGATCCACGCGCATGCGGTGAGCACGACGGTGAATCGGGCGAGCAATGAGTCGCCCGAGCTGATCGCGCCGCTCGTGAACGCCTAGCGCATGTCGCCTCCCTTGCATCCCACCCTCCGCGGCATGCTGTGGATGGTCGCGACCGGCATGCTGTTTACGGTGCTCAACACGACGATGAAAAGCCTCGCCCACGAGCTGGATCCATGGCTCGTGGGCTTTCTGCGCTACCTGATCGGCGTTCTCGTCATCCTCCCGGCGGCGATGCGTCTTGGCCTGCGCGCGCTGTGGCCGCGCGCGCCGAAGATGCAGTTCGTGCGCGGCCTGTTCCACGCCGGCGGCATGACGCTGTGGTTCGCGGCCCTGCCATTGGTGAGCATGGCCGAGCTGACTGCGATCGGCTTCACCGGCCCCTTATTCATTTGCATCGGCGCGGCGCTGTTCCTGAAGGAGCGCATGACCGGTGCACGTTGGGGCGCCGTACTGGTCGGATTTACCGGCGTGCTCCTGGTCGTCAGTCCCTGGAGCAACGGCGGCTTCGGCAGCATCTCGTTCGGCGTGCTGCTGATGCTTGCTTCGGCACCCATATTCGCCGGCTCGTTTCTCACCGCAAAGGCACTCATCCGATTTGATCGCCCGGACGTCGTCGTCCTCTGGCAGCACCTATGGGTTTCGCTGCTGCTGTTTCCGATCGCGATCATTTACTGGGCGAACCCCTCCCCCGCACAATGGGTACTGCTCGTAATCTGCGGTGTGCTCGGCGCCGCGGGGCACTACTGCATGACGCGCGCGTTCCGGATCGCGGACATTTCCGCCGTCCAGTCAGTCAAGTTTCTCGAGCTGATCTGGGCATCGATTGCCGGCTTCATCGTCTTCGGTACCATACCCGGAAGCTGGACCGTGATCGGGGCGATGGTCATCTTTGCGAGCACGCTCTGGCTTGCACGGCGTGAAACGCGATCCGTCGAACGGAGGACTTGAACGTCATGGGCATCGCATCGGGCGTGCATGAGTTCCTTGCCCAGGATCGCGTGGTGTGGGGTACACCCGCGGCCCAGGCAGTCGTCGCAGAAGCCGATCGGCGGGCGGCGCAGCGCGTGTTCATCGTCACCAGCCGCACCCTGAATCGAAACACCGATGCGATCGAACGCATCCGCAACGCGCTCGGCACGCGTGCCGTCGGCGTGTTCGACGAATGTGTCGAGCACACGCCGCGCGACAGCGTCATCGCAGCGGCGCAGGCCGCGCGGTCGGCGCGGCCCGATCTGATTGTGACCGTCGGCGGCGGCACGGCGATCGACACCGTGAAGGTGATGCTGATTGCGCTCGCCCACGATCTCACCGCGCCCGCGCAACTCAGCGACTTCCACCTGCGCTTGAATCCGGACGGCGCACGCCATGTCCCGGTCATCAAGACGCCGCCGTTCCGCCAAGTCGTCGTCTCGACCACACTGGGCGGTGCCGAGTTCTCGGATCTGGGGGGGTGCACCGACCCCGTACGCAAGGTCAAAGATGCATACATGGGTCGCGAAATCGGCGCCGCCGCAGTCATTCTCGACCCCGAAATCACCCGCCATACGCCCGCGTGGCTCTGGCTCTCGACTGCAGTACGCGGCATCGATCACGCGGTCGAAGGCATCTGCTCGGTGCAGGCGTCCCCGTTCATCGAAGCGACGTCGCTGCACGCCTTGCGCCTGTTCGCGCAGGCGCTGCCGCGCAGCAAGGCGGATCCCAGCGACCTTGAGGCGCGCCTCGCCTGCCTGCAGGCGGCCTGGCTCGCCGCCTTGGGCATCCTGCGCGTGCCCTACGGCGCGAGCCACGGCATCGGTCATAGCCTGGGGGCGGTGACCGGAATGAGTCATGGCTATACCTCCTGCGTCATGCTGCCGCATGTGATGCGCTGGAACGCGCCGGTCGCCGGCGCCCGGCAAACGGAAATCGCCGCGGCGCTGGGACGCCCGGACGACGCTGCGCCGGCGGCGGTTGCAGCGCTCATCGCGGCGCTTGGGATGCCAACCCGGCTGCGCGACCTCAAGGTGGATCGCAGTCAGTTCGAACGCATCGCCGCCGGCGCCCTGGAGAACATGTGGGTTCGCAGCAACCCGCGCCGAATCGAGGGCGCGCAGGACATCGTCGCCCTGCTCGACGCCGCCTGGTAAGCCTGGTAACGCCTGGCAGCCGCCTCGCGCGGTCCGCTCCTAGTGCACCGCGCGTTGTTCGCCGGTCCAGTAGCGCGCCCGCAGCGCTTTCTTGTCCGGCTTGCCGAGACCGGTCACCGGCAGCGATTCGACAAATTCGACCGACTTGGGCGCCTGAACCGGCCCCTTGTGCTCTCGAACCAGTGCGATAAGGGCCTCGGGGAGCACGGTTGCGCCGGGTTTGAGAACCACCACCGCTTTCACCGCTTCGCCCCACTTGGCGTCCGGCACGCCGATAACGGCCGCCGCCGCAACTGCCGGGTGACGCGTAAGCACATCCTCCACCTCGCGCGGAAAGACATTGAAACCGCCCGTGATGATTAGGTCCTTCGACCGATCGACGATGTAAATAAACCCGTCGGCGTCGCGCCGCGCCAGATCCCCGCTATGGAGCCATCCGTGGCGCAACGCCAGCGCGGTCTCTTCGGGCTTGTTCCAGTAGCCGAGCATCACCAGCGGGCCGCGCACGCAAATCTCGCCGACCTCACCGACCGGCACCTCGTTGCCGTCGTCATCCAGGAGCTTGACCTGGCTGGCGCCGCTTGGCGTGCCGCAGGAGGCAAGGCGTTCGGGGTGGTTTTGCGGATCGTGCTCATGCTTGTGCAGCGCGGTCACGCAATTGGGCGCCTCGGATTGCCCATAGAGCTGCATGAACACGGGTCCGAAGCGCTTGAGTGCATCGATCATTCTGGCCGGCGACATCGGCGACGCCCCATAGATCACCAGTTCGAGGCTCGAAAGATCGGCCGCCGTGATGCCCGGATGATCGAGCAGGACGTACACCATCGTCGGCACGAGGAAGGTTGCCGTGATGCGATGGCGCTCGACGAGTTCGAAAAAGCGTTGTGGATCGAAGCCCTGCGACATCACGAAAGTGCCGCCACGCATCATCACCGCCACGATCATCGCGCCCGCCGCGTGCGTGATTGGCGTCATCGCAAGAAACCGCACCGCCTGCGGCCAATCCCAATCGGCGAGCTCGGTCGTGACCATCGTCACCTGCACGCGATGGCTGTGGATCACGCCCTTGGGCTTGCCGGTCGTCCCGCCGGTATAGATCAGCACGCAGATATCGTCCGCGTGCGCCTTGGATTCCAGCGCACCGGCGGTGAACGCGGTCAGCGCGGCGAGGATGTCTTCGCCGAAGTCGTTCGCCCCCAGGCCGACCACGCGTTGCAACCCCGGCAACCGGGCCTGCAGCGCCTTGGCGCGTTCGGCAAACCATTCCGGGTCGACAACCAGGGTCTTCACGCCCGAGTCCTCCAGCAGGTAGGCGTGATCATCTTCCGATGCCAGCGGATGCATCCACGTCGCGCGTAAGCCCATCAAATAACCCGCCGCGCTGACCAGAAAAGCCTCGGGCCGATTCGACGACAGCACCGCGATCGAATCACCGTGCCGCAGCCCACGCGCCTCGAGTGCCTGCACCATGCAACTCAGCGCTTCGCCGAACGCTCGATAGCTGATCGCTTGCGCGTCCCGCACGAAGGCAATGCGGTCACCGCCCCGGCGTATCGCACGCAGAATGAGATCGCCCATGGTGCAGCCCTCGTGGAGGGCCGCAGGAAGCTCCGTATGCATCCAACGCTCCGGTCTGTTGTCGTTACTCGCGGACGGCAAACGATGCCGCAGGGGCGCCCGCGGCACAAGTGTGTGGCGCCGGCTGGCCTTGCCATCGCGCAAATACTGGATATAATCCCAGCACTGTAAGCATGCTCACCGCCACCATGGACGCACTGACTGAACGCCAGTCTGAGATCTTGCAGCTGATTCGCGAGCTCACCGAGAGTACCGGCTACCCGCCGACGCGCG
The DNA here is from genome assembly GCA_032125995.1 of Betaproteobacteria bacterium. Lineage (GTDB taxonomy): Bacteria > Pseudomonadota > Gammaproteobacteria > Burkholderiales > SG8-39 > SG8-39. The sequence goes on along the minus strand of JAQBBQ010000210.1, from coordinate 18,062 downwards.
CCGAGATCGCGCGTTCAATGGGCTTTCGCTCGGTCAACGCGGCCGAACAGCACCTGCGCGCGCTCGAGCGCAAGGGCGCGCTCGAGATTGCCGCTGGCGCCTCGCGCGGCATCCGCGTACGTTCGCGCAGCGCGGTCCGCCTCGGTCGCGCCCTGGAGTTACCGGTGATCGGCAGGGTCGCCGCCGGCAGTCCGATCCTGGCCGAAGAAAACGTCCAGGCCCGGCTACAGGTCGATCCCAACCTGTTCACGCCACGCGCCGACTATCTGCTCCGGGTGCGCGGCCTGTCGATGCGCGACGCCGGGATACTCGAGGGCGATCTGCTGGCGGTCCATCGCACGCACGAAGCGCGCAGCGGCCAGATGGTCGTCGCTCGACTGGGTGATGAGGTGACCGTCAAACGCTTTCGGCGCCGCGGCCACGTCGTGCAGCTCCATCCAGAGAATCCGGATTTCGAAGCGATCGAGGTCGATTTGCGCCGCGATCCGTTCGCGATCGAGGGAATCGCGGTCGGTATCGTGCGAAACGGCAAAAGTCTGTAAGCCGGGCGCGCGCCGGCAGTCGGGGCGTACCGAATTATCCCGCTCTCCCATTACAATTGGGCAGGCTCTCGCCCCTGCCCATGGATTTACTCAACGCGCCCGCGCAATCGCTACGCGAAGCTCCGAACCTGGCGCTACTTGAGGGCGCCGGCGAGCATGCCGACCCGCGCAGGATACTTGCGGATCGTGTCGAGCAGCTCTACGACCAACTCTGGATAGCAATCGTTGGCGCGTTTGCCATCGGCGGCATCGCCACCTTTGAGCTCTGGGAGCCGCGCTTCCAGGGTCTCATGGTGTTCTGGTGGGGACTCGTCATGCTGATGACGTTCGCGAGCGCGGGCCTCCTGCTCAGTTATCGGCGCAGCCGCAACAAGCTCGCCGAAGCGGATCAATGGATGCGATGGCTGGGCCTGTCGGCGCTCGCCATCGGATCCGTCTGGGGATTCGCCGGGGCGGTTTTTTTCCCCTCGCATACCGGCGAACAGCAGGTGTTCCTCGCCTTCCTCATCGCAGGGGTCGTTACCAGCGGCATTCCGGTCTTCGCAGGCTCGTGGCCAGTCTACGCGGTCTATGCGGCGAGCGTACTGACGCCGTTTGCCTACGTGCTCGCCACCTTCGGCAACCGGCTGTTCACCGAACTAGCCATCCTCGTGCCCGTCTTCTACGCGGTCAATGTCGCTATTGCCTACCGACTATCCAACGTGTTTGCGACGGGCTACCGCCTGCGCTACGCCTACAGCGAACTCACCGATGACTACCGGGAGCTCAACAGGCGGCTCGGCAAGCAGCTGCTCGAACTCGAGGAAGCGGGCCGTCAAGTCGAGGCCTCGGGGCGCAAGCTCGCCTTGTTCGCCGACCGCGCACCCATCGCGGTCCTCGAAATCGATGGCCAAGGTGAAATCCAGCAGATCAATCCGGCGGCCGAAGTCCTCTTCGGCTACGCGGCGACGGAACTCATCGGACAACCCATCGAGGTACTCGTCGCATCCGACGAACGCGCCGAGTTCTCCGCCAAATGGCGTGCGATTCTCGACACCCGAATTCCCATGATGGCGCAACTCATCCGCAACGTTCGTCACGACGGGCTTGACATCGTCTGCGAGTGGACCGTGACCCCCCTGGTCAGTCCCGACGGTCGAATCCTTTCCATCGTGGCGCAGGGGCGCGACATGTCACGCCAGCTCGAGGCCGAGCGCATGAAAAAGGAGTTCACGTCGACGCTTAGCCACGAGCTGCGAACGCCGCTGACCTCGATTATCGGCTCGCTCGAACTGGTGAATTCCGGCGTCCTCGGCGAACTGACGAAGGATGTATTGGATCTCACGGTGATCGCCGAACGCAATGGCCAGCGCTTGCTCGACCTGATCAACGATCTGCTCGATGTCGAGAAGATTCGCGCCGGCCAATTCACCGTGGCGCCTGAAGTATTGGAGATCGACGATGTATTGGAGGAGGCTCTGGTACTCAATCGGGCCTTCGCCGCGCGCTACCAGGTGCGCATGAACGCGATCGGGAACCTGCCGGCAACGCAGATTTACGCCGATCGCAAGCGCCTGATCCAGGTGCTGACCAATCTGCTCTCGAACGCGGCGAAGTTTTCTCCCGAGGGCGAGGCAATCGATGTGGCGCTGGAGGACCGGGGCCCCGCCGTTCGCGTCAGTGTCCACGATCGCGGGCCCGGTGTTCCGGAGAGTTTTCGTGAGAAGATGTTTACCCGCTTCGCCCAGGCCGATTCCACGACCGCGCGTCAGCACGGCGGCACCGGGTTGGGCCTGGCAATCTGCAAACACCTGGTCGAGGTCATGCACGGACGCATCGATTTCCAAGGCCGTGATGGCGGCGGCACGACATTCTGGTTTGAAATGCCCAAGTTCCTGCCGTCCAATACTGCGAAGGAACCCTGATGCCGACGCGACCGTTGCAGAAGGTGCTCTATGTGGAAGACGACGAGGACATCCAGCGTATCGTGCGGCTGTCGCTGGAGCGCGTCGGCAAGCTGTCGATCGAGGTCGTCGGCAATTCGACGCTTGCGATCGCGGCGATGAAGACCTATCAGCCGGATCTCGTCATGCTCGATTGGATGATGCCGGAGATGGACGGCCCTACCCTGTTCCGCAAGATGATGGAGGATCCGGAGGTCGCGCACTTGCCGGTCGTTTTCATCACCGCTAAGGCGTCGTCGCGCGAACTCGATAGCCTGATTGCGATGGGCGCAAAGGGCACCATTTCAAAGCCGTTTTCGCCCAAAGATCTACCGGAGCAGCTGCGCACCCTGTGGAGCAACCTGCCGGACTGACACGCCAGTCGCCCAGCGCCCGCTGCGCGACCCTTGTTAGCCTTCCAGCAGTTTGCGGGTGATCTCGGCGCCGAGCGCCCCGGTGCCCTGGTAGAACTTGCGCGACAGGAAGCCGATCACCTCATCGGTGTTGCGGAATCGCGCGTCGCGATCCTTTTCGAGCAACTTGTCCATCAGCCGCTGATAGGTCACCAGGCTGTCCGGCAGCGACGGCGGCGGCGTATTGAGATGGTGCAGTGCCACCTCCACCGCGGTCTCGCCGTCGAACAGATGGCGTCCCGTGAGCATCTGAAACAGCAGCACACCCGCGCTGTAAATATCGGTTCGCATATCGAGTGCACGTCCTGACACCTGCTCGGGGCTCATATAGCGCGGCGTTCCGAGCACCTCACCGTCGCTCGTCCGGTCGACTGCGTCGATGTGTTTGGCGATCCCAAAATCGACGATCGCCAAGCTGCCATCGGCGCGAAACATCAAGTTCTGCGGTTTCAGGTCGCGGTGCAGAATGCCTTGCTCGTGGATGTCGCCGAGCGCAAACATGAGTTCCCGAAAGATGCGCAGGGCCTCTTCCGCCTGCATCGGTTTACCGCCCAGACGCTTGCTGAGATCGCCGCCATCGAAGAACTCCATTACCAGGTAGGCATAGTCCTCTGATACGCCGTGCCCTTCGATGCGTGCCACGTGGCGGCTCTGAATACGCTCGATCAGTTCGTACTCTTCGAGGAAGCGCTCGCGCGCATTGCGGTCCTGCATGACCTCGCTGCGCAGCAGCTTGACGACCAGGGGGTTATCGTCGCCCTCGCGCGACGCAAGATAAACGCGTGACATCCCGCCTTCGCCAATCAGGCGCAGCACGCGGACGCCCGGAATCTGGAGCCGCGTGCCGAGCATCTGGCCTTCCATGCGCGCGGCCACCTCGGGCGACGCCGTCATCTCCTTTGCGTCGTGCGTAAGCTCACGCACCGAGGCGACGAGTTTTTCTCGCGTCAGCTCCTGCTTGCGTTGGTAATCGTCCGCGCCGGCCTTCATCGCCCGCACCGCGATCGATTCGTTGCCCGCACCGGTCAAGAAAATCACCGCCGGGCAGTCGGCGTGGCGCTTGAACTTCGCCAGCCAATCCAGCCCATCGCCGCGACCAAGCATGTAGTCGAGAATGATGACGTCGTAGCGACCCAGCGGGAACGTCTCATCGGGAAGATCGCGCACCAGGGGATCGAACAGCTCCACCTCGACTTGCGGAAATTCCTGCTTCAGGTAGTGCGCGAGGAGGTTGCGCAGATCCGCGTCGTCATCGATGATGAGAATCCGCATCGTTACTCCGTTACTCCGTAACGGGGATTCGCACCGCATAGACCGCAATCGGCTCTTGCTTGCCGCGCAACGTAACCTCGCCGCGCGGTTCGACCGCGTTTGCCGGCAACAGGTCGTGGATCTCCGCGTACACCGTTCCGCACATGAGGACCTCGTTGGCGGGGGCCGTCTGCATCAGCCGTGCCGCCGTGTTCACCGGATTGCCAATGATCGTATAGCTGGTGTAGTGGGGGGAGCCGACATTTGCAAGAATGGCTTCGCCCATGCAGATCCCGATGCCGACGCCGGTCGCGATCCCATAGTGATCTTTCCAGCGCCGGGCGACGGGGGCGAATCGAGCAACCATTTCCTGCGCGGTCAAGAGTGCCCGTCGCGTCGCATCTTCCTGCGGAAACGGAACGTTGAAGCCCACCAGCAGGCTGTCGCCGGCCATGTTGAAAATCGTCGCGTCGTGGTGATAGGCCGCATCGGTGAGGATCGTGAAATACTCGTTCAGCATGGCAACCACGTCGCCAACCTCGGTGCTCTCGGTAATCCGTGTGAAACCACGCAGATCCGCGAACAGCGCCACGACATCGACGCGCTGTGCACGATTCGAAAACAGTTCGCCGTCCTCCCCGGCATCCGCGATGATGCGTTCCGCGAGTTGCGGCGAGACATAGCGCGAAAACGCACTCCGGATCGCCTCCCGGTTCTGGATTTCCCCGGCAAGACGCCGGCTCTCAAGTTCGCGCCGCGTCTCGTGCAGACGGCGCAGCGTCTTGACCCGCGCGATCAACTCTTCGCGCTTGACCGGTTTGGAGAGAAAATCGTCCGCCCCGGCCTCAATTCCGCGCACCCGGCTGCCCGAGTCGTCGAGCGAGGTCACGAGCACGATCGGTATCATCGCCGTCGCCTCATCCGATTTGAGGCGCTTGCAGACATCGAACCCGGTCACGCCCGGCATCATCACGTCGAGCAGAATCAGGTCCGGCGCTGAGGCCTGCACCTTCTGGATGCCTTCGTTGCCGTCGGCGGCGGTCTCGGCGTCCATCCCTTCCCCGCGCAACATGTGCGCGAGAAATCCCAACATGTCGGGGTCGTCGTCGACAATCAGGACGCGGAATGCAGACGCTGCGGGCGAAACGCCCACTGGCGCCTGCCGAGCAGCGGGTTTACTCATACACGATCTCGACCTTGGCGAGATAGTCTTCGTACGTCGCGATGCTCGATTCGATGGTGTCCGTGTCAGCGGACTGCGCGGCGTCTTCGATGGTCTTGCCGGTCATGGAAACCAGGTCGAATCCGTAGGAACTACCGGCGCCTTTCATGCGATGTCCGAGGCGACGCAGTTCGTCGAAATCCGACGCCGACAGCGCCGTGCGCAAGGTCTCGATTTCCTTGCGGCGATTGGCCATGAAAGAGGGAATCAGGTCGGCGAGGTCTTTCGCCACCGTCACGGTGTACGCGTCTTGCTTCATGCCTGCTTGCGCCTCGCTGTTCTGCCCGCTGCCCGCTGGCCGCTGGCCGCCGGCGGCCCTCGGTAGCCGAGATAAGTTTGAATTATAGGGACTTTTTTTCGCCCCGCAGCGCCCCATTGTCAAGGGATGTCAACGGTTTATCGCGCTCGATCGCAGGTCATGGCACCTCGCCCTCGACGACCGCCCGCGCGCGCAGAAGATAGGGATGGACCGCGAGCGCCGCGGAAAATGCAAAGCACGCGCCTTCGTCCTCTCCCTCGCCGAGGAGAATTTCCGCGAAGCTGCACAGTGCACCGAAGTGGCGTGGCTCGCGCGTGAGGGTGCGATTCAGGTCACGCACGCATTGCTCATCGTGACCCAGAAGGTAGTAGAGGGTCGCGCGCTTGTGCCAGGCCTCAACGTAGTTCGGTAGACAGCGCAGCAACCGTGTCAGCCGTGTTTCGGCAACATCGTAGCGGCGCGCCGCGATGTCATCCGCCGATCGATCGAGCGCGTCGTTTGCGATCCGGTGCGGGTGGTACATCCACAGGTGCCAGATTCGATCCTCGATCGCGAACGCATGCGACGCCGATGGGCAAGCCGAGAGCCGCTGGAACAGCGCATCGAGCGCAGGCATCGTGCTCGCCGGCTTGCGCTGGTGTCGCGCGGCAATGAGGCCTAAGGTATCGGCATAGAGCGTCATCGCGCGCCGAGTGTAGCAGGCTCAGTGGAAGTCGCGCGAGTGCGTGGCCAGTCGGCCAAGCAGATCACTGTAGTCATGCAGGCGATGCGCGACAAGATGCACCACTTCGCCATCACGTTCGATCACGCCTTGTACCGCGAGCAATTTGGCACCGAGCAGCGCGCGACGCTGACGCTCGACAAGAGCGCGCCAGACCACGACATTGACAGTGCCCGTTTCATCCTCAAGGGTCACGAACACGACACCGCTTGCGGTGTCCGGTCGCTGCCTGCAGGTCACCAGCCCGGCCGCATGGGCCGTCTCGCCATGTGACAGCGCACGCAGCTGCTCGGCGGTCATCAGGCGACGTTGCGCCAGCCTGGATCGCAACAGCGCGAGTGGATGCGGGCCGAGTGTCAATCCCACGCTTGCATAGTCGGCGACGATGCCTTCACCCAGGCTCGGCGCCGGCAGCGCAACGACAGGGTCGCGCTGCGGTACCGGACCCAGCAGGTCTTGCACCCGCTCGACGCCCGCGACCCGCCAGTGCGCCTGCCGCCGATGCCCGGCAAGCGCCACCAGGGCATCCGCGGCTGCCAGACATTTCAAATCGTGCCGGTTGAGCGCGGCACGCCATGTCAGATTCTCGATCGATTCGAACGCGCGCGCCGCGCAGCTTGCGCGCGCTGCGGTAATGCGTGACCCGGCGACCTTGCCGAGACCATGCACCATGCGCAGGCCCAGTCTCACCGCGCCCTCTTCCAGCGTGCAGTCCCAATCGCTTGCGTTGATGTCCGGCGGCAGCACGGTAACGCCATGACGCCGCGCGTCTTGCACCAATTGCGACGGCGCATAAAACCCCATCGGCTGGCTGTTGAGCAATGCAGCGAGAAACGCTGCAGGTTCGTGGCGTTTCAGCCACGCCGAGACGTAGACCAGCAGAGCAAAACTCGCGGAATGCGATTCGGGAAATCCGTATTCACCAAAACCGAGGATCTGGCGATAGATGCTCTCGGCAAATCCGCGTGCATAACCACGCTCCAGCATGCCGTGGATCAAGCGTGTTTCGAAGTGTTCCAATCCGCCTTTGCGTCGCCATGCCGCCATCGCACGACGCAGATTGTCCGCCTCACCCGGCGTGAACCCGGCTGCCACCACGGCAAGCTGCATGACCTGTTCTTGGAAAATCGGTATCCCGAGCGTGCGCTCGAGCACCTGCCGCACTGCATCGCTCGGATAGGTCACCGCTTCCAGCCCCTGCCGCCGCCGCAGGTAGGGATGCACCATGCCCCCTTGAATCGGCCCGGGACGCACGATCGCAACCTCGATCACCAAATCGTAGAAATTCTCGGGCTTCAGCCGCGGCAGCATCGACATCTGCGCACGCGACTCGATCTGAAATACGCCCACCGTGTCCGCATGGCCGATCATCTCGTAGGTCGCAGGATCCTCCGCTGGCACGTCCGCCATCCTGAAAGGCGCTGCACGACGCTGGCTGACAAAATCCAGCGCGCGACGGATGGCCGAGAGCATGCCCAATGCGAGCACATCGACCTTCAGCAGGCCAAGCGCTTCGAGATCATCCTTGTCCCATTGGATGACGCTGCGCTCGGGCATCGCCGCGTTTTCCACCGGCACGAGTTCGGCGATCGGTCCATGCGAAATGACGAACCCGCCGACATGCTGCGACAGGTGACGCGGGAAACCGATCAAGGCGCCACTCAACTCGAGCAAGCGCTCGATCAGCGGACTTTCCGGGTCCAGGCCGGCATCACGTACGCGTTCGGGCAGTCGTGCACGATCGTCCCACCACGCGAGACTCTTTGACAGACAGGTCAGCTGATCGGGTGATAGCCCAAGCGCCCTGCCGACGTCGCGTACCGCACTCTTCGCTCGATAGCAGATGACCGTCGCGGCGAGCGCGGCACGTTCGCGCCCATATTTTCCATAGATGTACTGAATGACCTCCTCGCGTCGCTGGTGCTCGAAGTCAACGTCGATATCGGGCGGTTCGTGACGCTCCCGGGACACAAAGCGCTCGAACAGCATGCTCATGCGCGCCGGATCCACCTCGGTGATGCCGAGCGCGTAGCAGACGGTGGAATTCGCCGCCGAACCGCGTCCCTGACAGAGAATTCCCTCGCGCTTCGCAAACCGCACGATGTCGTGCACGGTGAGGAAAAACGACTCGTAGCCAAGCTCGGCGATCAAGCTGAGCTCGTGTTCGACGGTCTGCTTGACCCGGTCCGGTATGCCCTGCGGGAACCGCCAGGCCAGGCCCTGCGCAGTCAACCAACGCAGCCAGCCAGCCGGGGTTTCGCCCTTGGGTACCAGTTCCTCCGGATAGTCGTAGCGCAACGCCTCGAGCGAGAACCGACAGCGCTCGGCGATCGCCTGCGTTTCTGCGAGGAGCTCGGCCGGGTAGAGCTGTGCCAACCGCACGCGCTGGCGCAGATGGCGCTCTGCGTTTGGATACAGCGCATGGCCGCACTGTGCGATCGGCCTGCCGAGCCGGATCGCGGTGAGCGTGTCCTGCAGCCGGCGGCGCGAGCGCAGATGCATGTGGACATCGCCGGCAGCTACCAGGGGCAGATGCGCCGCCGCCGCGATCTCGCGCAGGCGCGCGAGCTGCGCCCGATCGCCCGGGCCGCAGTGCAGTTCGGCCGCCAGCCAGGCATTGCCTGCAAAACGCTCCGCCACCCAGCGCGCCTGCGTGAGATCGGGGACGCCTGCGGGAATGAGCAGCACCAGCGCACGACTGCCCGTGATGGCCTCGACGTCGGTCGGTAACAGCGTATAGCAGCCCTTTTTCGCCCGCCTGCGCCCCAGGGTGATGAGGGTGGAAATGGCGCCGTACGCACGCCGATCGGTTGCGAGCAGAACCAGTTTCATGCCGCCCTCGAGCCGTAGTTCGGTGCCGAGAATGAGCGGCAACCCGCAGCGCTTCGCCGCAAGGTGCGCACGAACGGCGCCAGCGAACGAGCATTCGTCGGTCAGGGCAAGCGCGCGATAACCCAGTGCCGCAGCCTGCTCGACCAGCTCCTCGGGGTGCGAGGCGCCGCGTAAAAAAGTGAAGTTCGACAGACCATGCAGCTCTGCATAGGCGGGAAGTTCGAAAGCCATGGTCGCGATTGCTTTCTGCGGTCGATCAAGTCGATCAAGTTCGCAAAATCACAAAACGGCGTTTACAGCGTTTACAACGCTTACGCCACGCGCCGACGCTGCGCTCAAGCGAAGATCCCGTGCAGATACCACCCGCCGCCCGGTTCGCGATAGATCCACAACAAGGTCGTACCTGCCGCACAGGCGATGAAATAGTCGCGCCTGATCAGCGCGCCGTCCCACCAGCCGGATTCGATGCGTTCGGGCCCCGCGAGCAGGGCGAGCGGTCCGTTCTGCTGGGGAACGCCGCCCCGCTCGTCGAGCGATCGAGGCGGCTCGACAAGCCACAGCGGCCGCGGACCGAACAGATTTTCTTCTCGGCCCTGTTTTGCTGCGTCGGGCGCGAGCCGCCGCCACGCGCGCTCAGGACGGTGGTCCGCATTCAGACCAAGGCCGTACACGGCGTCCTGGCCGAGCCGGGCCTGCAAGCGCTCGACGAGCCGTGCCCACGCCTCCGTCTCCTCGCGTGCATCGCCGAACAACCCTAGGGTCATGCCCTCGAACGGGATAAACGCGTCCGCCTCGATGCGAATTGCCTCGACGGGGGCGGCAAGCCTGTGCCCGACAAGTCGTTCGCGCAAAAGCTCACCAAAACGCCCGGCTTCACGTCCCGGGGACGCCAGCCCCACTTCGATCCGGGTCGGTGGCAGGCCTCGATGCTCGAGCATGACGAGAAATTGCCGTACCCCCGACTGGCGTGCGGTCAGCAGCCCCTCGAGCTGTAGGAGCAGACGGCGCGCGGCGAACAGCACGCCTTCGGCATGCTCGACCTCGGCCGGCAGTTCGAGCGCCGCTGCGAAGCGCTCGGGCGGGGCGAAAAAGCAGCGCGGATCAGGTTGCATCCCCAGTGCGCGGTCGAGGCGTTCGAGAAGCGCCGGCCCGAAGCGCCGCGTCACACCCGCGCGCGGCAGTCGGAGAAGCTGTCGCACGGTCGTGATCCCGATACGGTTCAGCAGCGCGCGGCCCTCGTCTGTCGTGCAAACGGCCTCGACGGGCAAATGCGCGAGGGCATCCCTGAGAACGGAGAAATCCTCAAATAATGGCGTCGTCGCCCCAAAGGTCAGCAGCCATGCCCCTTGTGCACTCGGCGCAACCGCCAGACGTGCGCTGAATCCGAGCGCCGCAATACCCTCACGAATCTGCAAAACGAGCGCCTGGAGACCGCCGAAGTGACGCAGGCTGCCATGCACTTCCGCCAGCACGCCATGCGGGCGTTCCAGCGAAACCGCGGGCGTAAACCGGCAAAGCCAGGCGGCAATCCCTTCGAGCGCCGCGCACTCGGCGTCTGAGTCCCGCTCGCGTACCTGCAGGCGCGGGGCGAGTGCCCACGCCGCAGCAAGCCCCATTCCGGCGTGCAGGCCTAGCGTCTCGGCCTGCGCATCGCAGGCGAGCACCCGACGATCTTCCACAATCGCCCAAGGCAGGCTGCGCCGCTCATGCGGGGCATGGCTGCGCGACACGGTCTCGAGCGTGAGCTGCGGGAAACGAAGAGCAATCCAAATCATGGACAGGCCGATTGATAGGCAAACGCAACGGTGCCCCTGCACGCGGGCCGCGGCACTTGAGAATGCGCACATCAAGCCCCTCCTGCGTCGGCTCGAGCGCGATGCGCAGGCAGGCCGGGGACGACTCCTGTGCGACGCGTTGCGGACGAAACAACAGGACCAGCACCCGGCTCGCTTCAGCCGCAACTGCGAGCCGTCGAAGCTCGGCATAGCGGACATCGCCACACCAGGCGACCAGCGCATGACAGGCACCCGCACGCAGCACCTGTTCCGCCGCCCACAGGACGTCGCGGCGCTTCGGCGTGCGGACAATCGCCAGCGTGCGCAAATCGATGCCGGCAGCGACCAGTGCAGGTGCAAACGGGAGGTGCGGCGGCGCAAGCCAGACGATGCGCCGTCCCGTGGAAGACAGCCTCGTCAGCATCGGCAGCAGGAGCTGCAGCTCACCACCGCCCTCAGCCGATGTGAGGATTTCCGTCAACGCCCCGTTCGGCCAGCCACCGCCCGGCAGCTGCCGGTCGAGCATGGCAAACCCGGTGGACAGTCCCGCTACGGACATCGGCGCAGCCGCACCGCCGCGCCAGATCCGGTGCCGCCGCAAGACAGCCTCGAGCGCGGTCGGAAGAACGGTCATGGTGCCTGCCTCTCCTTGAATACTGTATTTTTATACAGTATCTGGAAGTCTGGCAAGCCCCGCGTCTGCGCCAGCCCGAATTGACACGGTCTTGGCCAGCGTAGAACATGGGTCAGGGGAATTCCTCAGCGAGGAATTTCAGGAGACGATGGTCACTATCCGCGAGGAGGAACTGTTATGACGCGACGATCACTGCAATCGGTACAACTGGCAGTCGTGGCAACGGCCGCACTGTCGCTGCTGGCCTGGGATGCGGCAACGAGCATTGCACAGGCAAAAGTCGATGGCCCGGAAGTGAACTGGAGATTCTCGACCTGGGGCAAGCGACGGGCGTTCACCGAGGGGCCGGAGCTCATCGCCAAACGTCTCGCCGAGGAAACCGGCGGCAAGTTCACGATGAAGATCTTCTATGGCGAGACGCTGTCCAAGTCCAAGGAGCACCTTGACGGACTGAAGATCAATGCCTTCGACGCCGGCACGTTCTGCAACTTCTATTCCCCCGGCAAGAACCCGGCGTTCATGGTGTTTTCGCTGCCCTTCCTGCCGCTCGCGGACTTCAAGGTGTCGGCGTACGTACGCAACAAGCTCTTCGAGCATCCGGCACTGAAGGCCGACATGGACCGCTGGAATGCGATCGCCTACATGTCGACGCTGCTGCCGCAGTACGAATTTCTGGGCAAAGGCAAGCCGCCACTGAAGCTCGAGGACTGGAAGGGCATGCGCGTGCGTGCGGGCGGCGGCATTGGTGAGGCCATGGAGAAGCTCGGTGCGACCAAAATGACGGTGACTGCGGTCGAAATCTACACGACGATGCAACGCGGTGCGATGGATGCCGTGTCGCTGCCGTTCACCTATGCGCATCAATCCTACAAGACGCCCGAGATCTCGAGCTGGTATACGAGCAACCTCGCTCCCGGCACCAGCGAGTGTCCGATTACGTTCAACAAGACCTCGTACAACAAGTTGCCGCCGCAGTACAAGAAATTGCTGGAAGACCTGAGGCCGGAAGTCAACGCAGTCTATTTCAAGGTTTACGACGCGGCCGACAAGAAGAACCTGCCGATGTTCGAGAAGAAGATGCAGAAAATCGTCTACACCGAGGCCGAACTCGAACGGTTTCACAAGATTGCTGGCAAGCCGGTGTGGGACGAATGGGTGGCTAAGAACAAGGACCAGTTCGACGCGCAGGGCGTGCTCGACGCCGTGTTCACGCTCGCGAAAGAGGCGAAGCAGTAAGTCCGTAGTGATCAGGCGGTCGTCGCGACGCGGCGACCGCCTGGCTTTCCTGTATATCCGACTGACGTCTCAGGACGCCTGATGGCAGACTTGACTTCGGACCCGACCGAACCGGGGAGCGCCCCCGCCCTGCGCCGCGCGGATCGGTGGCTCTCCCCGGTCGAGGACGCGTTCAACTTGGTTTCCGCCGCGGCGATCTTTGGCCTCATGCTGCTCGGCGTCGCCCAGATCGTGCTGCGCAGCAAGTTCGTCAATGCGCCGATGTACGGCTACATCGATCTGGTCGAATTGTCGATGGCAAGTTTCGCCTTTCTCGGGGTGGCGTATTGCCAGCGCCTTGGCGGCCACATACGCATGGAATTCGTCGTCAGTCATGTGAGCGGACGCACCCTGTGGATCGCCGAAGTGCTCGGGACGCTGGTCGCGCTGCTGATCGTCAGTGTCCTGGGCTGGTTCGGCTGGGAGCATGCGCTTCGGGCCTACCAACTGGGCGACAGCACGATCGACGCCGAGTACCCGGTCTGGCCGTCCAAGCTTCTCGTACCAATGGCATTCGCCGTACTGTGGTTGCGCTTGCTCGTCCAACTGGCGGGTTTCGTTCGCCTCACGCTCGACCCTGATGCGAAACCTGTCGCGGTTCCGGTTGTCCATGACGTTGCCGAACAGGCGCGCGCGGAGATTCGCGACGCGCTCGGCGACGATGCCCTGAACGGCGACGCGAAGAGCTGAGCGCGGGCGCCGCATGTATCTCGGCATCACAGACCCCTTCAATGTCGGCATCGCCGGCGTGATCCTGATGCTGGTACTGATCTTCGCTGGCGTGCGTGTGGTGTATGCGGCGTCGGTCGTCGGCATGCTTGGTCTCATCGAGATCATCGGCTGGGATGCGGGCGCCGCCATGGTGGGCACCATTCCCCACTCCAAGGTGGTTGCGTACCCGCTCAGTGTGCTGCCGATGTTCATCTTGATCGGATTCCTCGCCTATCACGCGGGAATTACCCAACAGTTGTTCGATGCGGCGCGCAAGTGGCTCGGCTGGCTGCCGGGGGGACTCGCGGTCGCGACCGTGATGGCAACCGCCGGATTCGCCGCCGTGTCCGGTGCCAGTACGGCCACTGCCGCCGTGTTCTCGCGCGTCGCGATTCCGGAAATGCTGAAGTACGGCTATGACCGCAAATTGGCTGCCGGTGTCGTCGCCGCTGCCGGGACGCTCGCGACGCTGATTCCGCCGAGCGCGATCCTCGTGATCTACGCGATCATCGTCGAGGAGTCGGTCGGTGCATTGCTGCTTGCCGGATTTTTGCCCGGCCTCGTCTCGGCGCTGATCTACGTCGCAATCATCATCATCGCGGTGAAGCTGCGGCCTGGGCTCGGGCCGTCGGTGCGCGGCTATTCCTGGCCTGATCGGCTTCGCGCGCTGCCTGGCGTTCTTCCGGTCGTGACCGTTGTCACGATCGTCATTTCTGCCGTTTATCTTGGCTGGGCGACGCCGACCGAGTCGGGTGCACTCGGCGCCTTCGTCGTCTTCGTGATGGCGCTGTGGCGCGGCATGAAGTGGAGAACGCTGCGCGACGCGCTGATGGAGACCGCGAAGCTCACCGTCATGATTTTTTCGCTGATCTGGGGCGTACTCGTATTCGTCCGCTTCCTCGGCTTCTCGGGTCTGCCTGAGGCGTTCACCACCTTCATCACCACCCTCGACATGCCCCCGCTCGCGATTCTGCTCGGTATCCTCCTCGGCTACACCATTCTGGGGATGTTCATGGACGCGATCGGCATGCTGTTGCTGACCCTTCCGGTGGTGCATCCGGCGATCATCGCGTTGGGATTCGACGGCATCTGGTTCGGCATCATCGTCGTAAAAATGGCCGAGGTCTGTCTGATCACGCCGCCGATCGGCCTCAACTGCTTCGTCGTCAATGGGGTGCGTCCAGACATACCGCTCGGCGACGTGTTTCGTGGCGTCGCGCTGTTCTTCATCGCCGACGTCATCACCATCGGTTTATTGATCGCATTTCCGGAGATCATTACCTGGTTGCCGCGGATGGTCATGGCTACATGATCGATCGGCCTGCGTCGACCATGAGCGTGGCGCCGGTGATGAACGACGACTCGGTGCAGGAGAGAAACAGGATCGAATAGGCTACTTCGCGCGGCTCGGCCCATCGGCCGAGCAGATTTTCATCAGCGCGCGAACCGCGCAGCTCTGCCTCCGAAATGCCCTGGTCGGCAGCGCGCTGGACGTGGTATGGCGTAATCGTTCCCCCTGGGCAAACCGCGTTGACGCGAATGCCGTGCCGCGCCTCCTCCTGCGCAAGTGCGCGCGTGTAGCCGAGGATCGCCGCCTTGGTCGTGTCGTACTGCCCCATGCCGCTTCGCCCCATGACACCGTAAACCGATGACAGGTTGATAATAGAGCCGCCTCCAGCCTCGCGCAGGTATGGAATCGCCGCCTTACAGCAATGTGCCGTACCGAGAATATTGATCCCGAGAATGCGCTGCCAGTCCGCCTCGTCGGCATCGGCGAGCGACGCATAGACACGGATCCCGGCGACATTGACCAGGCAATGCAGCGCGCCAAATTTCGCCACCGTCTCATCGACCACACGCCGCGCTTGCGCTTCCTGCGCGACATCGGCGCTGAGCGCAAGGGTCGCGGCGCCGGGTAGCATGGCAATCCCGGCTGCCGCAGTATCGACCGCGCTGCGATCGACGTCGACGAGCGACACCGCCGCGCCCTCCTCGGCAAACAACCGACCGGTCGCCTCGCCGATTCCACCCCCACCGCCGGAAATCAGGGCGACACGGCCGGCCATTCTTCCCGGCACGGGCGTCCTCAGGCGACGCGACGCGAGTCGCTAGGCGGGACGTGGATCATCGGTTTCATCGCCGCAACCCAGTCAGCTTCGGGCGGCAGCACGGCGGACGCGGTCCGCAGCACGAACGGCGAGGGATCGAGCCCCGGCGGTGTCGCCGCGTGCTCGCGCAAGGCGCGCGCCGCGCTCATCAGGCGTTTGCGGACCTGGATGATCGCGGTGTCGCTGCTGCCAAGACGCTCCTGCGAACGGTCAACGACGCCGCCCTGGCTCTCCTGGATGGCCTGGTCCTGGACGCCAAAGCCGGGTATTCCGCAGAACATCGTCGTGCGATGGACCTCCCAGTCCATGTGGTAATCATTGCTGCGGTTGGCCGCCGTGCGGATGTCGCCGTAGGGTTCCGCGCTCGCCGGCGCGTAGTCGCAGACGTGCGAACCCTTGCCTTCAACGTGGAGCCGGACCTCCTCCTGCGTGAGTGGGCGCTCGGTGTGCCAAGTGACCATCCAGTTGACGACGTGCGTGTCGTCCATCGGCACCCACATGTGCGACTGCACGATCTTCTCGCCGATCCCGGTCGGCGGCATGGTGTAGAACGGCAGCATGAACTGCGAGGCACGCCAGTGCCACTGCCCGTCGGCCTGGGTGCGCCGCGCGCCGATCAGGACACCATAGTCGGTGTCCATGACGTCAAAGTGCGGGGCCCGGTCGCCGGTTTCGACCGCCGCGCCAACCCCGAAGCTCACGCGGTCCATATCGCTCGTGATCTGTGTATTGCTGTGTTCGAGCGGTGCGTGCAGGAACGAGATATGGCTCGAATCGATGCCGCCCTCGAGGCCCTGAAACCAGTTGCACTCCTGGACGCGCTTGGAGGTGAAGACGTGGGCGCTCGGCAGGCCCATCCATTCGAACGCTGGCAGTGCCGGCGCGCCGTTCGGACCCATATAGGTCCAGATCACGCCGCCACCCTCGGTGCAGGGGTAGGCCGTGTTGCACACCTTGGCGGCGAAATTCGATTCCGGCGGTTCGTTCGGCGTCTCCATGCACTGCCCGTCGAGGCCGAACTTCCAGCCGTGGTAGACGCAGCGCATGCCGTCGGCTTCGACCCGGCCGAAGTAGAACGAGGCCCCGCGGTGCGGGCAGAATTCGCCGATCAGGCCGGGCGTTCCGTCCGGCGTTCGGTAGGCGACCAGCCGCTCGCCCAGGAGCTGGACCCGCTTGACGCGCCCGCCGGGCGAGAGTTCGTCCGTGCGCAGGATGGGGATCCAGTAGCGGCGCAGGAGATCGCCCATCGCGCTCCCGGGGCCCGTCCGCGTGAGGAATTCGTTTTCTTCCCGACTCAACATCGCGCACCGACAGTAACCGCAACGCTAAGCATCGATCAAGTATCCGGGGCCAGACATTGGCCCCACGGGGGAAACAAAAAAGCCCGACCCCTCGCGGGATCGGGCTTTTTCTTTAGTTGGCCTGGCGGTAACCTACTTTCGCGTACGCAATTGCACACTATCATCGGCGCAAACCCGTTTCACGGTCCTGTTCGGGATGGGAAGGCGTGGGTCCAGGCTGCTATGGCCGCCAGATTGACACTGGGCTCGTCGCTTCGGCGAACATTTCCGCCTGGCCACGAGCCGCGATTCGTAGAAGATGAAGTTAAGGATGTCGAGACGCGCTTCCGCGCCGGACCGGTCGCCGCATGCGGCGCCGTGTCTGCTCACGGTTATAGGGTCAAGCCTCACGGGCAATTAGTACGGGTTAGCTAAAGACCTTACGGCCCTTACACACCCCGCCTATCAACGTCCTGGTCTAGGACGACCCTTTAGGGAGGTCAAGCCTCCGGGAAGTCTAATCTTGAGGCAAGCTTCCCGCTTAGATGCTTTCAGCGGTTATCTCTTCCGCACATAGCTACCCGGCAATGCCACTGGCGTGACAACCGGAACACCAGAGGTACGTCCACTCCGGTCCTCTCGTACTAGGAGCAGCTCCTCTCAAATCTCCAACGCCCATGGCAGATAGGGACCGAACTGTCTCACGACGTTCTAAACCCAGCTCGCGTACCACTTTAAATGGCGAACAGCCATACCCTTGGGACCGGCTACAGCCCCAGGATGTGATGAGCCGACATCGAGGTGCCAAACACCCCCGTCGATGTGAACTCTTGGGGGGTATCAGCCTGTTATCCCCGGCGTACCTTTTATCCGTTGAGCGATGGCCCTTCCATACAGAACCACCGGATCACTTTGTCCTGCTTTCGCACCTGCTCGACCCGTCAGTCTCGCAGTCAAGCTCGCTTTTGCCAATGCACTATCAGTACGATATCCGACCGTACCTAGCGAACCTTCGAACTCCTCCGTTACTCTTTAGGAGGAGACCGCCCCAGTCAAACTGCCCACCATACACTGTCCTCGATCCGGATAACGGACCAGAGTTAGAACCTCAAAGTTG
>JAQBBQ010000209.1:0-21961 GCA_032125995.1 Betaproteobacteria bacterium | reverse complement strand
TGATCGATCTCGTGCTGGTCGGCTTCGGCCTGTTCGTGCAGGGCTATACGTTGTGGGACATCGACGGGTTCAACATGCGCGGCGGCGACATCAGACCCCTGGATCTGTGGGTCGGGCTGGGTTTTATTCTGCTGGTGCTCGAGGCGACCCGGCGCGTGGTCGGCTGGGCGATGGTCTGTGTGACCGGGTTCTTCGTGTTGCACAGCTTGTATTCGAATTACTTCTTCGGCTTTCTGTATGGTCCGCCGACCTCGTTTCGCAAGTACATCGACGTGATATTCATGCGAGCCGACGGTATCTTCGGTATCCCGCTGATGGTGGTCGCGACCTACATTCTGCTGTTCATCATTTTCGGTGCGTTGCTGATTCGCTCGGGGTGCAGGGCGCTTCTTCATCGACCTGGCCATTTCGCTCACCGGGCACCGTACCGGCGGGCCGGCCAAGGCCGCAGTGGTGGCGAGCGCAATGATGGGAACCGTTTCGGGCTCCGCCGTGGCAAACGTCGTCACCACGGGTTCGTTCACGATTCCGTTGATGAAGCGGCTTGGCTACCGGCCGCGCTTCGCGGCCGCGGTCGAAGCCTGCGCCTCATCCGGCGGGCAGATTACCCCGCCGATCATGGGTGCCGCGGCCTTCATCATCGCCGAATTCCTGCATGTCAACCTGCTGGTCGTCATCGTCGCGGCGATCATCCCGGCCTTTCTGTACTACGCGACCGTGTACTTCATGGTTCACCTGGAAGCCGAAAAGCACGGTCTGGTCCGCATTCCGAAGGAAAAGTTGCCGCGGTTCGGCGAAGTCCTTAAGCGGGGCTGGCACCTGCTGTTTTCGCTCGTGGTGCTGATGACGCTGCTCGCGATCGGCTACAGCGCGATGATGTCGGCGTTCTGGGGCATCGTCACGATCGTGACGCTGAGTTTCATCAATAAGAACACCCGGATGAGCTCGGTGGATCTGTTCGCGGCCCTGGAAAGTGGCGTGCGCAGCACCATCCCGGTGACCATCGCCTGCGCCGCCGCCGGCATCATCATCGGCTCGGTCTTCGTTTCGGGGCTCGGCCTGAAGTTCACTCAGTCGGTGATCGACCTGTCGGGCGGCTATTTGTTCGTGCTGCTCGCGCTGACCGCATTTGCCTCGATCCTGCTCGGCATGGGACTGACGACGACCGCGGTTTACATCACGCTCGCGGCGCTGATTGTCCCGTCGCTCGAGCAGATGGGGGTAACGCCGATTGCGGCGCACCTGTTCGCGTTCTACTACGGCGTCGTCTCGACGATCACGCCGCCCGTGGCGCTCGCGTCGTTTGCTGCCGCGGCGATCGCCGGCAGCCCGCCGATGGGCACGGCATTCGAGTCGGCGAAGGTCGGCATCACGAAGTACCTGGTGCCATTCATTTTCGTCTACAACCCTACGCTCCTGTTTCAGGGCCCACTGTGGTTGACCGCGTTTTCATTTGTCACTGCGCTGGCGGGCGTTTGGGCGCTTTCCGCAGCGATCGAAGGCTGGATGCACGGCCGGCTAAACGTAGCATCACGCGGCGCGTTGATCGGCTGCGCGATCTTGCTGCTGTACCCGCCGCAGTACTCCCTGTTCGGTCTTTCGGGTTACCTGGTCACGATCGTGGGCGGCGCCCTGGCTGGGACCATCTACTTCGCCCGCAATCGGCTGCGCGATGGCCTGGTGCCGGCCGGAGGTTGAACGCCATGAAGCTGCGCAGCGTCTTTCTCGGCAAACCAATCCACTGGCTACCGTGGCCCATCATCGCCGGGCTGTTCATCTGGATGAATGCGGTGCACCTGCACGTGATACGGTTCAATACCTTCGCCTTCGTATTGCTGGGAATCGCTGTAACCGTCGTCGCGTACATTGTGTTCACCACGCGAGGGGACGAACAGGTCACGCGGGAACCGATCCCGCAGGACAGCCGCCCAGTAGGGACCGAGAGCGAAGACTGAGTTGCGCGGGCGCTTGCGCGCCCACCCGGCGCAACCCGGGTCAGTCGGCGGGCAGGGGGTCGTGCCAGTGCGCGTCCAGTGCGATCAGCCGCGAAGCTTCGATCGGCCCCCAGGTTCCCGGCTCGTAGGCATGCAGGATGGGCGGTTCGGCGATGATCGGATCGACAATACGCCAGGCTTCCTCGACTTCGTCCTGACGCGCGAACAGCATATGGTCGCCCGCCATCGCCGCGCCAAGCACCAGTTCGTAGGCTTCGATCTGCAGCCGGGGATCGCGGCGTGCGAACAGCTCGACATTCTCGAGCTCGCCCCGGCGCCCCGCGGCCATGACGCTCGCGCCGAGCGCGATTTCGACGTTCGGGCTCATTCGGAAGCGCAGGTGGTTGGGCGCGCCGCCGTCGAACTCGCGGCCCGAGAAGATACGCTGCGGCGGATGCTTGAGCGTGACCAGTACTTCGGTCGCGGTCAGCGGCATGCGCTTTCCCGCGCGCAGGTAAAACGGCACGCCCTGCCAACGCCATGATTCGAGGCGCAGGCGCATGGCGGCGAGCGTCTCGACCTGGGAATCGGCCGCAACGCCTTGCTCGTTACGGTAGCCGATGTACTGACCACGCACGACGTCGGCGTTCGCCGGTGGGCGAATCGACTTCAGGACCCGCACTTTCTCGTCGCGCAGCGCCTCGGTGTCCGGGCCGACTGGCGGCTCCATGGCGAGCAGGCAGAGGACCTGCAGCAAGTGGTTCTGCACTACGTCGCGCACTGCGCCCGCTTCTTCGTAGAATTTGCCGCGCCCCGCGACGCCGAATTCCTCGGCCATCGTGATCTCGACCCGCTCGACGTAGTTGCGGTTCCAGATCGGCTCGAGAAACGTATTGCCGAACCGGAAGAACAGGATGTTCTGCACCGTTTCCTTGCCGAGATAATGGTCGATGCGGAAGATCGCGTCCTCGCTGAACGCGGCGTGGAGCGTCCGGCTCAGCGCGCGCGCCGATTCGAGACTGCGGCCGAAGGGTTTTTCGAGCACGATGCGGCCGCCGCCGGTGCAGCCGATCCGCGCCAGCCCTACGGTGACCTGCGGAAACAAGCTCGGCGGGATGGCGAGATAACACACGGGTCGCCGCGCGCCGCCCAGCGCCGTGCACAGGCGGTCGAAGGTCGCCGGGTCGGTGTAGGTGCCGGGCACATAGCGCAAGGCGCGCGCGAGCCGCTCGAAGGCCTCGGCCTCGAAGCTGCCGTGCGCCTCGAGGCTCGCGCGCGCACGCGCCACCAGGCGCTCGAGGGTCCAGCCTTCGCGAGCGACCCCGATCACCGGCAGGTCGAGCTGACCCTTTTTCGCCAGCGCCTGGAGTGCCGGAAAAATCTTCTTGAAGGCCAGATCCCCGGTGACCCCGAAGAGCACCAGGGCGTCGGCCGGTTCCGTATTCGGGTTCATGCGTTGGCTGCTGGGGAGGCTGGCACTACGCGCATGGCGCGTGGCGGCGTCAGACCACGCGGGTCAGCACCGCTTGGCCCGCAAAGTGATGGCGCAGGTTCTCGATCTGCAGATTGCCCATCGCGGTGCGCGTCTCCAGCGTGGCGCTGGCCACGTGCGGCAGCACGACCGCGTTCTCGAGGCTGAAGAAGCGCGGATCGATCTTCGGCTCGTTCTCGAACACGTCGAGTCCCGCGCCGGCAATACGCCCTTCCTGCAGGTAGCGAATCAGCGCCGCCTCGTCGACGGTGGAGCCACGCGAAATGTTGACGACATAGCCTTTCGATCCGAGCGCATCGAGCACCTTGCTGTTGATGATGTGCTGCGTCCCGGCACCACCCGGGGTGACGACGACGATGACGTCGCTCGCGCGTGCCAGCGCCACCGGATCGCGCTCGTAGCGATAGGGTACGTCCTTCTTGTTTCGGTTGTGGTAATGGATCTTCATGCCGAAGGCCAGTGCGCGCTGCGCGATCGCTTCGCCGATCCGACCGAGTCCGAGGATCCCCATCGTCTTCCCGCCAAGCGACGTGCTGAGCGGGTAGCCGCCGCTTGCGGCCCAGAATCCGGAACGCAGATACGCCTCCGCCTGCGGGAACTTGCGCACGATGTTCAGCGTCAGCGCGATGGCCGTGTCCGCGACGCAGTCGTTCAGCACGTCAGGCGTGTTGGTGACGGTGACCTTGCGTTGCTTCGCCGTGCCGAGGTCGATGGAATCGACCCCGACACCGAAGTTCGAAATGATCTCGAGCTTCGGCAATGCGCCCATCAGTGTGGCGTCGACGCTGCTGCCGAAACTTGCGATCGCGCGGATGCGCGGCGCCACCGTCTTCAGGAACGCCGCACGATCGCTCGCTTCGTAGAGCCGGTGGCAGGCGAATTCCTTTTCCAGTACGTCCTGCGTGGGCTTGAATATCTTCGTCGTCAGTAGAACGTCGGGTTTCATCTTGATCTCGGTCAGGATTTGAATTTTGCAGCAAGCGCCTCTGCACCGCGCGCGAGCAGCCCCACGTCGGAACCGACGGCGACGAAGAGCGCGCCTGCGGCGAGCATGCGCTTCGCGTCCGCCTCGACTGGGGAGAGATAGCCCGCCGCCTTGCCGGCCTTGCGGATGCGGCGCATGGCTTCTTCGATCAGCGGCAGCACCGCCGGATTCGCCGTTTCCCCTGTGTACCCCATCGACGCGTGGAGGTCGGCGGGCCCGATGAACACGCCATCCACGCCGTCAACCGCGCAGATGGCTTCGAGTTGATCGAGCGCGGGTTTCGTTTCCACCTGCACCAGCACGCAGAGTTCCTGGTGCGCGCGTTTGGCGTAGTCCTTGACGCGCCCGAAGCGCGTCGCGCGTGTCGTGCCGGCAACGCCGCGGATGCCCGCGGGTGGATAGCGCGTTGCCGCGACCGCCGCTTTTGCCTCCTCGACGGTGCACACATAGGGGATCAGCAGCGACTGTGCACCGGCGTCGAGCACGCGCTTGATGTTCACCGCGTCGTTCCACGGTACGCGCACGATCGGCGTGGTCGGGTAGGGTGCCGCCGCCTGGAGTTGGGTCAGCAGACTTTCGAGATCGTTTGGCGAGTGTTCGCAGTCGAGCAGGATCCAGTCGAAACCGGCGCCTGCGATCACCTCGACGGTGTAGCTCGACGACAGACTCGACCAGAGTCCGATCTGCGGGGTGCCGGCGGCAAGGCTTTGTTTGAACGCGTTGCGGGGAAGGTCCATCAGCGGGCTCCGTATTCCATACAAGGCGCGAATTATCCGCGATCGGCCGCGCCCCCGCAGCGCTGGTTCGCCGCGCGGCCATGCGGCCGCCGCTTCGGCGACCCGTTTCCCGGGTCAGTGAATCTCGGGCTCCGACACGTCGGCTGTGCCCTCGAGAAAGTCGAAGTCGCAGCCTTCGTTTGCCTGCTTGACGTGACGCGAAAAGATCGCGCCGTAGCTGCGCTCGTATTTGGGCGGCGGCCGCTTCCAGGCCTTGCGGCGCTGGGCGAGTTCTGGCTCCGATACCTTGAGATTGAGCGCGCGCTTTTCCACGTCCAACTCGATCAGATCGCCGTCGCGCACCAGCGCGAGCGGCCCGCCAACGTAGGCCTCGGGCGCAACATGCAGGATGCAGGTGCCGTAGCTGGTCCCGCTCATGCGGCTGTCCGAGACCCGTACCATGTCGGCGACGCCCTGCTTGATCAGCTTTCTCGGCATCGGCAGCATGCCCCATTCCGGGAAGCCCGGACCGCCCAGCGGTCCCGCGTTCTTCAGCACCAGCACACAGCTGGCGTCCACATCGAGATCGTCGCGATCGATCCTCGCTGCCATATCGTTGTAGTCCTCGAACACCACCGCGCGTCCGGTGTGCTGCATCAGTTTTGGATCTGCGGCGCTGGTCTTGATCACCGCGCCGTCCGGCGCGAGGTTGCCGCGTAACATCACGATGCCGCCGGACGCCTTGAGCGGCCGGTCACGCGGCAGGATCACGTTAGGGTTCCAGACCTTCGCGCCCTCGATGTTCTCACCGAGCGTTCGGCCGTTAACGGTTTTTGCGGACAGATCGAGCAGATCGCGCAATTCGTAGAGCAGCGCGCGCAATCCGCCGGCGTAGTAGAAGTCTTCCATCAGATACTGCGTGCCGGAAGGCCGCACGTTGGCGATGACCGGCGTCTTCGCGCTGATTTCGTTGTAGCGCTCGAGGGGGAACGCGAGGCCCGCGCGTCCCGCCATCGCCACCAGGTGCACGATCGCGTTGGTCGAGCCGCCCATCGCCATCAGCGTCGTGATCGCGTTGTCGAAGGAGCCGCGCGACAGAAAATCTCGCGGCTTGAGGTCCTCCCACACCATGTCGACGATGCGTTTGCCGGTGAGCGTGGCCATGCGCGCGTGGTTGGAATCGGGTGCCGGAATCGAGGCGTAGCCGGGCAGCGTGAAGCCAAGCGCCTCGGCGAGCGACATCATGGTCGCCGCGGTGCCCATGGTCATGCAGGTGCCGGGCGAGCGTGCGATCGTGTCTTCGATCTCGTTCCAGTCGCGCTCGGTGATGCGGCCGGCACGCAGCTCGTCCCAGTATTTCCAGGTGTCTGAGCCCGAGCCCAGCGTCTGGTCGCGCCAATGGCTGTTGAGCATGGGCCCGGCGGGCAGGTAGATGGCGGGCAGGTTCATGCTGGTCGCCCCCATGATCAGCGCCGGCGTCGTCTTGTCGCAGCCGCCCATCAGCACGGCGCCGTCCACTGGATAGGAGCGCAGTAGCTCCTCAGTCTCCATGGCGAGGAAATTGCGGTACAGCATGGTGGTCGGCTTCTGCATGGTCTCGGCGAGCGCCATCGCCGGCATCTCGAGCGGGAAGCCGCCTGCCTGCCACACGCCGCGCTTCACCTCCTCGGCGCGCTGGCGGAAATGCGTGTGGCAGTGGTTGATGTCCGACCAGGTGTTGATGATCGCGATCACCGGCTTGCCGGCGTAATCGGAGCGGTCGTAGCCCATCTGCGCGGTGCGCGAACGGTGGCCAAACGAACGTAGATCCTTGACGCCGAACCAGCGATGACTGCGCAGGTCTTCTGGTTGTTTCTTGGGGGCCGCCATCAGCTGTTCCTTTCATGCCTGCGTGCAGGTGTGCGTTCAGGTCTACGCCGGCATTCTAGCGGCGTCGCGCACAGCGAATGCCGGTTAGCTGCGCCGGCGTGTCCGCACGGTATGATGCGCGCATGCTCGGCACCGCCGACCTGCAACGTCGCCTGCGCCGGCGCGGCGTGGTGTTCGTTGCGTGGGCCGCGGCCTGGGCGCACATGCTTCGATTCGGCGGCACCGCCATCGTTGCCGCGCTTTCACCGTCGGTCTACATCCCGGCGACGCGTGACAGCGTCGAAAAGCAGATCTACTTCACGGCCTGGCAGGTGCTACCGGGCTTCGTGCTGTTCATCGCCGTGCTGAGCGCGGTGGTCGTGCGCATCGTCGATGCCACCGCGCGCGACTACGGCCTGTCGCAGTTCGCGATCGAGA
The DNA here is from genome assembly GCA_032125995.1 of Betaproteobacteria bacterium. Lineage (GTDB taxonomy): Bacteria > Pseudomonadota > Gammaproteobacteria > Burkholderiales > SG8-39 > SG8-39. The sequence goes on along the minus strand of JAQBBQ010000209.1, from coordinate 14,548 downwards.
TGATTCTGCGCGTGTTGGTACTCGAGGTGATCCCGTTGATTGCAGCGCTGTTCGTCTCGCTGCGCTCCGGCGCGGCGATCAGCACCGAGATTGCACTCATGAACCTGCGCCACGAGATCGACGCGCTGACGCGTGCCGGCGTCGACCCGATGCGCCACGAGTTTGTGCCGCGGCTGGTCGGTTGCACCGTCTCGGTGATCGCGCTATCGGTGGTGAGTTGCGCAGTGACGCTGGTGATCGCCTATCTGGGGGTGTACGGGTTTTTTCTCTGGGGGCTGCCGGAGTTCACGCGCACAGTGGGGACCGTCTTCAGTCCACAGATCACCATTGGACTCGGGCTAAAGTGCGTGTTCTTCGGTATCGCGGTCGGTGTGATTCCGATGGCCGAGGGGCTCGCCGGGCCGCTTGAAGTCCACTCCGCGCCGGTGACCGTGCTGCGCGGCATGATGCGGTTATTTTTCGTTCTCCTTCTGATCGAGGTGTCGTCATTGGCGTTCAAGTACATATGACCTGGGTGGCCAGCGACGCCGAACGGCGCGCGGCCCTCGCCGAGCACCCGCTCGCCGCGCTGGTGTCGCCGGAGCTGCCGCTGCGCGCGAATCTGTCGGCGCTGGAGAACATTGCCCTTGTGCAGCAGTACCAGCACAAGCTCGATTGGCCTACGGCCGCCGCCGGCGCCATGGGCTTGCTCGAGCAACTCGAATGCGCCGGCTGCGCGGGTAAGCGCGACGCCGGATTGACGCACGAGGAGCGTTTCCAGGTGAAGCTGTTGCGCGCAGTGGCCGTATCGCCGGCACTGGTCGTTATCGAGCGTCCCGGCTATCTTCTGCCCGATACCCATTACCCGCCGTTTGTGGAAGCATCGCTTGCGGCGGTCCAGGATCGCTTCGGCGCCTACACGATTATTGATTACGCATGGAACGCACCCCTCTATCCACCGCGCTGATCCGGCATCTCGGGTTCAAGATCGGGTTGTTGGTCACGCTCACCGCGGCGCTCGTGATCGCCTTCGTGGTCTACGTGCTGTATGCGCGTGGCGTGTTTGAGCCGACCCAGCGCCTGACGTTGGTCGCCGACAACGCCGGCGGCGTGACCTCGGCATGGACATGACGTTCGCGGGATTTCCGATCGGCCGCGTGCGGCGCATCTCCCTGGGTGAAGACGGCCGGGCGCGGCTCGACGTCGAACTGGCGAAGCGCGATGCGCGCTGGGTGCGCGCCTCGAGCGTGTTCACGATCGAACGCTCGCTGGTGGGCGCGACACGGCTACGCGCGTTCACCGGCAATCTCGACGATGTCCCGCTGCATGACGGTGCTGAGCGCGAGGCCTTGATCGGCGACGTGACCGAGCAGATCCCGCTCATGGTGGCGACACTGCGCTCGGCACTGGAGAATGTCGAGCAGGTCACCGGCGTCGGTTCGGGCCTGCGCTCGAGCGTCGCGAACCTGCAGGCCTTCACCGCGCGCCTCACCGGCGAGTACGGGGCGCTGGAAGGCGTACTGGGTGATGTCGAGCACGCGAAGAAGGTGATTTCGGCGCTCGAGCGCACGAACACTCTGCTTGCCGACCTCAGCCGGGTGGCACGGGCGAGCGAGCGCCTGGTGACCAAGGTGGAGCGCCGCGTGCTGGACAAGGACGGCCTGGTCGATGAAACGCGCAGGGCGGCTGTCGAGGCGCGCGCGCTGCTCGGGGACGCACGCGATCGACTCAAACAAGTCGACGCGATTCTCGTCAACTTGGAAGCGGTGAGCGTCGATGCGCGCGTGATCAGCGGCGAGGCCAAAACAGCATCGATCGATCTGGCGACGCTGCGCGCCGAGGTGGACGACAGCGTGCGCAAGCTCGGCCATCTCATCGATGAGCTGAACCGCAAGTGGCCCTTTGCACGCGATACCGAGGTCAAGCTGCCGTGAGCCTGCGGCGCCTTGTGGTACTCGGGACCCTGCTGCTGGTCGGCTGCGCCGGGGGCCCCCCGCCGCCCGACTGGCAGGTCGAGGCACGCACGGCGCTCGACGCCTTCGCGCGCCACGAACTGGAAGGCAAGCGGCGTCTAGCGGAACAAGATTTCGAGCACGCACGCAGGGCGCTCGCGCGGACGGGCCGGGCGGATTTGCTGGCGCGGGCCGAGTTGACGCGCTGTGCGCTGCGCGTGGCGAGTCTGGACTTCGACCCCTGCGTCGGATTCGAAGCGCTGCGCGAGGACGCGCCCGCCGCAGAGCGCGCCTACGCCGACTTTCTTGCCGGGCAGTGGGCGCGCGTCGATCCCGCGCTGCTGCCGGCGCAGTACCGCGCGATCCTCTCGGTGGGCGCCGCGCCCGAGGCCGCCGAGGCGGCACTCGCATCGATTGCCGATCCGCGCTCACGCCTGATCGCTGCAGGCGTCATGCTACGCGTCGAGCGCATGTCTCCTGCGGGGATCGCGCTTGCCACCGAGACCGCATCGGCCCAGGGCTGGCGCCGACCACTGCTCGCCTGGCTCGGCGTCCAGGTCGCGCGCGCCAAGGCGACGGGGGACGTGGCAGGGGTGGCGCAGATTCGCCGGCGTGTCGATCTCATCCTCGGCACCGCAGCGAAACCGCGTTAAGCGTTCGCGTTAAACCGATGCGCAGCGGCGGTACACTTGCGCGCCGTCGGCAGCCCATTCACAAGATACAAGACCACAGGACCATAGGAAACGAGCGTATGGCTGAACCCCAGTTGTTCCACGCCGCGCCGCTCAGGCGCGCGATCGAGACCCTCGTGATGGCCGGTGGCAGCGAGGCGCGCGAGGCGAAAATCGTCGCCGAGAACCTCGTCGCCGCGAATCTCACCGGGCACGATTCGCACGGCATCGGAATGATCCCGCGCTACGTCGCCTCACTGCGGGAAGGGGGGTTGCTGCCGAACCGCCACCCCGCGGTGAAGTTCGACGGCGGCGCGATGCTCGCACTCGATGGCCAGGCGGGCTACGGCCAGGTGATCGGGCTCGAGGCGATGGAGATCGGAATCGAGCGTGCGAAGCAGACCGGCGTCTGCGTCATGGCGCTCGCCAATGTGCACCACCTGTGCCGGATCGGGCAATGGGCCGAACAGGCGGTCGCGAAGGGGCTGGTGTCGCTGCACTTCGTCAACGTGATCTCGCGCTCGATTGTGGCGCCATTCGGCGGAACCGATGCGCGCTTCGGCACCAATCCGGTGACCATCGGCATTCCCCTCGCCGGGCAAGCACCGTTCATTCTCGATATGGCGACGAGCAATGTGGCGCAGGGAAAGATCCGCGTCGCGCACAACAAGGGCGAGACTCTCGCGCCCGGGCTGCTGCTAGACGACCAAGGACAGCCGACCACGGACCCGCGCTTCGGCGTGATCCCGCCCTACGGCGCGCTGACGACCTTTGGTGCGCACAAGGGCTACGGGCTCGCCGTCGTCGCTGAGCTGCTCGGCGGCGCGCTCACCGGCGGTGGAACCTGCCATACCGACGATCGCAGCAAGATGCGCGTCCTAAACGGCATGCTGACGATCCTGATCGATCCCGAGAAGCTCGGCACGGCGCCGGTCTTCGTGCAGGAGGCGGCGGCGTTCGTCGACTGGGTCAAGCGCTCGCCGCCGGCCGAAGGCGTTGAGCGTGTGCGCATTGCGGGCGATCCGGAGCGCGAAACGCGCGCCCGGCGCGAGCGCGAGGGCATCCCGGTCGACGCGACAACGTGGCGCGAGGTCGGCGATGCGGCCGAAACGCTGGGCAAATCACGGACCGAGATCGACGCCTTGGCGCGCGGTGGCTGATCAAGCAGAACGTTTGAGCGGCGGATGCTTTGCGGGTAATCTTTGCTGCTACGGCGACTGTGAGCGCGTGGACGCGTAGGGAGTGTGACGCATGGCAACGGAAAGCAACGGTACGAAAGTCACCATTTTGACCGGCAGTTACCGGATCAAGGGGTACCTCGATCTGGTGCCCGGCGCGCGGCTGACCGACTACATGACCGAGGCGAAGGACTTCATCGCGGTCACCAACGCAGAAGTCTACGAGGCGGTGCTCGGTGGCCGGCAGGTACTCAGCGCTGCGTTCATCAACATCAGCCGCGCCCACGTTCAGATCGTCACGCCCGGACACTGATCGGGCGTCCGCGCGGCGTGCGTCAGCGCGCCTGTAGATCGGTCGCCCGCGCGCGCAGGGTCTGGTCCGCGCGCAGCTGGAATTTCTGCACTCGTTCGGTGGCTGTCGTCGGCAACGCGTCGACGAAGACGACGTAGCGTGGCACCTTGATCGCAGCGAGACGCGCGCGGCACCAGTCGGCGATCTCCTCGGCGCTCACCGACGCGCCAGGCTTCACGGTAATCGCGACCAGGATTTCGTCCTCGCCCAGCGCCGACGGTACCGGGATCGCCGCGCAGCGCACGACCGCTGGGTGATCGTCCACAACGCGGTCGATCTCGGCGCCCGAGATGTTCTCGCCGCGCCGGCGGATGATGTCCTTTTTGCGGGCGACGAAGTAAAAGTACCCGTCGGCGTCACGCCGGACGAGGTCTCCGGTCTTGAACCAGCCTTCGTGCATGCTGGCCGCGGTCTGTTCGGCGTCCTTGTAGTAGCCCTGCATGAGGATCGGTGTGCGAACCCAGAGCTCGCCGTTGGATCCGTCCGTCACGTCGACGCCATCGTCGTCGACGACGCGCAGTGCCGAGAACGTTACGCTCGGATCTGGATGTCGCGCGGGAAGGCCCATGCTGTTCGGGCGGCGCTCGCCGTCGAAAGGGTTGTTGCAGGCGCCCGGAATCTCGGTCATTCCGTAGCCCTCGATCATCACCGGGACGTGGAAATCGTCGCGAAAGGTACGCTCGAGGTCGGGGCTGATCGGCGCGCCATAGATCACGCGCAGCCGGTGGCGCGGATCGAATTCGTCGCGCGGCCGGCGGGCGAGGATGTTGCCGATCGCCGCAATGATGTTGGCCTGGGTCGCGCCGGATTCGGCCGCCGTGCGCCAGAACGTCGAGGCAGAGAACTTCGGCACCAGAACGAGCGTCGCACCCGCCGCGAGGGTCCCGGCGAGCGAGTAGAACAGGGCATTGATATGGAACATCGGCAGGATGCACAGCAGCCGGTCGTCTGCCTGTAGCCACATGCGTGCGACGAATCCCTCGCCGGCGAGGACAAAATTGCGTTGGCTGTGCATGACGCCCTTGGGAAAACCGGTCGTCCCCGACGTATAGAGCATGAGGACCGTCGAATCGGGCATTCCCGGTTGCGGCAATGCCGTCTCTGGCGCTGCGTCGATCAGCGCGTCGAACGTCGGCAGGGGCTCGCTCGCGCCCTCGAGCAGAAAGAACCATGGCGCCGGCCGCAGCATCGCGACCGCGTCGGACGCCGTCGCCTGCGCGTCCGGCGTGGTTGCGACGGCACATACGCCAGCGTGTTCAAAGATGTAGCGGGCTTCCGCGACGCCGAATTCTGGGTTCACAGGCACGAATACCGCCCCGAGACGCGCAAGCGCGAACAGCAATGCCACCGTGTTCGGATGGTTGGGCGCCATGACGCCGACACGGTCGCCGGCAGTGATGCCGCGCGCATGCAGGGCGCGCGCTGCGGCGTCCACGCGTGCGGCGAATGCGGCATAGGTAAACGCCTGCGCGCCGCTGCTGACGAGTGGATGCCCGGGCCGCTGCAGGCGGCGGCTCGCAAGCAGCCCGCTCAGGGTGTGGTCGTGCGCTGGATAGCGCCGGATGACGTCCAGCGGCGAAAACATGGTTGGTGGACGCTAACACAGCCGCCCGAGAGCCTTGTTCATGAGAACATACTTTTAGTAGATCAAGTAACATATTGAAAACTATACATATTAATTTTAAATAAGTCTTTGCAAAAAACTCCCTAAGTATCTGTAACAGTGAGAAAAAATTCCTCCTTGTGGCTTGACCTTAAAAATTCGTTCCCTTAAAGTGGGGAAACGTAGAAAAAAGTGGCGAATAGCGGGTCATTGAGTCTGACTCGTGGGACGCCGGGAGACAACAAGGGATGGGTGGGAGCTTCCACGGCGCAACGGTGGTGACGCTGGACGCGAAGGGTCGGCTTGCGATTCCGACGCGTCATCGCGAAGCCTTGCTCGAGCGCGGCCGCACGCTCGTGCTCACTGCGCACCCGGACGGCTGCGTCGTGCTCTATCCGGCAGCCGACTGGGAGCCGATTCGCGCACAAGTCCAGAACTTTCCGAGCTTTCATCCGCAGGCAAGTTGGTGGAAGCGGCTGCTGCTCGGGTTCGAGGAGCAGGTCTCGCCGGATAACGGCGGTCGAATTCTGTTTCCCGCCGCGCTGCGCGAGCATGCGCGGCTCGAACGCGACGTGCGCATGATCGGGCAAGGACGCTATTTCGAGCTTTGGGACAGCGGTGTGTGGGCCGCGAAGCGCGATGCGGCCCTGAGCGGCGGCGTGACACCACCGCCAGGCATGGAGGACTTCTCGCTGTGAGCGAGGGGGCGGAGGATGGGCACAGCCGCCCTCACACATCGCCCGGTACTGCTCGACGAGGTCGTGGCTGCGCTCGCGCCGCGTCCAGATGGTGTCTACGTGGATGCAACCTTCGGGCGTGGTGGTCACGCGCGCGCCCTGCTCGCGCGCCTGGGTCCGCGCGGTCGCCTGATTGCGATCGATCGCGACCCGGAGGCGATTGTCGCGGCGCATGCGATCGGCGATTCGCGCGTCCACGTGGTGCACGCCCGCATCAGCGAGCTCGCCTCTGCGCTCGACGCGGCGGGCGTGTCACTGGCAGACGGAATGCTGTTCGACCTCGGCGTGTCCTCGCCGCAGCTCGACGACCCGGCGCGCGGATTTTCCTTTCGCGCCGACGGGCCGCTCGACATGCGTATGGACCCGTCTTGCGGGGACTCGGCGGCGCAATGGCTGGCCACGGCGGCAGAGCCGGAAATCAGGGAGGTAATCCGGGACTATGGCGAAGAACGGTTTGCTAAACAGGTTGCAGCGGCGCTTGTGGCTGCTCGCGCACGCGAATCCATCCGCACGACGCGGCAACTTGCCGATCTCGTGGGTGCGGCGGTCCGCACACGGAAGCCGGGCCAGGATCCGGCGACGCGCACCTTTCAAGCTCTACGGATTTTCGTCAATCGGGAGCTTGAGGAAGTGTCGTTGATGTTGCCGCAGGCGGTTGCGCGCCTCGGCGCGGGTGGACGGGTCGCCGTCGTGACCTTTCACTCGCTCGAGGACCGCATCGTCAAGCGCTTCTTCGCGCGTGCGGCGCGGCCCGAAGTGCCCGTGGATTTGCCGCTGCGTGCCAGCGAAATGCCTCCGCCGCAGTTGACACTTGTCGGTCGTGCCTGTCGACCCAGCGACGTTGAAGTGGCTGAAAACCCGCGTGCGCGCAGCGCGCGCCTGCGGATTGCTGAGCGCACGGGCGCGTCGTTCGATGCCGCCGCGCTCCTGTGCCCGGAGGCCGATTGGCGAAGCTGACGCTGCTGTTGCTCGGCGTGCTCGTGGGTTGCGCGCTGGGATTGGTGAGCGCGCAGCACGAGGCGCGCAAGCTCTACGCGGCGCGTGAACAGGCGCAGGCGCAGGCACGCGAGTTGAATGTCGAATACGGGCGGCTCCAGCTCGAAGCCGGCACCTGGGCACGGCACACGCGGATCGCAGAGATTGCGACGCGCAAACTCGGCATGCGGGAACCCGAGCCGCGGCGCGTGCGCAGCGTGCGGCTGGATCGCGAGCGGGCGCGATGAGGGTCGCCACGACGTCGCCCCTCGTGCGCCTGCCGGCATGGCGTGCGCGCCTCGTGCTGGTGCTGTTTCTGCTCGGGTTTGCCGTGGTTGCGGGGCGCTCGGGTTACCTGCAGGCGGTACGTACCGCGTTCCTGCAGGAAAAGGGCGCGGCACGCTATGCGCGCGTGATCGAGGTTCCTGCCACGCGCGGCCGAATCCTCGATCGCAACGGCCAGGCGCTCGCCATCTCGACGCCGGTGAAATCGATTTGGGCGATGCCCGATGACCTCGAGGCCGGGCGGCCGCAGCGCGCGGCGCTTGCCGAGGCGCTTGGCATGCGCTTGAGCACGCTCGAACGCCGGCTCGCCGACGGGGTGGCGCGTGATTTCGTCTATCTCAAACGCCAGGTGCCGCCGGAAACCGCGCGGCGGGTCGCCGAACTGAATCTCCCGGGCGTGTTCGAGCAGCACGAATATCGGCGCTATTACCCGGGCGGTGAGATGACGGCGCAACTCGTCGGGTTTACCGGCGTCGATGATGCCGGGCAGGAGGGCATGGAGCTTGCGTATCAGTCGCGTCTTGCAGGCACCGCGGGCAGCCGCCGGGTCATCAAGGACCGGCGCGGCAGCATGGTCGAGGACATCGGCGCGATCCACGCTGCGCAGGACGGTCACGACCTCATGCTGTCGATTGACGGCAAGATCCAGACCCTGGCCTACGGCGCACTGAAGTCGGCGGTGCGCAGGCAGCGTGCAAAAGCCGGCGCGGCGATCGTGATCGACGTGATGAGCGGAGAGGTGCTCGCGCTCGTCAACGTGCCGTCCTACAACCCGAACAACCGCGCCAAGCTCGTCGGCGGGCAGCTGCGCAATCGCGCGCTGACCGATGCGTTCGAGCCGGGTTCGACGCTGAAGCCGCTCACGATCGCGCTCGCGCTCGAGACCGGCAAAGTGACGCCGCGCACGATGGTGGAAACCAACGGCGGGCAGATGACGATCGGCAACTACACCATTCGCGATGCGCATCCGGCGCGAGCGATGACGGTCACCCAGGTGCTGCAGAAATCCTCCAACATCGGCGCCGCGAAGATCGCGCTTGCGTTGCCGAGCGAAGCGATGTGGGATCTCTTTCGGCGCGTCGGGATCGGCACGCTGCCGCAGCTCGGCTTTCCGGGAGAGGCCGCCGGGCGCCTGCGCCACTACCGCAGCTGGCGCCCGATTGAGCAGGCGACGATGGCCTACGGTCACGGCGTCTCGGTGAGCCTGGTGCAGCTTGCACACGCCTACACGGTGTTCGCGCGCGACGGCGAGCTGGTTCCGCTCTCGCTCGTGCGCAGCGCCGGGGTCGTCGATGGAGAGAAGATTCTCTCGACCGAGACCGCGCGTGCCGTACGCACGATGCTGGAGGCCGCGGTGCAGCCCGAGGGCACGGGACCGCGTGCGCGCGTCGTGGGTTGGCGCGTCGCCGGCAAAACCGGCACGGCGCACAAGTTGGTCAACGGCAGCTATGCGCCGGACAAATATCTCTCTTCCTTCGTCGGTTTTGCACCGGTGTCGGCGCCGCGCCTGGTCGTTGCGGTGATGATCGACGAGCCCTCGGCCGGCGAACACTATGGGGGCGTGGTTGCGGCGCCCGTGTTCGCGCAGGTCATCATGGGCGCGCTGCGGCTGCTCGGCGTGCCGCTCGACGCGCCGCCCGAACCGATCGAGCTTCCCGGCGAGACTGATCATGCTCGGGAGAGCACGTGACGCGCGGTTCAAGAAATCGAAAGCGATGGCTTTGGACGTCCTGCAGCGGCTTGCCGACCAGCGCGCGATGATCGAGCAGCTCGCTGCGGACAGTCGGCGATGCGTTCCGGGCACCGCGTTTTTCGCCTATCCCGGCGAAGCCGCAGACGGCCGCCGCTACGTCGCCGATGCGCTCGCGCGCGGTGCGTCGGCGGTCGTGTGGGAGTCCGAGGGCTTTGCCTGGGATCCGAAGTGGCAGGTTCCCAACGTCGGCGTAGCCGGCCTCAAGCAACAGGCCGGGTCGATTGCGCACGCGTTCTATGGCCGTCCCTCGGAGACGCTCTGGGTCTGCGGCGTCACGGGCACCAACGGCAAGACGTCGTGCACGCAATGGATCGCCGCCGCGCTCGACGCGCTCGGGATGCGCAGCGGTGTGATCGGGACTCTGGGCTGCGGCTTTCCTGGCGCGCTCAGCGGCGCGCAGAACACGACGCCGGACGTGCTGGCGCTGCATGCAATGCTCGCCGAAATGAAGCGCGCCGGGGCCTGCGCCGTGGCGATGGAGGCGTCCTCGCACGGACTCGCGCAAGGTCGTACGAACGCTGTGGCGTTCGACTGCGCGCTGTTTACCAATCTATCGCACGAGCATCTCGACTATCACGGTTCGATGGATGCCTACGGCGCGGCAAAGGCGCTGCTGTTCGAGGCGCCGACGCTTGCCGCCGCGGTCCTGAATCTCGATGACGTGGCAGGCGTACGGCTTGCCGAGCGCGCGCGCGCCGGGGGATTGCGCACCATCGGCTACAGCTTGATGGCGTCGAGCCCGGTACCCGGAATCGTCGACCAATACCTGGCCGCGCGCAGCATCGCGTTCGACGGCGAGGCGATGCAGGTGCGACTCACATCGAGCTGGGGCGAGGCGGACATCGCGCTGCCGCACGTCGGGCGGTTCAATGTCTCGAATGCGCTCGGCGTGCTCGGCTGCCTGCTCGCCTACGGGGTCGGATTCGACGCGGCGATCGAGCGCCTCGCCGCGCTGCCGCCGGTCGCGGGGCGCATGCAGGCCCTGGGTGGCGCCGGCGTACCGCTCGTCGTCGTCGACTACGCGCATACGCCGGATGCGCTGGAAAAGGTGCTGCACGCGCTGCGCCCGGTCGCGGAGGCGCGCGGCGGTGCGCTGGTCGCGGTGTTTGGTGCAGGCGGCGAACGCGACGCGGCCAAACGTCCGCTGATGGGCGCGGTCGCCGGACGCCTCGCCGACCGTGTGGTCCTGACCTCGGACAACCCGCGCGGTGAGGATCCGCATGCAATCCTCGAGGCGATTCGCGCTGGCGTCGGCGGCGCGAGCCTGCTCGAGCCCGATCGCGCGCGGGCCATCGCTGCCGCGATCGACGCGGCCACGCCGCAGGATGTCGTTCTGATCGCGGGCAAGGGTCACGAGCGCACGCAGGAAATCGCGGGCGAGCACCGGCCGTTTTCCGATACCGATGTCGCGCGGTTGGCACTGGCTGCGCTGGCGGCCCGGGGACCGGCATGATGCAGCTGGCCGAGGCCGCGCGCGTGCTGGCGGCGCCGCTTATGGGCGGCGGCGGTGCCGAGTTCGAGGCGGTTTCGACCGACAGCCGGACCTTGCCGCCCGGGGCGCTGTTTGTCGCGCTGCGCGGCGAACACTTCGACGGGCACCGGTTTCTCGCTGCCGCGCGCGATGCCGGGGCGATCGGCGCGTTGGTCGAATCGGGATACGACGGCGAGATGCCGATGCCCGCCCTGGTCGTGCGCGATACGCGCCGCGCGCTCGCCGATCTCGCGCGTCACTGGCGCGGGCGGTTCGCGCCGGCGCTGATCGCGATCGCCGGCTCGAACGGAAAAACGACGACCAAGGACATGCTCGCCGCAATCCTGCGCCAGGACGCGGGCGAAGCGGCTGTCCTCGCGACCGCGGGCAACCTGAACACGGACATCGGCGTGTCGCTCACGCTGCTGCGCATGCGCGCGGCGCACCGTTACGCTGCGATCGAAGTGGGTACCAATCATCGCGGGGAAATCGCGCACCTAGCCGGGATTGCGCACCCCACGATCGCGGTCGTGACGAACGCCTTGCGCGACCATCTGGAGTTCCTCGGCAGCGTGGCGGAGATGGCCGAAGAAAACGCCGACGCATTGCGCGCGCTGCCAAACGATGGGATTGCGGTGGTGAACGCCGACGACCCGCACGCGGCGCTGTTCCGGCGTGCCGCCGGCGCGCGACAGGTCGTCGATTTCGGACTCGAGGCGCCGGCCGTGGTCGCTGCGAGCGTCACGCTGAAGCCGCTCTCGAGCGAAGTCACGCTGCGCATGCCCGCTGGCGAGGCGCAGACCGTGCTGTCGATACCCGGCCTGCATAACGTGCGCAACGCCCTTGCGGCGGCGGCGTGCGCAGCCGCGGCCGGCATTGCGCCGGCGGCGATTGGCGCGGGTCTTGCCGCGTTCCGGCCGGCGACGCGCCGGCTCCAGGTCAAGGCGCTGGCCGAAGGGGCCACGCTGCTAGACGATAGCTACAACGCGAATCCCGACTCGGTGCGCGCCGCAATTGACGTGCTTGCCGGTTGTCCGGCGCCCACGGTGCTGGTGCTGGGCGACATGGGCGAACTGGGTCCCGACGGTCCGGCGTTTCACCGCGAAGTCGGCGCCTACGCGCGCGCACGCGGGATCTCGCGCCTGGTCGCACTCGGCGAGGCGACGCGCGATTCGGTCCAGGCCTTCGGTAACGGGGCGCTGCACGTCGCCGGCGTGGCCGAGGCGGCCGAAGCCGCGCGCGTCGGCGCCACGATCCTCGTCAAGGGTTCGCGCTTCATGGGGATGGACCGCGTCGTCGACGCGCTCACGGGCGAAACCATGGAGGCGCACTGATGCTGCTCGAACTGGCCCAATGGCTCGCGCGCGAGGTGCGGCTGTTCAACGTGTTCAGCTACATCACGCTGCGCGCGGTGCTTTCCTGCCTTACCGCGCTGGCCATTTCGCTCATGCTTGGGCCGCTCGTCATTCGCAAGCTCACGGCCTACAAGATCGGCCAGTCGGTGCGCGACGACGGGCCGCAGACCCATCTCAGCAAGACCGGCACGCCGACGATGGGCGGCGCGCTGATCCTGTTGTCGATCGGGATCACCACGCTGTTGTGGGGTGATCTGTCCAACCGCTTTCTGTGGATCGTTCTGCTGGTGACGGTCGCGTTCGGCGCGATTGGCTGGATCGACGACTACCGCAAGGTCGTGCGGCGCAATCCGAAAGGCCTTTCGGCGAAGGCGAAGTTCTTCTGGCAATCGCTGATCGGACTGGTGGCGGCCATTGCCCTCGCCTGGATGGCGCGTAGCGTGCCGGCGCTGTCCCAGCTCATCGTTCCGTTCTTCAAAAACGTCGCCTATCCACTCGGAGTATTCGGATTCGTCGTGCTCACGTATTTCGTCATCGTCGGAACCTCGAACGCCGTCAACCTGACCGACGGGCTGGATGGGCTCGCGATTATGCCGACCGTGATGATTGGCGGCGCGCTCGGAATTTTCGCCTACGTGGCCGGGCACGCGGGGTTCTCGAAATACCTGGGTCTTCCGTACATTCCGGGCGCCGGCGAACTCGCCGTGTTCGCCGGGGCGCTGGCAGGCGCCGGGCTCGGTTTCCTGTGGTTCAACGCCTATCCGGCGGAAGTCTTCATGGGCGATGTCGGCGCGCTCGCGCTCGGCGCTGCGCTCGGCACGATCGCGGTGATCGTACGCCAGGAGATCGTGCTGTTCATCATGGGCGGCGTCTTCGTCGCCGAGACGCTCTCGGTGATGATCCAGGTGTTGTATTTCAAAGCCACGGGCGGGAAGCGCGTCTTCCGCATGGCGCCACTGCATCACCACTTCGAGCTCGAAGGCTGGAAAGAATCTCAAGTCGTGGTGCGGTTCTGGATCATCACCATGATGCTCGTGCTGTTCGGGCTGTCGACGCTGAAGCTGCGCTAGCCATGAACATGCGCGCGCCGCTCTTCACGCTGCTGCCTCGACCGAAGCCGACGGGTCTTGCCGGGCGCCACGTGCTCATACTCGGGCTCGGAGACACCGGCCTGTCGGTCGCGCACTGGATCGCGCAGGCAGGCGGGCGCGTCCGCGTGGCTGATACGCGCGCAACGCCACCCTGCGCCGCCGAGCTCGCCGCAGCGGTGCCGCAGGCGGACCTGCGTTGTGGCGCGTTCGATCGGTCGCTGCTCGACGCGGTTGACCTGCTCTGCCTCAGCCCTGGACTCTCGCTCGCCGAACCGGTGGTGCAGGCCGCGATCGAGCGCGGCCTGCCGGTCGTCGGCGACATTGAACTCTTCGCCTGGCAGCTGCGTGCAGCGCCGGGCGCAAAGGTGATCGCCGTGACCGGGACCAACGGCAAGACCACCGTCACCGCGCTCGTCGGCCACCTCCTGCGTTGCGCGGGCGTCGACTGCGAGGTCGCGGGCAACATCGGCCCCGCGGTGCTTGCGGCGCTGCTTGCCCGTACGCGGGCCGGCAGCGCGCCGGCGCTGTGGGTGCTCGAGCTGTCGAGCTATCAGTTGGAGACCACCTGGTCGCTCGAACCGGACGTCGCCGCGCTGCTCAACCTGTCCGAGGACCATCTCGATCGTTACGCCAGCCTAGACGAATACGCGAGCGCGAAAGCGCGCGTTTTCCAGGGCCAGGGCGTGCAGGTGCTGAATCGTGACGACGCGCACAGCGCTGCGCTCGCCGCAACCGGGCGTCGCCAGCTGACCTTCGGTCTTGACGCCCCTCGCGGGTCGGCGGACTTCGGTCTGCGCGAAATCGACGGAGAGACCTGGCTTGTGCAGGGCGCCACGGGCGTGCTTCCGGTCAACGCGCTTCGCATACACGGGCGCCACAATGCTGCGAACGCGCTCGCTGCGGCTGCGCTCGTGCATGCGGCGGGGGTCGGTCGCGAGGCGATCATTGCGGGGCTGCGCAGCTTCGAAGGGCTGCCGCACCGGCTGGCCCGCGTCGCGCTGCGCCGTGGTGTCGTGTGGTACGACGACTCGAAGGGCACCAACGTGGGCGCAACGGTCGCGGCGCTGTGCGGCCTGCCGACGGATGGCCGCGTCGTGCTGATTGCCGGCGGCGACGGCAAGGGCCAGGACTTTTCGTCGCTCGTCG
>JAQBBQ010000208.1:0-10853 GCA_032125995.1 Betaproteobacteria bacterium | reverse complement strand
GGTCTGGCTGATGAAGCCTCCGGTCTGCAGCTTGCGGTTGGACTCGAGCTCCTCGCGCTGAAACGCGACGGCGGCGCGGTCGGCCTTGATCTGCCCTTCGCGGGCGCGGATCTCGGCCCCGGTGTCACGGATCTGCGCGCGAATCAGCCCGACCTGCGTGTCGTAGGCCTCGCGCCGGGCCTGGAAGATCGACGTTTCGCGCTGCAGGATCTCGGCGATGCGCGGGTCGTTCGCGCGCTTGCGCAGGTCCTCGGGATACTCGACCTTATCGAGCCAGGTCTGCTCGGCGTGCAGGCGGGCCGCCTTGGCGTTTTCCGCATCGAGCTGGGTAAGCACCATCTCGGTGGCCGCATCGACCTTTACATCCTTGAGGACGATCAGCGGGTCGCCGGCCTTCACGCGGGTGCCGTCGCGCACGAGGATTTCGCCCACGATGCCGCCCTCCTGGTGCTGGACGGTCCTGCGGTACATGTCGACTTTGACTGAGCCCGGCGCGATCACCGCACCGCTCACCGGCGCGAGCGCGCTCCAACCCGCCACCGCGAGGACGAAGACGAGAATCGCCCCGATGCCCGCGAGGATCAGCCGGCGCGGGCTTTCGATACCCTCCCCTGCGGCCTGCGCGCGCGCTGCGCTGTCCGACTCCGCCATCGCCTCAGCCCTTCGGCACGATCGTGCCGGCAACCACCCCGGCCGCCGGGCCCGGCCCCGCGGCCGCGGCGCGGCTGGTCGGCGGCAGTACATCGGCGAGGGTGCCGAATTTCTCGACCACGCCGTTGACGAACACCATGACCTTGTCGACCGCGGCGAGCAGCGGCAGGCGGTGGGTAATGACGACCAGCGTGACGCCCTCGCTTTTCAGCAGGCGGATCGCCCGCGCGAGCGCGGTCTCGCCGGCGGCGTCGAGGTTCGAGTTCGGCTCGTCGAGTACGACCAGCTTCGGGTTGCCGTAGAGCGCGCGCGCGAGTGCGACGCGCTGGCGCTGCCCCGCCGAGAGCAGCATCCCGCCTTCGCCGACCGGCGTGTCATAGCCCTTCGGCAGCGAGAGAATCATTTCGTGCGCGTTCGAGCGCACCGCCGCCTTGATGACCTGGCGCGATTCGACCTCGCCCATGCGCGCAATGTTGTCGCTCACCGTGCCGGCGAAGATCTCGACGTTCTGCGGCAGGTAACCGACGTGCGGGCCAAGGCGCTCGCGCGGCCAGGAGCGGAGGTCGGCGCCGTCGAGGCGCACCGCCCCCGCGACCGGGTGCCACACCCCGACCAGCAGCCGTGCCAGGGTCGACTTGCCGGCCCCGCTCGGGCCGACGATCGCGAGCGAGGTGCCCGCCTCGACCTGGAACGAGATGCGCCGGATGATCGGCAGTTCCTGGCCGCGAAAGCCGAAAACGAGGTTCTCGGCGGCGAGCGCACCCTCGGGCGCCGGCAGCGTCATCGGGTCCGCCGCGGTCGATTCTGACGCCATCACCGCGGCGAGGCGCCCGTAGGCGCCGCGCGCCTCGATCAGGCTCTTCCAGCCGCCGATCAGGGCTTCGATCGGCGCCAGCGCCCGGCCGAGGATGATCGTCGCGGCGATCATCACGCCGGGCGTGGTGACCTGCTCGATGGTGAGCCAGGCGCCGGTGGCGAGCATCACGACCTGCAGCATCTGGCGCAGGAACCGGGTCGCGCTGGTCAGGAAGCTGCCAATCTGGTTCGCCTCGTACTGCGACTGCAGGACCTTCTGGTTCTTCTCGCGCCAGTCCTCGGTGACGTTATCGACCATGCCCAGCGCGCCGACGACCTCGGCGTTGCCCAGGCTCTGGTCGACGAAGCGCCCGGCGATGCGCGCATCGGTCTGCATCGCCTCGATCGATTTTCGCGAAAGCTTCTCGTTCAGCACCGTGAGCGCGATCAGGAGCAGCGCACCGGCGAGCGCGACGAACCCGAGCAGCGGGTGAAAGAGGAAAATCACCAGAATGAACAGCGGTACCCAGGGCGCATCGAAGATCGCGATGACGCCGGGGCCGGCGAGGAAGTTACGCAGCGCGTTGATGTCGCGCAGCCCGTGCACCGAGGCCGCGCGGTTGGCATGTGCGCTATCGCGCAGCATGCTGGCCAGTACGCGGGGCCCGAGCTGCTTTTCGAGCCGCATCGCCGCCCGCGCGAGCAGGCGCGCACGGATCGCATCGAGATAGGCCATCACCATCAGCGCGGTCAGCGTGAGGGCCAGCAGCATCACCAGGGTCTCGACGCTGCGGCTGCTCACCACCCGGTCGAAGACCTGGAGCATGAACAACGCCGGCGCCAGCATCAGCAGGTTAATCACCAGGCTGAACGCCGCCGCGGCGAGGAAGTAGGACTTGAATTGGGCCAGGAATTCGCGCATCGATCTCGCCGACAAAACCGTCAAATCAAGAGTTTACGGCAATTTCGGCGATTCGCCGACGCCGCGCGGCAACGGCCCAGGGCAAACGCGAGGCGCGCCGGCCCGGCGCGTGGTGCTCAGTGGGCGCGGCCGAGGCCGAGCCTGGACGCGTAGGCGAACAGCCCGGTCCGGTTCGGCACACCGAGCTTGCGATAGATCGATGTGAAGTGATTGCGCAGGGTATGTTCGCTCACTTGAAGCCCTGCGGCCAGGGTGCGGCTGCCTGCACCGTCGTGCTCGAGCAAGGCACGCACCACCTCGAGTTCGCGCGCCGTCAGTTTCTCGACTTCGCCGTTGCCGTTGCCGTTCGTGCCGGCCGCGCCGGTCTCGGCGGCCTCGACCGTCTCCGCGAGCGCTGCGGAAAGCTGGCCGACGATGCGTCCCGTGGTCAGGCGATCAAGCCAGATTTCGCCTTCCATGACCTTAACCACGGCTTTGCGGATGAGTTCAGGGGCGTCGCTCTTGAGGACCACGCCGCGCGCGCCCACGGTGACGGCCCGGGCAGTCGAATCGAGGTCGAGTACCGTGTCGAGCATCAGGATGCGGGCGGTACACACCGCCGCGAGCCGCGGGATGGCGTCGATGCAAGCGTCGTCGTGGCCGCCCATGTCGAGCAGGATCACGTCGGGCTGACATTTTTCGGCCAACAAAACCCCCTCGGCAACCGAGGACGGGGTGCCGAGAATCGCCATCGCCGACTCTGCCCCATCGACCACGCGCGACAACGCACGCAGGAACGCAGGGTCTTCGTCGATCACGATGAGGCGGATGGATTGTGGAGCTTGCGTCACGCCCCGACACTAGCGCGAAACTATGTGACCGCGACGCGTCCTGAACAAAGTTAACAGTCTGGGCGGCGCAACATTGAAAACCGAGCCGCCTTGACAATGATCGCCGAGGCGCGGCGGCGGACTCTATCGATCAGCGCCCGAATCACGTAAAGTTAAAGTGTGGTGGGAATTGCTCTTGGGGGAGCCGAGTCGATGAAATCCGTGCCCGTTGCCGAGGCGATCAAAATCGCCCTCGGCCATGAACGGAACGGACACTACCAACAGGTGGAATCGATCTACCGCCAGCTCCTGCACGCCTTCCCAGACGAGACCGCGTTTCACGAGAAACTGATGAGCGCGTTATTCCGCCAGGGGCGGATTGACGAGGCCTATGCCGCGTTCGGGGATTTCCTCGCCACGCAGCGTGCCGACGACGGTGCCGACGACGCAGACACTGCGTCGATGTATCTCAAGTCCCTGCGCGCCACCGCGTCGCCGCCGTCGCCGCTGCGGCGGCGGGCACGCTTTCAGTCGCTGGTTCGGCTGCTGATGGAAACCGATGGGGTCGGCGGCGCGATTGCCGAATGCGGCTGCTTTAAGGGCCTCTCGTCGCACCTGATGTGCAGCACCCTGCGCAAACGCGATGCCGATTATCGCGGTGCGGATTACCACATCTTCGATTCGTTTCAGGGCTTGAGCGCGCCGACGCTCGAAGACGACGTGCCGGAAGATTTTGCGAGCCCGAAGGACATCAAATCGATGTGCGTCGAAGGCGCGTTTGCGGCGAGTTTGGCAGAAGTCAGGCGTAATCTCGCCGAATTTCCCGCCATCGAATTCCATGCCGGCTGGATACCGCTGACGTTTCAGGGGCTGCCCGAGCGCAGCTACCGGTTCGTCCACGTCGACGTCGATCTCTATAACCCGACGATCGACAGTTTCGAATATTTTCATCCCCGCCTGGCGCCCGGCGGCATGATCGTCAGCGACGACTATGGCTGGCCGGGCGCGCGCCAGGCGCTGGAAGATTTTTGCGGTCAGCAAGGCGTGAAACTCAGCCTCACGCCGCACGATCAAGCGTTCGTCAGGCGCGCCGGCTGACGCCGCGGGGTTTGGCGAACGCCGCATCGCAGGAACGCGCTGCGTCAGTCCTTGATCATCTGCACACGGCACCTTCTTCATTCCTGCAATCGGTGGGTGACCAGCGCCAGCGAATTTCTTGTCCTTTAGTCACGCTTGACGTTAATCATGTATCGCGTTACTATTGCAGCCGTGGCGATCAAGGCATTCAAGTGCGCCGATACCCAAGCCCTGTTCAGGCTCCGGCGGGTTGCCCGATTCTCGAACATCGAGCGCCCGGCGTTGCGCAAGCTGAAGCAACTCGACTTGGCCAGGCGAATAGAGGATATGCGCGCACCGCCTGGGAACCGGCTCGAGAAACTGAAGGGCAGTCGGATCGGCCAGTGGAGCCTCCGCGTGAACGATCAGTTCCGGATCTGCTTTCGCTGGACGGGGTCCGACGCCGAAGACGTCGAGATCGTCGACACCCACTGACGGAGAAGACTATGACCAGGAAACTGAAACCTGTATCCCCCGGCGAGATGCTGGCTGAGGAATTTCTGAAGCCGCTGGAAATGAGCAATTACCGGCTGGCAAAGGAAATCGGCGTGCCCGCGCAGCGTATCGGCGAGATTCTCACGGGCAAGCGCTCGATTACCGCGGATACCGATTTGCGCCTGTGCCGGTTTTTCGGACTATCGGATGGTTGGTGGCTGCGGCTCCAGGCGGACTACGACACCGAGATTGCGAAGGCGGCGCTTGCGAAAACGCTGGCGAAAATCAAACCGTGGGCAGCGACGGCCGGGGACAAGGTGCTTGCACACTGAGTCAGTCGATGATGTGGTGGACCGGCGCCTTCTCCATCTCCCACTTGCCGGACTCCCGGTCGTAGCGCGACAGGGTGAAGCAATGCCAGTTCTCGTCATCCAGCTTCATGTGATCGCCGCGATAGTAATACCCGGGCCAGCGCGTTTCCTTGCGGAATAGCGTGTGATGGGTCACCGACTCCGAGGCGAGGAGCCGGTGGTGCAGCTCCCAGGTACGCTGCAGCTGGTGCAGGTCTTCGGCACCCATCTGGTTCATGTCTTCCTTCAGCATCGCCAGCAGTTCGAGCCCGCGGTCGAGCAACATGCTGTTCGTCATGTAGTTGGTGCTGATGCCGCCGACGTATTCGTCCATGATCTTCTCGAGGCGCTGAAGACCGTGGATCGGCAAGAGATAACTCGGCGATACGGTGCCGGCGACGATCTCGTTGCGGCCGACCCGGTAATTCTCCAGCGGTTGGTAGATCACTTTCTCGAGGTCACGATATTCCTGTTCGCTGACCTGGGGCTGGTCCCGGCCTTTCTCCATCACGTACTTGACCGCCGCCTTGGCGGCGATGCGGCCTTCGGTGAAGGACCCTGAGGAGAACTTGTGGGCGCTGCCGCCAATGGTGTCGCCGGCGCCGAACAGCCCGTCGACCGTCATCATGCGGTTGTATCCCCACTGATAATCCGCGGGGGCACAGTCTTCCGGTCCGCTCGCCCACGCGCCGGAGCAGGTGGCGTGAGAGCCCATGACATAGGGCTCGGACGTGGTCAGCTCGGGATTGATGTGCTTGGGGTCGATATTCTGCGACGCCCAGACCACCGCCTGCCCGATCGTCATGCCGAGGAAGTTCTCCCAGCCGACGGTCTCCTTGTGGGGGTCCTGGAACGCTTCCTTGGTCACCATGCGAATCGGCCCCCGGCCGGCCTTCACCTCCTCGATAAACGCGTGGTTCCTGAGGCAGGTCGGCGTCGGATGGTGGTCAATGTAATCGCCGACCAGCGCCCGCGTGTGCTCTTTCCACTTCGATTCGTACTCCTCGCCATAGCCGTTCTGCGTGTACGTCTTCAGATGGAGGAAGTAGGCGCCGACGGGACCATAGCCATCCTTGAATCGGGTGAGGACGATGCGGTTTTCCATCTGCGTCATCTTGGCGCCGACCTGGATCGGCAACGCGTACGCGGACCCGCTGCTCCAGGGCGCATACCAGGTCCGCCCCATGCCCTCGCCGACGGCACGCGGCTGGAAGATGTGCGACGCACCACCGGCGCCGATGATGACGGCCTTCGCGCGGAACACATGAAAATCACCCGTGCGAACGTTGAAGCCGACCGCGCCCGAGACCCGGTTGGCCTTCTTGTCCATCAACAGGTGCGTCACCATGATCCGGTTGTAGATCTCGGTCGCGGCCTTGCGCGCCGCCTCGGCGACGATCGGCTTGTAGCTTTCGCCGTGGATCATGATCTGCCACTTGCCTTCGCGCTGGTAGCGGCCGGTCTCGGGGTCCTTCATCATCGGCAGGCCCCATTCCTCGAACTTGTGCACCGACGCATCGACGTGCCGGGCGATGTCGTAGCCGAGGTCCTCGCGCACCAGCCCCATCAGGTCATTGCGGGCGTAGCGGACATGATCCTCGGGCTGGTTCTCGCCCCATTGCATGCCCATGTAGCAGTTGATCGCGTAGAGGCCCTGGGCGACCGCGCCGCTGCGCTCGATGTTCGCCTTCTCGACGCAGACGATCTTCAGATCGCGGCCCCAGTAGCGGGACTCGTAGGTCGCCCCGCAGCCGGCCATGCCGCCGCCAATGACGAGGATGTCCGCGTCAACGAATACTGTTTTCCTGCCGCCGAACAGTCCCATCAGACGACTCCCTGCCCACGTTGGTCGGGACGCAAGACTGGCAATCCCCCTTGGATGTTGAGCCCTTCAGGTTCGTGTGCGAGTTCCTGATTGGCGAAATCCTCGGCGCGCGGCGCGGCGTATTCGGCCGGCCCCTTGATCGATCCCCAGGGCGTCGTGCGGATCGGCGAGACGAAGTTCTTCTCGCGGCCGTCGCGGAACTTGAGCTTCCACGAAATCGTCGCCTTGGCCTCTTCACGCAGCACCCGGACACTGTGCCCCAGCGGGGCGAAGTCGGCGTAGCCGCGCACATCGATCGCGTTTTGCGGACAGGCCTTGACGCAGGAGTAGCACTCCCAGCACATGTTCGGCTCGATGTTGTAGGCACGCCGATAGGTCTTGTCGATGTGCATGATGTCCGACGGGCAGATGTCGACACAGTGCCCGCAGCCGTCGCAGCGGGTCATGTAAACAAAGGTTGGCATGGGTTTCGTCGTCTCCCGTGATCAGTAGTGCCGGGGTTGTTCGCGCGCGATGCCGAACGTCTCGGGTTTGTCGGCAGGCCCGGGCAGGTTGCTTCTAAACCCGTTCGCGTTGGTGACCCGTTTCTCGAAGGCGGCCGCGGGCTTGAAAAACATGTGCGCGAACTTGGACCACGGCACGCCGCCGAACAGCGCGGTCGTGGCGAGGATGTAGAGGCCGAACAGCACGCCCGCCCCACCGCCGGCGGCCGCCCAGAGCAGGCCGAGCGTGGCGCTCGCCAGCAGCGACAGGATGAACAGGTCGGCGCGCACCACGCGGAATCGTGAGTTGCCCTCGGCGGCAACATCGACGCGGATGAAGAACCAGAACCAGTATCCACCGACGCAGACCATCAGCGCGCCGACCCACCAGGCAAACGACAGCAGACCGGGCGTCGGCGTCGCCGGCGTCGGGTAGGCGAACACCATGACGACGGTGGCGAAAAGATAGAGGATGAAGCCGTACATGGTCAGCAGATGCGCGATGCGCCGTTGCGGATTGCAGAACTCGCCGGAGGTGAGGACGTCGACCACGGCGGTCTGGATCGCGATCGACGCGAGCTGGCCGCCGCCGAGCTGCTTTGTCCCCTTGCTTTTCGACTTGCGCCAATTCTCGAAGAAGTACTTGGCACTTCCCTTGTGGACAACATCAAACACCGTCCCGGCCACGACCAGCAGGATCATGACGACGACGTAGGTCTGCATGACGGCAGGCGACATCGATGCCGAAAGCGCGGCGAACGGATTGCTGGTGAACATTTATTTTCTCCTTCCTGCGCTGGCGCGAATTCTAAGTGCAGTGTTCACTCAGCCGTCTGCGGTATTCGTTAGGCGGTCATAAAGGGGATGAATCCGCGCGACCGAGCGTGCGCACTTCGAACCGCAGCGTGCCTCAGCGCGCCGAATGTCCGGCAAGCTTCACTTCAACGTTTTCGTGCGCCTCGAGACCTGCGTAGTACCCGCGCAGGATCTCGAGCACCTCGGGACGCGAGAACTCGGCCGGCACCGGATCACCGTCCGAGAGCCACTTGCGCAGCTTGGTGCCCGACACCAGCAGGCGGTCCTGCTCTGCGTGCGGGCAGGTGCGCGCCGAGGCCATGCCGCCGCAGGCATAGCACCAGAAGGTCCAGTCGATCTTCAGCGGCTGGATTTCAAGCGCGTCGTGCGGGATCGCGTCGAAGATCCGGTGCGCATCGAACGGACCGTAGTAGCTGCCGACGCCCGCGTGGTCGCGCCCGAGGATCTGGTAGGCACAGCCGTAGTTCTGCCGGAACACCGCGTGCAGCAGCGCTTCGCGCGGCCCGGCGTAGCGCATGTCGAGCGGGTAGCCCGACTGCACCACCGTATCGGGCGCGAAATAGTTTTCGACCAGGACCGATATCGCCGCGGTGCGCACCTCGGCGGGACTGTCGCCGGGCTTCAGCTTGCCGAGCAGCGAATGCACCAGCACGCCGTCGCAGGTCTCGATCGCCACCTTGGCGAGGTACTCGTGCGAGCGGTGCATGGGGTTGCGCGTCTGGAACGCGGCTACGCGCGACCAGCCCAGGCGCTCGAACTCGGCGCGCGTCTCGGCAGGCGTCATGAACAGCGCGCCGTACTTCGCCTTGAAGCCGCCGTCGGAGAGCACCTTTACCGGCCCCGCGAGGTTCACTTCGCCCTGCTGCATCACCATCGTCACACCCGGATGCGCGGAATCGACGGTGCCGAACACCGACATGCACTCGTGCGCCTTGTCGATCGCGTACTTCTCCGTGACCTTCATGGTGGCGAGCAACGCGCCGTCCTCGGCGTCGGCGAGTGCGATCTCCGCGCCGGCCTTGATGCCGTCGGCCACCCCCTTGTCGGCGGACAGCGTGATCGGGATCGGCCAGAACAGGCCGCTCCCCGTGCGGCAGTCGTCGCACACCCCTTGCCAGTCAGCACGCGTCATGAATCCATCGAGCGGCGTGAAACCGCCGACGCCCAGCATGATGAGGTCGCCTTTTTCGCGCGAGCTGACGCGTAGCACCGGCAGCGAACGCGCGCGCGCGCGCTCCGCCGCCAGCGTCTCGCCGGCAAGCATCAGGGGTTTGAGACCTCCCCCACCATGGGGCCGCACCAGGCCGGGCATGATCGCTCCTCTGTTCAGCGCGCTATTCTCGGTAGCCGCTCGCACACGCGGCAACACCGTTGTTCTGATCCGCCGATAAGGTTGCCTGATTAACTCGCCGCTGTGCTGCCAACCGTGCAGAATGCCGCCGTGCACAGGAGAGAATTCCTCAGGTTGCTGGCGCTTGCGGCGACGGCGGGCGCAAGCCTGCGCCCCGGCGCAAGCGACGCGCAGGCGGCCGAGGAGCTCTACGCCCAGCCCGCGTTCGGCAACGTTTCCCTGCTGCACGTCACCGACGTGCACGCCCAGCTGCACCCGGTATATTTTCGCGAGCCGAGCGTGAATCTCGGAGTCGGCGGGGCCGTCGGGCGCGCGCCGCACCTGGTGGGCGAGACCTTTCTCAAGCAGTTCGGCATTCCCGCCGGCAGCGCGGCGGCATACGCCTTTACCTACCTGGATTTCGAATGCGCCGCGCGCCGCTATGGCAAGGTCGGCGGCTACGCGCACCTGGCGACGCTGGTGAAGCGCCTGCGTACCTCGCGCCCGCATGCGCTGCTACTCGACGGCGGCGACTCCTGGCAGGGCTCGGCCACCGCCCTGTGGACCGAGGGCGCGGACATGATCGGCGCGCAAAAACTCCTGGGCGTCGACCTCATGACCGCGCACTGGGAGTTCACGTACGGCGCGCAGCGCGTCAAGCGTGCGGTGGATCAGGAGCTGGCGCCGATCGAGTTCCTGGCGCAGAACGTGCGCACCGCGGATTTCGAGGACCCGGTGTTCCGGCCCTACAGCCTGCGCTCGGTGAACGGCGTCGCCCTCGCCGTGATCGGCCAGGCCTTCCCCTACACGCCGATCGCCAATCCGCGCTACATGGTCGCGGAATGGACCTTCGGCATCCAGGAGCAGCTGCTGCAGGCGCGGGTGGACGAAGTGCGTGCCAAAGGCGCTCAGGCGGTCGTGCTCCTGTCGCATAACGGCATGGATGTGGATCTCAAGCTCGCAGCGCGCGTGCGCGGCATCGACGCGATCCTCGGCGGCCATACGCACGACGGTGTCCCCGCCCCGGCACTGGTGGGAAAGACACTGGTGACCAACGCCGGCTCCAGCGGCAAGTTTCTCGGCGTACTCGACCTGGACGTGCGCGATCGCGGGGTCTCAGCGTACCGCTACCGGCTGCTGCCGGTTTTTTCCAATCTGCTGCCGGCGGACGCCGCGATGGCCGCGTACATCGAGCGCGTGCGGCAACCTTACCGTGCGCGGCTGGAGGAGAAGCTCGCCGTGACCGAGGGTCTGCTTTACCGGCGCGGGAATTTCAACGGCACCTGGGACCAGCTGCTGCTCGACGCGCTGCTGGCGGAGAA
>JAQBBQ010000207.1:0-7725 GCA_032125995.1 Betaproteobacteria bacterium | reverse complement strand
TACTCGCACTGCATCGGGATGATGACCTGATCGGCCGCGGTCAGCGCATTGACGGTCAGTAGGCTGAGCGAAGGGGGGCAGTCGATGATCACGAAGTCGTAACTGCCTTCGACTACGGCCAACGCGGCGAGCGCATCTTTCAGCCGTCGCTCGCGATGCGGAAGTTCGACCAACTCGATTTCGGCGCCGGCGAGTTCTCGGTTCGACGGCAGCAGGTCAAAGCCGCCAGACTCGGAGCGCGTGCATACGGAGGCGGCATCCGCGAGTCCGAGGAGGACGTGGTACACGGTGCGGTCGACCTTGGTCTTGTCGATGCCGCTGCCCATCGTCGCGTTGCCCTGCGGATCGAGGTCCACCAGAAGCACGCGCTGACCGGCCTGTGCAAGTGCCGCGGCGAGGTTCACGCTCGTCGTCGTCTTGCCGACGCCGCCCTTCTGGTTCACCACCGCGATGATGCGCATCAGGCGCTCGCGCCGCTGACCGCGGTCAGGCGGCACACCACGAGATGGCGCTCGGCGTCGAGCATCGGTACCTGCAAACGGCGCACGTCGCTGCAATCGGCATCGACCGGCAGCGCGCGGTGCGCCGGCTCGGGCCGTGCGCCCTTCATTGCGGCGAGCACGCCGCCCGGCGCAACGAGATGGCGGCAGGCAGAGACAAATTCGTCGAGCGCCGCGAAGGCGCGCGAGATGACACAGTCGAACCGCTCCGGCGGATGCCATGCCTGTGCTGGTCCTTCGTGTACCTCGAGATTCGCCAGGCCGAGCTCGATCTTGGTCTGGCGCAGGAACGCAGCTTTCTTGCTGTTGCGATCGTTCACGGTGACCCGCCACGCCGGGCGCGCGAGCGCGAGCGGAATCCCGGGCAGGCCGGCGCCTGAACCAACATCCGCGATGCGCAGCTGCGCTGCGCCGGTTTCCACGTGCGCGACGACGGCGAGCGAATCGAGCAGGTGGTGCGTCACCATCGTCTGCGGGTCACGGATGGCGGTCAGGTTGAAGGTGCGATTCCATTTACGCATTAGCGCGAGGTAGTCGAGCAGCTTGATCTGCGCGTCGGCAGGCAAGCGCAGTGCGAGCGCGTCAAGCCCGCGTTCGAGCGCGGCCTGCGGCGTCATGCGGTTTTCTTCTCGCGCGCAATTCCTCTCTTCAGGTGTACGAGCAGCAGCGAGATCGCGGCGGGCGTCACGCCCGAAATGCGCGAGGCCTGGCCGAGCGTCTCCGGCCGATGTGCAACCAGTGTTTGCCGGACCTCGACGGACAGGCCGCGCACGCCGTGGTAGTCAAGGTTCACGGGCAGCGGAAGTGCCTCGAAGCTCTCGCGACGCACTACTTCGCTTCGCTGGCGCTCGATGTATCCCTCGTACTTGGTCTGAATCTCGACCTGCTCGGCGACCTGCGGATCGTCGACCGGCGTTCCCGTGCCTGGCAGCGTCATCAAGGAGACATAGCTAACCTCTGGACGACGGAGTAATTCAGTAAGTGAGTACTCACGTTCTATTGTTTTTCCAAGAACCTGTATTGCGTTGGCCTCCCCGATCACCTTCGGGTTTACCCAAGTTGTCTGCAAGCGCTCGCTCTCTCTAGCCACTGCGTCGCGCTTGCGCGCGAAGACATCCCAGCGCGCATCGTCGACGACGCCGAGGGCGCGCCCCGCCTCGGTCAGGCGCAGGTCGGCGTTGTCCTCACGCAGCATGAGGCGGAACTCGGCCCGGCTGGTGAACATCCGATACGGCTCACTGACCCCACGGGTGACCAGATCGTCCACCAGAACGCCGAGATAGGCTTCGTCGCGCCGCGGCGTCCAGGCATCTCTTTCGCGCACGCGCAGCGCGGCGTTGATACCCGCAAGCAGGCCTTGTGCAGCTGCCTCCTCGTACCCCGTTGTGCCATTGATCTGGCCGGCGAAGAAGAGCCCTTCGATCGATTTCGTCTCGAGCGAGGCCCGCAGATTGCGCGGATCGAAGTAGTCGTATTCGATCGCGTAGCCGGGCCGCATGATGTGCGCGCTTTCGAGCCCACGGATCGAGCGTACGAGCGCGTACTGCACATCGAACGGCAGGCTGGTGGAGATGCCGTTCGGGTAGATCTCGTGGGTCGTCAGGCCCTCGGGTTCGAGGAAGATCTGGTGGCTCTGCTTCCCGGCGACACGGTGGGTCTTGGCCGCGATCGACGGGCAGTAGCGCGGCCCGACGCCTTGGATCACCCCGGTGAACAGCGGCGAACGATCGAGTCCGGCGCGAATGATCTCGTGCGTCTCCGCATTGGTATGGGTAATCCAGCAGGGGCGTTGCGCCGGATGCATTTCGCGTCGCCCGAGGAACGAGAATACGGGCTCAGGGCTGTCTCCGGGCTGGACCTCCAACGCGGAAAAATCGATCGAGCGCCCGTCCAGACGCGGGGGCGTACCCGTCTTCAGGCGACCGACGGGCAACTGCATCTCGCGTAGCCGTGCCGCCAGGGTGACTGAAGCAGGATCTCCTGCCCGACCGGCTTGATGGCGTTCGAGACCTACGTGAATCATTCCCGCGAGAAAAGTACCCGCCGTCAGGACCAGCGCACGGCTCCGGAAGCTCACCCCGAGTTGGGTCACGACCCCGGCCGCACGCGAACCCTCGAGCAGAATGTCGTCGACTGCCTGCTGGAAGATCGTCAGATTGGGTTGATTCTCGAGCCGGGATCGAATGGCCTGCCGGTAAAGCACCCGATCTGCCTGTGCTCGAGTTGCTCGGACCGCGGGGCCCTTGGAGGAATTCAACCTACGGAATTGGATCCCCGCCTCGTCTGTCGCGAGCGCCATCGCCCCGCCGAGGGCATCGATTTCCTTGACGAGGTGGCCCTTACCGATACCGCCGATCGACGGGTTGCAGGACATCTGCCCGAGCGTCTCGACGCTATGGGTGAGCAAGAGGGTCGTGCACCCCATGCGCGCCGCGGCGAGCGCCGCTTCCGTGCCGGCATGGCCGCCACCCACGACAATCACATCAAATTCAGTCGAAAACTGCATGGTGGCTCGCTGCGGGGTGCGCAATGATACGTGAATGTTTCACGTGAAACCACGTCGCCTGCCAGTACCTCAGTACCGATTTCCCAAGGGCCTGATGTTTCACGTGAAACATCGCCTCGCCTCCCGCGCTGAAGTGCCATTGCGGAATAGCCGCTGTGCGAGAATCGCGCCCCCGTCCCGCCATGTTCTCGCTCGCCCATTACGCCCGCCTCTTCGCCGAGCCCGAGATGCGGCGCGCGATCCTCGCGTCCGTCGTTGGGCGGCTGCCGATCGGGATCTCGGGCCTTGCGATCCTGCTCCTGGTGCAGGCGAACGAGGCCTCGTTCAGCGAAGCGGGCCTGGTGACATCGGCGTATCTCGCGGGGCTTGCCGGGATCTCCCCTCTGGTCGGGCGCCTGATCGACCGGTTAGGTCCGCGGCCGGTGCTGCTCGCCGCCGGCCTGGCCTACCCGGTTGCGCTTGCGGCGCTGGTGAGCGCACTCACCCGTGGCGCACCGCTTCCCGTGGTGCTCGGTCTCGCGGTCGCCGCGGGCGCGACACTGCCGCAGGTGACCACCTGCATGCGCACGCTCTATCGGCGCCGCCTCCAGGACGACAGCCTTCTTATCGCGGCGCTGTCGCTCGATTCGGTTCTTATCGAACTGGTATTCATCCTCGGGCCGATGTTGGTCGCGTTCCTTGTCGCCGCGGCGTCTCCGGCAACCGCGGTGCTATTCGGTGCGCTCTGCGGCTCGGTCGGCGCCCTGTACGTGACGCGTACTCCCGCGCTCGTGCAGTGGCCGATCGATCCGCCGCGTCCCCGCGACCTGCTCGGCGTACTGCGGGACGCTGGATTTCGTCGCCTGCTCGTCGTGCTGCTCGGCTATGCGTCGGTGTTCGGACTGGTAGAGATCGGCGTCGCGACCTACGCCTTCGAGAGAGGACAGCCGGCGCTCGCCGGGGTCATCCTCGGCGTGATGAGCATTGGCAGTGCGCTTGGCGGACTTGCCTATGGCAGTCGGCCATGGCATCTGCCCCTGGCGCGGCAGTTCGCGCTCGCACTGATTTTCATGGGCATCGCGGTCCTGCCGCTGGCGATGATCTCGAACCCGGTCGTCTTCTGCTTGATCGGTGCGTTGTCCGGCATCACGATGGCGCCACCGCTCATCATCCAGTCGACGATGGTCGCCCGAAACATGCCAACGTCTCAGATGGCCGAGGCCTTTACCTGGGTCACGACCGCAATGCTCTCCGGCGTAGGCCTCGGATTCGCGGGCGGCGGCATCGTCTCCGAGTACTGGGGTGCGGCCACCGTGTTCACCCTCGCGGCCGCCATTTCGATCCTCATGGGGAGCGCAACCCTTGGTATTTTGCGAACACCCGAATGATTTCGGGGCGGCATCGGTCGGGCGTAATGTCGACGTTGCTTCGGCCTCCCTCAGGTGATACCATTGTGTACGTAACATCATGATTGTTAATAATAATTCTATGTCATCCGTGCTGGAGCGCGTCATTACACGAGCCCGCCTCTCACTACGTCACACCCGCCTCGACGACATTCCACAGATCGTCGAGATACAGAACCGCGTCTACCCCGACATCGGTGGCTGGCGGCCGGAGCAACTGGAGAACCAGATCCGCGCGTTTCCGCAGGGTCAGGTCGTCGCCTGTCTCGGCGAGCGCGTCGTCGGCGCCGCCAGCTCGCTCATCGTCCAGTGGGGTGATTGGGGTGCCCACCACAGCTGGAAGGAAGTCACCGGGGGTGGAACCTTCAGCACCCACACACCCGCCGCGCGCACGCTGTACGGCGCTGAGGTGTTTGCCGATCCAACCTTGCGGCGCGTCGGGATCGGAAAAAAGCTGTATCACGCGCGCCGCCAGATCTGTCGCGCGCTCAACCTGCGTCGGATCATGGCCTGCGGCCGCATGCCGGGCTATCACCGCGTCGGCAACGAAATGTCGCCCGAGGACTATGCGATGCGGGTGATCTGGGGCGATCTGAAAGATCCGGTGCTTCTGTTCCAGCTGAAAGAAGGGTTTCAGTACTGCGGCGTCATTAACGGCTATCTTCCATCGGACAATGAATCGCGCGGCAACGCAACGATCATCGTCTGGTTGAACGATCGCTACAAACCGAACCTGCCGACGGTCAACCCAGAGGGGCCGATTCTGTGAAAGTACGCATCGCGTCGATCCAGTACATGCTGCGCCCAATCGCGAGCTGGGACGATTTCGAGCGCCAGGTTCACCTGATGCTCGACGCAGCAGGCGAATACCGGCCGCAATTCGTACTCCTACCCGAAATCTTCACGACGCAGCTGATGTCGTTCCTGCCGAGGGGCTCGGTGGATGTCGCGGTGCGCGCGCTCGACCAGTTCACCGACCGCTACAAGGCGCTCATGCGCGAGCATGCGATGCGCTACGGCTACTATCTGATCGCCGGCAGCCATCCGACGTTACGCGATGGCGAGCTCTACAACACTTCGTTTCTGTTCAGTCCGCACGGGGACACTTACGAGCAGGACAAGACCCACCGTACGCGCTGGGAGCGCGAGCGCTGGAAGACGAGCCCCGGGCATCGCCTGCATTTGTGGGAAACCGAATTCGGCGATATCTCGATCCTCGTGTGCTACGACGTCGAGTTTCCCGAGCTCGCGCGCATGGTCTGCGCGGCGGGTGCCGACATCCTATTCGTTCCGTCGAGCACAGATGATCGCCAGGGGTTCTGGCGCGTGCGCTACTGCTGTCATGCGCGCGCCATTGAAAACCAGGTCTACGTCGCGATGGCGAGCACGGTTGGATCACTCCCGGTCCAAGGACTCGGGCTGCATTACGGACAGGCGAGCATCCTCACGCCGTCGGACTTCCCGTTTTCGCGCGACGGCATCGCGGCAGAAGGCATCCCGAACACCGAGCAGATCGTCATCGCTGACGTCGATCTCGACCTACTGTTCGAAAACCGTGTCAACGGCACGACGATCCCGCTCTATGACAAGCGCGACGAACTCTACAAGTCGCCGGTGATCGTCACCAAGAGTGGGCCGAGCGCCCTGTCCGCGCCGGCGCCGCAGCCGGCGCGCGTCGTCGGCTAAGGGCGCCGTACCCGCGCGCGTTGCAGGAAGAACACCAGGGCGACGAGGGCGAGCGCGGGCAGGTAAACCCAGTGCTGTGACGCGCGGTCGGACGGCAACTTAAGCCGGTCGATTTGCCAGCCCTGCTCAAAGCCCGACTTCCTCGCGCGGCTGCCGAAACGCACGGTCGCGACACGCACCTCGTCGCCAAGCATGGTCAGCGTCAATCCCGCCTCGGCCAGCCGCTTGCGTCCATCGCCCGGTCCGCCCAGCCGTACCGCGACCGTCTTGCGCAGGTCTTCGCCTTCGAGCGTCATCCCGCCGATGATCATCACCAGTCTCTGGTTTTCGCCAAGCGACTGCGCGACCTTGACGATCTCCTTGGCCGGCGCATCGACATAGCGCGCAGCAAGCTTGTCCATAAAATAGTCCGGCCTGAACAGTGCGAAGGTGGCGAGGAGCAGCACCCCAACCTCCCACCACCTGCAGCGTGTGCGAAACCATCCCAGCGTGGCGGCGGCGAAAACGAGCGACGCCGCGATTGCAGCAAGCGCGACGAGGATCACCTCGGCCCAGCTTTGGACATCGATCAGCAGCAGCGTCGGGTTGAAAACGAAGACGAACGGCAAAACGACTGTGCGCAGGGCGTAGAGCGAACCCTGCACCCCGGTTTTGATCGGGTCCTCGCCCGAGATCGCCGCCGCGGCAAAGCTCGCAAGCCCCACCGGCGGCGTGATGTCGCCCATGATCCCGTAGTAGAAGACGAACAGGTGCACCGCGATGAGCGGAATCACCAGGCCCGCCTTCGCGCCCAGTTCGACGATTACCGGCGCCATCAGCGTCGCAACGAGAATGTAGTTTGCGGTGGTCGGCACGCCCAGACCGAGCACGAGACAGACGAGCGCCGTGAACAGCAGCATCACGACCACGTTGCCCTGCGAGACAACCTCGACGAATTCGGTCATCCGAAAACCGAGTCCGGTCAGGGTAATTCCGCCGACGATGATTCCCGCCGTCCCCGTGGCAATCGCGATGCCGATCATGCTGCGCGCCCCGTCGTTTAGACCCTCGATGATCTCGACGACGCCGCGGCGCACCTCGGCAGCGACACCCCCCGCGCGCCGAAAGAGCGCGATCAGCGGGCGTTGCGAACCCATCAGAACGATGAGCGAAGTCGTCGCCCAGAACGCCGAAAGCGCGGGCGACAGTTCCTCGATCATCAAACACCAGATCAGCACACCGATCGGAATCAGGAAGTGGATCCCCGCCTTGACGGTAGGCCAGGTGTCCGGCAGCACCGGATGATCGACGTCGATGTCGGACGGCAGATCGGGACAGCGCGACGCAACCCAAACCGTGGCCACGTAGAGGCTGACGAGTAGAGCGCCGAGCACCCATGGTGCAGCCGGGCCGAAGACGTTTTTTGCGGCGGCAGCGACGAAGTAAATGACACCGCAAACGGCGAAGGTACCCGAGATTCCGAGTCCCCAGGCGGTCAGCTTTTGGCCGATGCCGCGTTCGCGCGCGCGCGCGGTGGGCTCGAGTCCAAGCTTCAACGCCTCGAGATGCACGATGTAAAAGAGCGCGATGTAGGAAATCAGCGCAGGCAGAAACGCATGTTTGACGACGTCGGTGTAGGGAATGCCGACGTACTCCACCATCAGGAATG
>JAQBBQ010000206.1:0-4424 GCA_032125995.1 Betaproteobacteria bacterium | reverse complement strand
GCCGAGAGCCGCGCATAAAGGGGCAGAATCTCGGTGCCAGGCGGATGATGCTTTCTCAGTACCTCGGCAGCATCACGGATCTCGCGCTCGCCCGGAAGGAACACGAGCACGTCACCCGGTCCCTGGCGGCACAGCACCTCGACCGCGTCGGCGAGCGCCTGCTCCTCCTCCTTGCGCGTCGTATCCTCGGCATCGCCTTCAACCGGTTGGTAGCGCAACTCGACCGGATACAGCCGCCCGGAGACCTCGATCGCCGGTGCGCCGTCGAAATGGCGCGAAAAGCGCTCGGCGTCGATCGTCGCCGAGGTGATGATCAGTTTCAGGTCAGGACGCCGCGGCAGCAGGCGTTTCAGATAACCGAGTAAGAAATCGATATTCAGGCTGCGCTCGTGCGCCTCATCGAGAATGATGACCTCGTACTGGCGCAGCAGCGGATCGCCCTGCGTCTCGGCAAGCAGGATCCCGTCGGTCATCAGCTTGACGAGCGCATCGGGCCGCACCTTGTCCTGGAAGCGCACCTTGTAGCCGACATCGCCGCCGGGCTCGGTCTTCAATTCTTGTGCGAGGCGTGCGGCAACCGAGCGTGCGGCAATACGGCGTGGCTGGGTATGGCCGATCAGCCCGCGCGCGCCGCATCCCATTTCGAGCAGGATCTTTGGCAACTGCGTCGTCTTGCCCGACCCGGTCTCGCCGCAGACGATGACCACCGGATGGCGCTCGATGGCCGCGCGGATCTCGTCGCGCCTCGCGTTCACGGGAAGCGCGGGGTCGAAGGCGATCGGCGAGAGCCCGGCGATGCGCTCGGCGCGCTGGACTGCGGAATTCAAGGCAGGCGGATTCTAGCGCCTCGCCTGCGCACTGCGGCCGCGCGACTCCGGGTAGCATAGGAGCATGGTGAAAAAGTGGCTGCACAGAAAGCTGCCGAAACCCGCGGACATGCAGGCGCAACGGTCGCTGCGCTGGCTCGGGCCGCTGTTGCGCCGCCCCTGGCTGTGGCAGCTGACACGCCGGCGCGTCGCCATGGGCGCGGCGATCGGCGTGTTCTTCGGATTTGTCATTCCGGTGGGACAGATCGCCTTGTCAGCGGTGTTCGCAATCCTCCTGCGCGCCAACCTGCCGGTCGCCGCGGCGAGCACGTTTGTATCCAATCCGTTTACCTACGCACCGATCTTTCTGCTCGCCTACCGCACCGGCGCGGTGATCCTCGGCGAGAAAGTCGACGAAGCCGAGCTCGCGGCACTGAACCGGGAGTACGAAATCGAGCAGGTGGCCCCGCTCAGCTGGGCGGATCGCGCCGCCTCGATCGGCAAGCCGTTCTTCCTCGGGCTCTTCATCTTTGCCGTCGTCGGCAGCGTAACGACCTGGCTGGCGGTGAATCTTCTTTGGCGGCTCGCCATACATTGGCGCCGGCGGGCGGGGCGCGCCGCCCGACACAGAGCGCGCTCACCGCCATAAATCGGCGCCCTGCGGCCGCCGTCGTCGACAACGTCCGGGAGGCGCAGCTACACTCAGTCGACGCCGACCATGCGTTCGACGTACCGCGCGATCAGATCGACTTCGAGATTCACCTTTGCTCCCGCCTTGAGTCGTGCCAGCGTCGTTATCGCGAGCGTGTGCGGAATAAGGTTCACTTCGAACGTGTCGGCCTCGATCTGATTGACGGTAAGACTCACGCCATCGACCGTGATCGAACCCTTGCGCGCAACGTAGCGCGCGAGCACCGCCGGCACGCGCAGGCGCAAGCGCTTGGATTCGCCCGCCGGCTCGAACGCGAGCACGGTGCCGGTGCCATCGACGTGCCCGGTGACGAGATGCCCGCCAAGCTTGTCGCCGAGCGCGAGCGACGTTTCCAGGTTCACTGCGCCCGGGCGGTCGAGCCCGACCGTGCAGTCGAGCGTGTCGCGCGAGACGTCGAACGCCAGACGAGCGCCGTCGTTCGATACGACGGTGAGGCAGGCGCCCTGGACGCAGATCGAGTCACCGAGCGCGACAGCCGAGCAATTGAGTGCACCGCCATCGATCACCAGCCGCACGCCTTTGTCGAGCGGCGTCACCGACTCGATTTTCCCCACCGCCTGCACGATTCCAGTAAACATCAGCGCCTCGCGATCACCGATAGATCGTCGCAGATGCGCTCGACGGTACGCAAGTGCAGCGCGGCCCGGTTGCCCGCTAGAATCGCGCAATGAGCTTGAGCTCGAAGCGCTACGCGGTCGACGACGCGCGGGCGGCGCAGGAATTCTTTCACAGCCGCGGCTGGACCGACGGGCTGCCCGTGGTGCCGCCGACGCCGGACGCGGTCCAAGCCTGCCTGGATTGGGTTTTGATGCCCGCCGATCAGCTCGTGGGCATCGAGCCGGTAAGAGAACGCAGCATCACCGCCGAGAAGTTGGCCGTGAACGCGGTCATGGCAGGCTGCCTGCCAATGCATTTCCCGGTGGTCGTGGCGGCATTCACGGCAATGCTGGAGGAATCGTTCCTGCTTCACGGCGCGACCGCGAGTACCGGCGGCGCCGCGACCCTGATCGTCGTCAACGGACCGATCCGCAATGCGCTGGGGATGAACGGCACGTTCAACGCGCTCGGCTCCAGTGATCGTGCCACGACATCCATCGGACGCGCTGTTCGTCTGGCGCTCTGCAATCTCCTCGATGCCCGTCCGGGTGAGGTCGACCGCTCGACGCTCGGACATCCGGGCAAGCTCAGCTACTGCATCGCCGAGGACGAAGAACACTCTCCCTGGCTTGCGCTTGCGGAAGAGCGCGGTATCCCGCCGCAGGCCTCCGCGGTGACGGTGATGGCGGCAGGCGCGCCGCGCCAGCTGATGAATGAATGGACGACAAATCCTGAGGAAATTCTCGATACCTACGTCGCCGAGATAAAGGCCAACATGCGCCACTACTCGATCTGGCCCGGGAACTACGCGATCGTCATTCCGCCCCAGCTGAGAGCGCATTTCGAAAGCGCGGGTTGGTCGAAAGCGGATATTCGCCGAACCGTGCACCGCAAGGCGCGGATCCAGCGTCGGGAGTGGAGCGACTGCGGAAAAGGCGCCGTGGTTGGCGACCACGGCGATCAGGACTACGCAGCATTAGCCAACGAGGACGATCTGCTTGTCATCGCGGCCGGGGGGCCCGCGGGCGGATTTGGCGCCGTCATTCCGCCCTGGTTCGGCACCAAGAGCAAGGCCGTCACGGTGGCGATCGGCGCATGCGTGAACTGTGAACTGTGATCTGGAGGCGTGGACGTGACGACGGCGATGGAAGATGATTCGCGGGCACCCGGTAAACGCTGACTCAGGAGGGGCAAGCCGACACCATGGGCTTTGAAATTCTCGATCCGACCCATCAAGCCGATGCGCGCGAGTTGACGCTGGCGAACCGCCTGCCGACGCTGAAAGGCACAACGATCGGCATCATCTCGAACGGGAAAAAGGGCACCAAGCCCTTCTTCGACGCCTTCGAGCAAGAACTCATCAAGCGCTATGGCGTGGCCAAGGTCGTTCGACTGACCAAGGCGAACTACAGCGCGCCCGCCGAGCCCGAGCTGCTAACCGAAGCCGAGAAGTGGCAAGCCCTGATTGCCGG
Source organism: Betaproteobacteria bacterium (assembly GCA_032125995.1). Taxonomy (GTDB): domain Bacteria; phylum Pseudomonadota; class Gammaproteobacteria; order Burkholderiales; family SG8-39; genus SG8-39. The sequence continues at coordinate 837 of JAQBBQ010000206.1, read as the reverse complement.
CGTCGGCGACTGAGGCAGCTGCTCGTCGTGCAGTTTGCACGACTCGATCATTGGTGAGCGCCTGGGACTGCCGTCGGTGGGCATCATGACGTCGAAGTTCGTCAGCGCAGCCGAGCTCATGTCGCGCGTGCTCGGCGCGGACGGCCATCCGTTCGTCGTCATCGACCACCCGATCAGCAGCGCAACGCCCGAAGAGCTGTCGGAACGCGCGCGCAAGGCGGTCGCCGCGAGCGCTGAACTGCTGCTCGGGCAGAATCGATAGGGTCAGGCGCCTTAGCGCCGCGCGATCACCCGCAAATCCTCGCCGATGCGCTCGATCGCATGCAAGCGCAGCCGCGCACGCGCATCGAGCGATGCGGGCGCAGGCAGGTTGACCATGCCCTGCGCCGTGTCGCCGAGCAGGCTCGGGTTGAGATAGAACAGAAACTCGTCGACGCAGCCCTCGCGCACAAGCGAGCCGTTCAGCTTGAAGCCGCCCTCGACGTGCAGCTCGTTCACCCCGCGCCGCGCGAGCGCCTCGAGCATTGGCGGCAGATCGACTTTGCCGCCGACGTTCGCGAGCACGACCACTTCGGCGCCCTTCGATTCCAGCGCGCGGCGGCGCGCCGCATCGTCGGCGCCGCAAAACAAAAGCACATTGCCACCGTCGAGAATGCGTGCCGCGGGCGGCGTCTCGAGCCGGCTGTCGACGACGACGCGCAGCGGCTGGCGCGGCGTTTCGACCTCGCGCACCGTAAGGCGTGGATCGTCGGCCTTGACCGTGCCGATGCCGGTCAGCACCGCGCAGGCGCGCGCGCGCCAGCGCTGCCCATCGGCACGCGCGTCGGCGCCGGTAAT
>JAQBBQ010000205.1:0-15772 GCA_032125995.1 Betaproteobacteria bacterium | reverse complement strand
CCTCGCGCTGCGTTTCGAGTGGAAGTTCGGCCTCTCGGCGATCATCGCCAACCTGCACGACGTCGTGATCATCGTCGGATTCTTCGCCGCCTTTCAGTGGGAATTCTCACTCCCGGTGCTCGCGGCGGTACTCGCGGTCCTGGGCTACTCGGTGAACGAGTCGGTCGTCGTCTTTGACCGGGTGCGAGAGAACTTTCGCAAGCTGCGCCGCGCCTCGGTAAGCGAGGTGATCGACAGCGCCATTACCGCAAACATCTCGCGTACGATCATCACCCACGGTTCGACACAACTCATGGCCCTGACGATGCTGATATTCGGCGGTCCGGCGCTGCACTTCTTCGCGGTCGCGCTGACCATCGGCATCCTGTTCGGGATCTATTCCTCGGTGTTCGTCGCGAGCCCGCTGCTCATGTGGTTGGGTGTTTCGCGCGCCCAGTTCGCGAGCGTGCGCAAGGACCGGCGCGATGACAATGAGGGGGCGGTCGTCTAGAAAGGGGTCAGACCCCTTTTTTTGATCGAAGGCCACCGATAATCCAAAGGGGTCTGACCCCGGGGTTATCCACAGGGGTCTGACCCCATTTAGATTCGCCGCGCGAGCTCCGCGGCCTTCCCCGTGTAGCGCGCCGGTGTCAGTGCCAGCAGGCGGTTCTTCGCCGCCTGTGGAATCTTCAGGCGCCGCACGAAGGCGGCGAACTGGCGCCGGTCGAGGCGCTTGCCGCGCGTCAGCGCTTTCAGCCGTTCATAGGCGTCGGGCACGCCGTAGCGGCGCATCACTTGCTGCACCGCCTCGGCCAGCACCTCCCAATTTGCGTCGAGGTCCGCGGCGAGCCGAGCCGGATCCGCTTCCAGCTTGCCAAGACCACGCTGACACGACGTGTAGGCGAGCAGCGTATGGCCGAGTGCTACGCCGGCGTTGCGCAACGCGGTGGAATCGGACAAGTCACGCTGCCAGCGCGACACCGGCAGCTTGTCGGCGAGATGGCGCAACAGTGCATTCGCCACGCCGACGTTGCCTTCTGAATTCTCGAAGTCGATCGGGTTGACCTTGTGCGGCATGGTCGACGAGCCGACCTCCCCCGCGTTCAGTCGCTGGCGGAAGTAGCCCAACGCAACGTAACCCCACAGGTCGCGGTCGAGATCGAGGAGCACCGAATTGGCGCGCGCGTAGGCGTCGAACAGCTCGGCGAAGGAATCATGCGGTTCGATCTGAATCGTGTACGGGTTGAACTCGAGCCCGAGGCGCTCGACGAAGCGCCGGCACAGGCGCGCCCAGTCGATGCCCGGAAAGGCGACCAGGTGCGCGTTGTAGTTGCCGACCGCGCCGTTCATCTTGCCAAGTAGGCTCACCCCCGCAATGCCCGCTCGCGCGCGGCGCAGGCGATGAACGACGTTGGCAAGCTCCTTGCCCAGGGTCGTGGGCGAGGCCGGTTGGCCGTGCGTACGCGAAAGCATCGGCAGGCGCGCATGTCGGCGCGCGAGGACCGCGAGCACGTCGATCAATGCGTCGAGCTTGGGCAGCATGACGCGCGCGCGCGATTCGGCGAGCATCAGCGCGTACGCCAGGTTGTTGATGTCCTCCGACGTGCACGCGAAGTGAATGAACTCGAGCGCGCGCGCGACCTCGGCATTCGCCGCAAGCTTGCCGCGCAGCCAGTACTCGATTGCCTTGACGTCGTGATTCGTCTCGGCCTCGATGTTCTTGATGTGTTCGGCGTCGCGCTCGGAAAAGTTCGCGATCAGCCGGCCGAGCGCCACGCGCGTGCCGCGCGCGAACGGCTTCAACTCCCGGATCTGCGGCTCTGCGGCGAGCGCTTGCAGCCAGGCCAGCTCGATGCGCACCCGGCTGTGGATCAGCGCGGACTCGCTGAAATACGCCCGCAGGGGATCGAGGGATTTAGCGTACCGCCCATCGAGTGGAGAGAGCGCGCTAAGCGGAGAAGGCATGCGTGGCATTATAAGACGTGCCCCGCATCCACCGCGTCAGCCTCGAGCGCGTCGTGCGCGAAGCACGCGCCTGCCGCCTGTGCGAAGCTGCGCTCCCGCACGCACCGAACCCCGTATTTCTCGTCGGCCGCGCAGCGCGCCTGCTGATCGTCGGCCAGGCGCCAGGTCGGCGCGTGCACGAAACCGGCATTCCGTGGAACGATCCGTCGGGTGACACGCTGCGCGCCTGGCTCGACGTCGACCGCGCGACGTTCTATGACACGACGCGAATTGCGATCGTACCCACTGGCCTTTGCTATCCGGGCACCGCGCGCGGCGGCGACCTGCCACCGCGGCCGGAATGCGCTCCACTTTGGCAGCCGCGCTTTCGCGCCGCGCTGCCCGAGGTCCGTCTCACGCTGCTCGTCGGGCAGTATGCACAGGCGCATTACCTCGGCGCGGCGCGCAAGTCGACGCTCGCTGCAACGGTACACGCCTACCGCGAGTACCTTCCGGTCCATCTGCCGCTACCGCATCCGAGTTGGCGCAACAGGGCGTGGGCGAAGCGCAACCCGTGGTTCGAGACAGAGGTGATCCCCGCACTGCGCCGCATCGTTCACAAGGTTTTGCGCTAGCGTGCGCGTGGCGACGGTATAATCCGCGCCCCAGTCGTATCGCGTGTGGATTGTAGATCGTGGATCGCGTCCAGCAATGAAGCTCATCGCGTCGCTTGCCAGCCCCTACGCCCGCAAGGTGCGCGTCGTGCTAAGCGAGAAGCGCATGGATTGCGAGCTCGAATTGGTCGATGTCACGCAAACCGACCACGCTGCGATCGAACACAATCCGCTCGGCAAGATTCCGGTTCTGCTGCTCGACGACGGTACGCCGCTCTACGATTCGCGCGTCATCGTCGAATTCCTCGACAACGTCTCGCCGATGAGTCGCCTCATCCCTAAAGGCAACCGCGAGCGCATCGCCGTGCGCCGCTGGGAGGCGCTTGCCGACGGCGTGTTGGACGCGGCCGTGCTCGTCCGCCTCGAGAGTCTGCGGCCCGACAAGGAGCAGAGCAAAACCTGGATCGCGCGTCAGCTCGGCAAGGCCGAGCGCGGCCTCGCGCAGATGGCAGAGGAGCTCGGCGACCGCACCTGGTGCCACTACGACAGGTATACGCTCGCCGACATCGCGCTCGGCTGCTGCCTCGGCTGGCTCGAATTCCGCAGGCCGGGCGACATCGACTGGCACAGCAAGCATCCCAAACTCGCGCACCATTTCGCCAAGCTCTCCAAGCGCGCGGCCTTCGCCGCAACCACCCCCAAGGCCTGAGCCTGTCTGCAGCCGGCGCTCAGCCCGTACGGCGCAGCGCGGCTCCGGCAGCCTCGAGCGCGGCGTCGCGCACGGCACCGATGATGGCGCCACCAAGACAGACCTCGGCGTCGTATAACACCACGGATTGGCCGGGGGTCACCGCCCATTGCGAGGCGTCGAACTCGACGGCCACCCGACCGCCGTCCGCGCGCGCCAGCGTGCACGCGGCATCCGCCTGCCGGTAGCGAGTCATCGCCGAATGCTCGGACGGCGCTGCGGGCGGCCTGCCCGCGATCCAGCTCGCCTCGAGCCCTTCGAGGCCATGGCTCATTAATAACGGATGGTCGTGCCCCTGCACGATCGTCAGCGTGTTGTTCTCGAGGTCCTTGCGCGCGACGTACCACGCTTCGCCCGACGCGCCCTTCTTGCCGCCGACGCCGATCCCCTTGCGCTGCCCGATGGTGTAAAAGGCGAGGCCGATATGCTCGCCCACCGTGTGTCCGTGGTCGGTCACGATCGGACCCGGCACACGCGGCAGGTAACGATTGAGAAACTCGCGGAACGGCCGCTCGCCGATGAAGCAGATGCCGGTCGAGTCCTTTTTCGCGTGATTCGGCAACCCCGCGTCGGCAGCGATCCGGCGCACCGCGGCCTTCTTTAGCTCGCCGACGGGAAACAGCACGTGCGCAAGCTGGGCCTGTGTCAGGCGGTGGAGGAAATAGCTCTGGTCCTTCGCGCGGTCGGCGCCGCGCAGCAATTCGACTGCGCCCTTGCCGGCGCGCAGCCGCGCGTAATGTCCGGTTGCGATCTTCGTTGCACCCAGGCGCATTGCATGATCGAGAAAGGCCTTGAACTTGATCTCCGCGTTGCACAGCACGTCCGGATTCGGGGTACGTCCAGCGGCGTACTCAGCGAGAAAGGTCGCGAACACGCGCGCCTTGTACTCGGCGGCGAAGTTCACCGCCTCGAACGGAATACCGATGACATCCGCGGCCGCAGCCGCGTCGATGAAGTCCTCGCGTGTCGAGCAGTAGGCGTCGTCGTCGTCGTCCTCCCAGTTCTTCATGAACAGGCCCACGACGTCGTAGCCCGCGCGCTTGAGCAGCAGCGCGGCGACGGCGGAATCGACTCCGCCCGACATGCCAACGACGACGCGTTCTGTCATCCCGATGCTCCGCAGCCCCTCAGGAAAATTCCTTCGCCAGCACCGCGAGTGGAAAGTGGCGGCCCGCGAGATGGTCGTCGATGCACTGCATGACCAGCGGCGTGCGATGTTCGGCCACGCGCGCCGCAATCTCACCGTGCGTCAGCCAGTGGGTGCGCACGATCTCCTTGTCGAGCGCCCTGCCCGCCTCGACGCCGTCGGTCCGTCCACTGAAGGTGAAGCGCAGGAATGTGATGTCCTTCGGCGTGTAAACGTAGCGGTAGATGCCGACCACTGCCTCGGGCACGAAACGGTGTGCGGTTTCCTCCATCACCTCACGCACACAGGCCTCGACGAGACTCTCGCCTGGATCGAGGTGTCCCGCCGGTTGGTTCAGCACCTGCCGGCCCTCCTGCAGCTCCTCGACGAGCAGAAAGCGGCCCTCCGCCTCGATGACGGCGGCCACCGTCACCGATGGCTTCCACTCAGTCATGCCGCCGCATCCCCGCACGCGGGGCCCCTGCTCCGCCGGATCATGCCGCCGCCTCCGTCACGAAGGCGTGGCGCGGCCGCCATCGCGTCGGCGTCGCTGCGGCATGATGCCGGGTCGCATCCCCGCACGCGGGGCCCCTGCTCCGCCGGATCATGCCGCTTTGCGCGTGTTCGAGCGAATGAATTCAGTCATGCGCGCGACACCCTGCTCGATCGCGGCTTGCGACGCGGCATAGGAAAAGCGCACATGCTGCCCCTCGTCGGGCACGCGGGTGCCGAAGTGTATGTCGGCGAGCAACGCGACGCCGGCTTCATGCAGCAACCGCTTTCTGAATTCCTCCGAGTCCGCGGTGCCAATCATGCGGCAGGCCTCGGTGACGTTCGGCCAGACGTAGAACGCGCCGCCGGGCACCTGGCAGGTGACACCGGGCACCGCATTCAGCAACCGCACGATCAGGTCGCGTCGCACGAGGAATTCGGCGCGCATGCGCTCGGCCGCGTCCTGCGGTCCGGTAATGGCTTCGAGCGCAGCCCATTGCGAGATCTGGGAGGCGCAGGATTCCGTGTTCGTGATCCAGCGCGTGAACACCGGTGCGAGCACCGGGTTCGAGGTGAAGCCGATGCGCCAGCCCGTCATCGCCCAGGTCTTCGATGCGCCATCGGAAATGATCGTGCGCTCGAGCATCCCGGGCACTTGCGCGATGGAGAAGAATTCGCCCGCGTAGGCGAGGCGCGAGTAAATCTCGTCGGCATAGACCCAGACCTGCGGATGCTTCTGCAGGATCGCCGCGATCGTCTCGAGATCGACGCGCGAGAGCAGCCCTCCGGTCGGGTTATGCGGCGTGTTTAGGATGAGCAGCTTGGTGCGCGGCGTGAGCAGCCGCTCGAGCTCCGCGGGATCGAAGCCGAAGCCGCGCGCCTCGCGCAACTGAATCGGCACCGGCACTGCGCCGTTGGCGACGATCTGCGATTCGTAAATCGGGAAACCCGGATTTGGATAGATCACCTCGTCGCCCGCGCCGTAATCGGTCGTCGAGAGGATTGCATAGGCGATGAACGGCTTCGCGCCGGCGGCGACGACCACGTCCTCCGCGCGAATCGGCAAGCCACCGCGCAGGCCGCCCATGTACGTTGCCGCGGCCGCGCGCAGCTCGTCGATGCCGGCCGACGGCGTATAGCCATGCTTGCCGCCCTTGATCGCGCGGATCGCGGCGTCCTGCACGTTCTCGGGCGCCGGAAAATCCGGCTGGCCGATGCAAAAGCTAATGATGTCCTTGCCCGCGCGCGCGAGTGCGTTGACCTCCGCCAACACGACGAAGGCATTTTCGGTGCCGAGACTGCTCGCCCGGCGGCTGATCTTAGGCATTGGCGGTGGCTCCATGAATCGCGGCACGGCGCGACGGTATCGATTTTATCGGATCGCTCCACGGCCTTGGGCTAAGATGGTCGTCCACCCTAGGGGGACGTCATGAACGACCTAGTACAAGATACGCCGTCCAATGGTGCGCCCGATGCCGCGTTCAATATTGCAGGGCGCGTCACGCCGGCAGGCAACGGACTTGAGTGGTGGACGAAGGCCTGGCCGCTGTTCACACGCCAAATCGGCATGTGGATCGGCCTGATCGTCGTCGCGTTCGTCGTGTTTGCCGTGGCTTCGCTGGTCCCGGTGATCGGCCAACTCGCGATGATGCTGCTCTGGCCAGTGGTCGCGGGCGGCCTCATGCTCGGTGCGCGTGAGGTCGACCGTGACGGCGCGCTCAGCTTCGCGCACTTGACCGCCGGATTCTCGACGGACGCCGGTCAGCTTATTCTGGTTGGCGTGGCGTACCTCGTGGGCATGATCGTCGCCGGTGGCATCGCCGCGCTGGTTGCGGGCGTCGGCATCGGCACGATGATGATGGGCGCCTCGGGCGGCGCCAATCCGGCGGCGATGGGCGCTGCCGGTGCAGCCAGTATCCTGCTGGCGGTCCTGATCGCCGTTGCGCTATTGGTGCCGGTCTATATGGCAACCTGGTTCGCGCCCGCCCTCATCGTGTTCCACGGCACGGGCGCGGTCGATGCGATGAAGGCGAGCTTCTTCGGCTGCCTGAAGAACATCGTGCCGTTCCTGGTCTACGGCCTCGTCGGCCTGCTGTTCGCGATCGTCGCCTCGATACCGTTCGGCCTGGGCTGGCTGGTGCTCGGCCCGGTCACCGTCGTCTCGATCTACGTCGGCTACCGCGACATCTACCTCGGCAGTTAGCGCGGCTTCACCCAGGTCTCCGACCAGGCGAGGCAGGCGCTCGAGGCCTCGCGATCGCCACGCGTCTCCGGCCAGGGCTTGCCGGGTGCGGCGCGGCCGTTGAGTTCGACGCGCGCCGCGCGTGCCGGGAAGAAGGTGCTGAACACACCGATCGGGCGATCGTTGAAACCCGGCGGCATATTGAGTACGAACGGCGGCAGGAAATCCTCCCAGGTCAGCGCAATGTCGGCACCCGGTGCGACCACGTGCTCGCGCGCACCCGACGCCACATCGCCGTGACGCGAAAACTCGGCCGCCACGACCGCCAGGCTCGAATCGGCAAAGGCGGGAAAGAGGAGCGATTCGATCGTCGACTGCAGCCAGCGCGCGACCGGCGCATTGTCGGCGTAGACCCGCACCGCGCCGTCGGTCAGCGTGCTCTGCACGAACAGCGCATGCCCCGCGCCCGCGGGACACCACAGCACGCGCCAATGGCTGATGCGATCCGACTGCGTCTTGCCGCCGTCGGCGCTCAGGCGGATGAACGAATTCTCGCCGGTCATCAGGACGGCGTTGGGGTCGATGGGGGACGTCATGGTTTGGCTCCTACAAAGATAAGAACGACAAAGGGGTCATAACCCCGGGGTCAGACCCCTTTGGATCATTGGTGGCCTTCGATCATACAAAGGGGTCTGACCCCTTTTTGCGGCGCGAACCTCGGCGCGACTTATCCACAGGGGTCTGACCCCGTTTACCCCGTTAAGCCACCGTCTTCAGCACCTCGGCGACCGCGCCGAACATCTGATCGAAGTGTTTTTGCTCGACGATGAGCGGTGGGCAGAAACCCACGTTGTCACCGATCGGGCGCACGTAGACGCCCTTCTCCCCAGCACTTTTCGAAAACCTCGAAGCCGCGCGCCCCGGGCGCGCCCGGGCGCGGCGCCAGCTCGATCGCGCCGACGAGGCCAAGGTTGCGGCAGTCGATCACGTGCGGCGCACCCTTGAAGGCGTGGATCGCATCCTCGAACGCCTTGGCGAGTGCGCCGTTCGCGCGCGTCAGCAGTTGTTCTTCCGCATAGGTGTCGAGCGTCCCCAGCGCCGCCGCACAGGCGAGCGGATGCCCGGAGTAGGTATAGCCGTGAAAGAATTCGACGCCCCCACTCGGCGCCGCCATGAAGGGCTCGTAGACTGCATCGGATGCGATCACGCCGCCGAGCGGCACCGTCCCCGAGGTGATCGCCTTGGCGAACATCATCAGGTCGGGCTGAATGCCGAAGTACTGGGCCGCGAACGGCGTACCGAGGCGCCCGAAGCCGGTGATCACCTCGTCGAGGATGAGCAGGATGCCGTGCTTGCGGGTGATCTCGCGCAACCGTTTCAGGTAGTCGCGCGGCGGCACCAGTACGCCGCCCGCGCCGGCGACCGGCTCGACGATCACCGCCGCGATGTTCTCGGCGCCGTGCAGCGGGATGAGGCGCTCTTCGAGCTCGTCAGCGAGTTCGGCGCCGGTGTCGGCGCAGCCACGCACGAAGGCGCGCGTCGCCAGGTCCTGCGTGTGGCGCAGGTGGTCGACGCCGGGCAGCAGCGCCCCCGCGTAGGCCTTGCGGTTCACCGCGACGCCGCCGACCGAGATGCCCGCGAGGTTCACCCCGTGATAGCCCTTCTCGCGTCCGATGAACCGCGTGCGCGACGGCTCGCCCTTGAGCCGGTGGTAGGCGAGCGCGATCTTGAGCGCCGTGTCGGCCGCCTCGGAGCCCGAGTTGGTGAAAAACACGTGGTCTAGCCCCTGCGGGGTGAGCTCGGCAATGCGCGCGGCAACCTTGAAGGGCAGCGGATGGCCGAGTGAGAACGACGCGGCGTAGTCGAGCTCCCCCGCCTGCTTGCGGATCGCCTCGACGATCTTTGGTCGGCAGTGGCCCGCATTCACGCACCACAGCGTCGCCAGGCCATCGAGCACCTGCTTGCCGTCGGTCGTCGTGTAGTACATGTCCTTTGCCGACGCGATCATCTTCGGCGCGCGCTTGAAGCGCCGGTTGTCGGTAAACGGCATCCAGTAGTGCTCGAGTTCGAGCGCGCCGGTCTGCGGTGCGTTCATCGCCTACGCCTCCTACGCTTGCGTGGGTTCTCGCCTCGCCTGCTCAAGCAGGCAGCCGCAGCTCGGCGCGGATCGCATCCCACGGCACCGCGACGTGCGCGGCGCCGCGCTCGATGAGTCCGAGCGCAACGAGCTGGCCGACGTCAGTATGCACGTTCTTGTAATTGCGCTGCAGGCGTTTCGCGAGTTCGTACACGCTGAGCGGACCGTCGGCGGCGAGCCGCTCGAGCAGCTGCCAGCGCGCCGGCGTCAGCGCCTTGAGCAGCACCGGCAGGTCGGGCAGCGCCAGAATGCGCCGCGGCGCGAGCTGCCCGCCCTCTTCGAGGTGGTTCCACGCCGCCTCGAAGCGGTCGAGCGCCTCCGTGGCACCCTCGATGCGGAGTTCCAGCGCGCGCCTCACAAGGGCTCCACGTCGCGCTCGAAGTCATAGCGCAGCTGCTCGACCGATCGGAAGACGTAGGATGCTGCGCGCCCGCGCAGGATGCGGGCGTGTTCGTGCGGCGTGCGGTTCTCGTAGCACAGTAGGCAGTCACCGTCGCGCAGGTAGGCCAGCCGATACGCGAACCCGCGCGCGTCCCGCGCGAGGCGGATCTCGGTCCAGGCCCCGTCGGGTAGCGCGCAGCGCTGCTCGAGCAGGACATCCGCAGTGGCTGGGATCGTCATATATGGCCTAGGATACCATATCCTATAGTCTAGAATTCTCGCCATGGCGACCCGGAACGACTTCTTCAATCTGTACCAACACGGCTTCGCACGCGTCGCGGTCGCAACGCCGGCGGTACGCGTCGGCGATCCGCGTTTCAACCTGACGGGCACGCTCGAATTGATGCGCGCCGCGGCACGGCGCCAGGCGCTGCTCGTCGTGTTTCCGGAGCTCGGGCTGACCGCCTACAGTTGCGAGGACCTGTTCCATCAGCGCGCGCTGATCGACGGCGCGCAAGCGGCACTCACCGAGTTGCTGCTGCGGTCGCGCCGGCTGCCGATCGCGGCGCTGGTCGGCCTGCCGGTGCCGGTCGACGGCCTGCTCTACAACTGCGCCGCGCTCATCTGTCAGGGCCGGCTGGTCGGCGTCGTACCAAAGACTTTTCCGCCCAACTACCGCGAGTTCTACGAGCTGCGCCATTTCACGCCGGGCGACACCGCCATCGCGCGTGAAATTACGCTCGCCGGTCAACGGGTGCCCTTCGGCGCCGACCTGCTCTTCCGCCTCGCCGAAATCCCCGGCTTCGTGCTGTTTCCCGAGATCTGCGAGGACCTCTGGGTGCCGGTGCCGCCCTCGACCTTCGCCGCCCTCGCCGGCGCGACGGTCATCGCCAATCTATCGGCGTCTAACGTCGTGATCGGCAAGCACGAATACCGCCAAGAACTGGCGTCGAACCAGTCGGCGCGCTGCATCGCCGCCTATCTGTTCAGTGCCGCCGGTGCGGGCGAGTCGACCACCGACCTGGCCTGGGACGGACACGCGATGATCTGGGAGAACGGCACCCTGCTCGGCGAATCGCGCCGCTTCGCAGACCAACCGCAATTGACCATCTCCGACGTCGATCTTGAGCGGCTCACGGCCGACCGCATGCGGCAGAACTCGTTCGGCATGTCGGTGCGCCGCCATGCAAGCGAGGTACAGCGCTTTCGGTCGGTGGAATTTTCGCTCCCCCTGCCACGCGGGCGCCTCGTCCTCGAGCGCCGCGTCGCGCGCTTTCCCTACGTCCCCGACAACCCCGCGACGCGCGATGTGCGCTGCGAAGAGGTGTACCGCATCCAGGTGCAGGGGCTCGCCACGCGGATGCGCGCCACCGGCACGAAGAATCTCGTGATCGGCATCTCGGGCGGACTCGATTCAACGCAGGCGCTGCTGGTCTGCGCGCGCGCGATGGACGAGCTCGGGCTTCCGCGGCGCCAGATTCTTGCCTACACCATGCCGGGATTCGCCACCACGTCGCGCACCCGCAACCAGGCTTGGCAGCTGATGCGCGCGATCGGCGCGAGCGCCGAGGAGATCGACATCCGGCCCTCCTGCGAGCAGATGCTGAAAGACCTCGGCCATCCGTTCGCGAAAGGCAAGAAAGTCTACGACATCACCTTCGAGAACGTGCAGGCCGGCGAGCGTACCAGCCACCTGTTCCGGCTCGCCAACCACCACGGCGCGATCGTCGTCGGCACTGGCGACCTATCGGAACTTGCGCTCGGCTGGTGTACCTATGGTGTCGGAGACCATATGTCGCACTACAACCTGAACGCCTCGGTCCCCAAGACGCTGATCAAGTACCTGATTGGCTGGGTTGCAAGCTCGGGACAGTTCGACCGCACCGTAAACCGTGCACTCGAGCGCGTGCTGGGCACCGAAATCAGCCCGGAGCTGGTGCCGGGTACGAAACGGGGACAGCCGACGCAACTCACCGAGGCGGTCATCGGCCCCTATGCGCTGCAGGACTTCCACCTCTACTACACCCTGCGCTTCGGCTACGCGCCGTCCAAGATCGCGTTCCTGGCTTGGCATGCCTGGCAGGGCAAGGACGGCTATGCGCTAAGCGAGATCCGCAAGTGGCTGAAGGTTTTCGTCACGCGCTTCTTCCAGACCAGCCAGTTCAAGCGCAGCGCAGTCCCCAACAGCCCAAAAGTCGGCTCGGGCGGGTCGCTTTCGCCGCGTGGCGACTGGCGCGCCCCCTCCGACGGCACCGCCGACGCCTGGCTGGCCGACCTCGAGCGGGTGCCGCAAAGCGCGCGCTAGGGGCGCACGTTCACCTTTCGCGCGCGAGGGGCGCGCGTGCAATTATTGATCGGCGTCAAGCCAGCATCACGCGGCTCGACTAGCTTATGAACATGCTGCGCGCGGGTTAGTCTTACGTCGGTTGGGTCGCGTTCTCCCTCCTCCTCCTAGCGACAGTCGACGTCGCGCGCAGCGACTTTTTTGCAGATCCCTAGGCCAGCTTGAAGACGGCCAACACGGCCGGTTTGGGTTCGGTCTTCGGTCGGCGCCCGAGCCACTCGGGATTTCAGCGTGACGTGTCGAGCGCAGCCGACGCGCGTTTGCCGACGTCGAAGCCTTCGCAGCTGTTGAGCAAGCCGCCGCAGGCATGCCCGTCGCGCGCCGCATCGAGCGCGCGCTGGTAGTACAGGCGCGCCGCAGACTCGAAGGCGAGGCCGTGCGCCGCCTCGCCGAGCATGAAATACGACAGGTCCGACAGGGTTTCGGCGCGCATCACCGACACGGCAAGCTCGCGCCAGGCCCCGTTGCGATGGTACGCGGGCCACTCGCCTTTGTTCGAGCGGTAGGTGATCGAACATTGAAAGGTGCAGGTGAACACCACGTCGCCGCGCCGGAAGCGCTCGACCTCGCCCGCCACGAACGTCAGTGCCTCCGCGTTATTCGCCGCGCGGCGCGCGTATTCCTCGCGCGTCTCCTCGCCGGCGCGACTGACGACGCGCTCGTTGCTCGCCTCCGGCACGCTGAGGAAGTTCGGCGCCGCGGGACGTTCGCGCGCCTTTGCAGCGACGTACAGCGGCTCAACTTTCGGCACCAGCGCCTGCAGGCGCGCGATGCGCGTCTCGGCCGCGGGGTGGGTCGAGAGAAATTCCATCGGCGCGCGGCTATCCTCCTTTGCCATCTTCTGCCAGAGGGTCACCGCGGCGGTCGGGTCATAGCCGGCGCGTGCCGCCAGCTCGATGCCGATTTGATCGGCTTCCGATTCGGCGTCGCGGCTGTTCGGCAGCGTAATTGCAAGCCCGGCGGCGAGCGCAGCGAGCTGAAAGTTGCGATTGAAGTCCTGCGAGTCGCGCGACGAGACGGCGGCCGCAGCCGTGATACCCAAGCCGACCCCGATCGCCACCGACATGCGCTCGCGCGTGTGGCTGACGAGCGCATGCGCGATCTCGTGCCCCATGACCGCCGCAATTTCGTCGTCGGTCGCGTGAAGCTTGTCCCAGAAACCGGTGTAGATGCCCATCTTGCCGCCGGCCATACAGAAGGCGTTGATCGATTTCGGCTCGTCGATCACCTCGATCTGCCATTGCCAGTTCGCCGAATCGGGCCGGAAGCGGACCGCCTGGGCGATCAGCCGTTCAGTGATCTCGTGGACCTTTTCGACGCGTGGGGTGCCGGTCTCGACTTTGCCGCGGCTCTCGAGCTGGCCCATCATCGAGCGGTAGGCCGCGGCCGAGCCGCCGATCGCGTATTCCTCGGACACCAGAATGAACTGGCTGCGGCCGGTGATCGGGTTGGTCGCGCAGCCGGCCAGCGCGGCGCAGAGCACCGCGACGAGTATTGAGCGCAGGCGGCAAAGCATGGCGAGCCGATTTTACGCCGCCGGGCCTGCGCTCAACGTGAACAAAGCCTCACGCCACCTGCTTCGCTGGCGGTCGCGCGCTAAGCGGTCCGACCGCGCAGGCCACCGCATCCTCGACCCGGTCGAGCCAGACGAATTCGAGCCGCTCGCGCGCCTCGCTCGGAACGTCTTCGAGATCCTTCTGGTTGCGCCGCGGCAGCATCACCGTCTTGATGCCGGCGCGCAGCGCAGCGAGCACCTTTTCCTTCACCCCGCCAATCGGCAGCACCATGCCGCGCAGCGAGATCTCGCCGGTCATCGCCACGTCGCTACGCACGGGGGCGCCAGTGAGCAGCGACACGAGTGCGACGTACATCGCCACGCCCGCGCTCGGTCCGTCCTTGGGGGTCGCGCCCGCCGGCACGTGGACGTGCACGTCGATCTTCGCGAGCGGATCGTCGAGCAGCTTCTTCGTCATCGTGAGCGCCGCCTGCGCCGATTCCTTCATCACCTCGCCGAGCTGACCGGTCAGGATCAACTTGCCCGTACCCGGAACCTGTGTCGCCTCGATGAACAGAATATCGCCGCCTACCGGCGTCCACGCCAGCCCCGTTGCCACACCCGGCACGCTGGTGCGCTCGGCGAGCTCGCTTTCGAACCGGCGCGGCCCGAGGATCGCGTGCAACTCTGCCGCATCAACCACGATCGACCCGGCCGGCGGCACCTCAGCCTCGGCGAACCGCATTGCGACATTGCGCAGCACCGCGCCAATCTCGCGCTCGAGATTGCGCACGCCCGCCTCGCGCGTGTAATCGCGCACGATCGCCGCCAACGCCGCGTCCGTCAGCGTCACCTGCGCCGCGCTGAGTCCGTTTGCCTCGAACTGGCGCTCGACCAGGTAGCGGCGCGCGATTTCGAGCTTCTCTTCCTCGGTGTAACCCGGCAGCTGGATGATCTCCATGCGATCGCGCAGCGGCCCTGGAATCGTGTCAAGCACATTCGCCGTCGTGATGAACATGACGCGCGACAGGTCGAAGTCGACGCCCAGGTAGTTGTCGCGAAATTTCGCGTTCTGCTCAGGGTCGAGCACTTCGAGCAGCGCCGAGGACGGATCACCCTGAAAGCCGCCCATGCCGAGCTTGTCGATCTCGTCGAGCATCAGCACGCCAGCGCGGCTGCGTGCGCGACGTACGGCCTGGATGATGTTGCCGGGCAGTGCACCGACGTAGGTACGCCGGTGGCCGCGAATCTCGGCTTCGTCGTGCAGCCCACCGAGTGCGACACGTTGGAACCCGCGTCCAGTGGCGCGTGCGATCGACTGCCCGAGCGAGGTCTTGCCCACGCCTGGCGGTCCGACAAAGCACAGGATCGGACTCTTGCCCTCCGGGGCGAGCTTGCGCACCGCCAGGTATTCGAGGATGCGACGCTTGATCTTCTCGAGTCCGAAGTGGTCCTCGTCGAGCACCTTGCGCGCGGCCGCGATGTCGATTGGCGCCTGCGTGCCGAGCGCCCACGGCAGTTCGGTAAGCCATTCGAGATAGGTACGCAGCATCGATGTTTCGCCCGACCCTTCGTGCATGCGCTGCAGGCGCTTGAACTCCTTCGTCGCATGCTGCGCAACGTCCTCGGGCATGCCGGCGGCGTCAATTGCCTTCTTCAGTTCCTCGAGTTCGGCCGAACTGTCGTCGTCCTCGCCGAGTTCTTTCTGGATCTGGCGCATCTGCTCGCGCAGCACGTGCTCGCGCTGGCGGTCGTCGAAGACCTTCTTGGTCTGCTCGCCGATCTCTTTCGACATGCGCAGCACCTCGACGCGCTGCGAAAGCAGCTCGAGCACCTTGTCGAGACGCGCCTCCAAGGCGAAGGTCTCGAGCAGCGCCTGTTTCTCCTCGGGCCTGATGTCGAGCAGGTTGGCGACGATTGCCACTTTTGCAGGTTTTCCTGCACCGCGCAGCTGTTCGTATTTGGCCTTGAGATCGGGATTGAAGCGCATGGCGACCAAGGCTGGCATGTAAAGCGCATCCCGCAA
This sequence comes from Betaproteobacteria bacterium, assembly GCA_032125995.1. Lineage (GTDB taxonomy): Bacteria > Pseudomonadota > Gammaproteobacteria > Burkholderiales > SG8-39 > SG8-39. The sequence goes on along the minus strand of JAQBBQ010000205.1, from coordinate 304 downwards.
CGGTTTACGTCCTCCGCCGATGAAGGACTTTCCGTGCCACTTCCCCGACTGGCGGGTGAAGGGAGCAAGTCCGGCAAGGCTTGCGACATGTTTGCGATCCAAGGCTCCAATTTCGGGCAGGAAGGTCAGGAGCGCGGCAGCAGTCACCGGGCCGAGACCCGGGATGGAACAGAGGATGTCGCGATGACGTGCGCAGGGCGTTTCTTGCGCGATCCGCGCCGCTATTTCAGCATCGAGTCCGGCAATCTGCCGTTCCACCAGGGCCAGGCGCGCCTTGGTCTGGCGTTTCAGCAGGGCTAAGGTT
>JAQBBQ010000204.1:0-16122 GCA_032125995.1 Betaproteobacteria bacterium | reverse complement strand
CGCATCGAGGCGATGCCGCCGCCGTCGAGCGCGTTGTCGAGGACGAAGTTGAACGCGCGGATGCCCGGCACGTCGTAGCGCGTCACCGGGCCGTCGACGCAGTAGGCGAAATACGCGGCGACCCGCGCCGCCGTCACTTCGTGGGCGATGATCGGCAGGAAGTCTTCATGGCGCGCGAGCACGCCGATATTTTCGGTGTTGCCCTTGTCGCCGCTGCGCGCCCAGGCGAGTTTCACCAGCGGCAGGTCAACGCTCGCGCCCCGGGGTAGCGCACTGTCCGCATAGCGGCGCGGCGCGGTGGCGTTCGCTGCGCCCGCCACCACCGTCTCTGGCGACCAGGCTTCGTCGTCGCCGTCCACGCGCACCCTGACCGAGACGTCGGTCTTCGGCACCAGGAAAGAAAACAGCTTCACCACCGGCGTCGGCGTCTGCCGACCAAACCCGGCGCCCGTGGTGCCGGGGGACCAGGAGGTTCCCGCCGGCGCGACTTCGCGCGCGAGGATCTCGAGCGGTTCGCGCGCCGTGTGTTCGGCGACGAGGCGCATGATCGCCTCGCGCACCCGTGGCGTGCGGCTGTGCGGCCCGTAGGCGGATTCGGCGCCGAGTGCCTCGATGCGCGTTCTGCGGTAGTCGGGCAGACCGCGCGCCGCGAAGATCGCACGCGTGCGTTCGAGTATCGCCTCGCCGGTGCGCTGCGCCTTGCGCGCCGCGTCAATGCCGATGAGCGTAAGCTGCGCGCTCAATCGGTAGCCGTCTGCATAGGTCGCCGCGACCTTGTAGGTGGGCGTCGGCGCCGCGCCGCGCGCGCCATTCACCTGCACCCGGTGCTCACCCGCCTGGGTCATGCGCACGTCGGTGAAGTCGCACACCACGTCGGGCAGCACATACTGGCCGGGGTCGTGTACCTCGTAGAGCATCTGCTCGCCCACCGTCGCCGGCGTGACCAGCCCGCCGGTGCCCTCGGGCTTGGTGACGACGAATGTCCCGTCGGCGCTGCACTCCGCGATCGGGTAACCGATATTCGCCCAGTCCGGCACCTGTTCCCAGTCCGTATGCAGTCCGCCGGTGGCCTGCGCGCCGCATTCGAGCAGATGGCCCACCAGGCTGCCGGCCGCGAGTCGATCGTAGTCGGTTGGCGACCAGCCGAATTCGTGGATCAGCGGGCCCAGCTCGACCGCGCTGTCGACGCAGCGCCCGGTGATCACCAGCTGCGCGCCCCGATCGAGCGCCTGCGCGATCGGAAAGGCACCGAGGTAGGCGTTTGCACTCACGATCCGCGGCGGCATGGCTGCGCCGCTCCACAGGTCGCGCACGTCGCGCGCGCGCAGCGCGTCGATGTTCGGCATCAGATCGTCGCCTTCGACCACCGCGATACGCAGCTTGACGCCTGCGGCCTCCGCCACCTTTGCAACCGCGGCCGCACACGCGGCCGGGTTCAGGCCACCCGCGTTGCTGACCACGCGGATGCCTTGCGCCGCGACGTCGCGCACCACGCTGTGCATGACGATGGCCGGAAAGTCGGTTGCGTAGCCAAGGCTGGGGTCCTGCAGCTTGGCGCGCGCAAGGATCGACATTGTCAGTTCGGCAAGATAGTCGAACACTAGGTAGTCGATGCGCCCGCCGCGCACGAGCTGCGGCGCAGCGACGCTCGAATCGCCCCAGAATCCCGCCGCGCAACCAATACGGATCGTCTTTGTAACCATCGTCCGGCTGTTCCGTTACGTGAACACGTCAAGTCCTTGCGTTGCGTAGGGTAATCGATCCATCGCGCTGCGCTGAATCCGTTTTGCTAGTGCGGACGCTGGGGCGGTTTAAACTGCTTCGCGCCATGAATCAGATCCTTCCGCAATCCCAACTGCACCCGGCCGCGGCAGAGCATGCGCGCGCGAAAGTCCAACAGGCGGGATTCCCGGCCGACGAGGTTCAGGCCTGGTCCGGCAGTTGCCCCGTGCAGATCACCGACTTCGCGACGGACCGCGAACGCTTCGCTGCGTTCTGGCGTACGACCCACACGCTGCTCGAGCGATTGCCGGTGCGCGCAAAGCGCAACCCGGCCGAGCAGGTTGCGGCCGAGCAGCTCCTTGCCGCGGCGCGCGACGCGCGCGAGCGCTTCCTGGGCGCTTACGCCACCGAAATCTACGCTGCCCTCACTCGGCAGCGCAGCGAATTCCTGCGTGTCGATGCGCTGTGCGAACGCGCTGCCCTCAGCTATCCGGGCCTGGTGCCGGACCGCGCAACGCTCGCACTCGAGATGGCGCGGCCGCTGCGCGAGAAGGACGGCCACGAAATTGATCAAGGCGCGTTTCTCGCCCACGTCCTCGCGGATCCCACCGCCGGCGAACACCTGTGCCATGCCATGTTGCTGCCGCGCGAAGACAGCGTCGCCCGGCTGGGCGAACTGGAGCGGACGGGGGAAGTCGATCTCGGTGCCGCGACGCTGCGCCGCGAAGGCCGCGCCTCGATCGTCACGCTGACGAATCCGCGCTTCCTCAACGCCGAGGACGAAATGACACTCGATGCAGCCGAGATCGCGGTGGATCTGGCGCTGCTCGATCCGCAGACCGAGATCTGCGTCCTGCGCGGCAGCGCAGTCGATCATCCCAAATACGCGGGCCGGCGCGTGTTCGGCGCGGGCATCAATCTCACCCACCTCTACCTCGGACGGATTCCGTATCTTTTCTACCTGATGCGTGATCTCGGTTGCGTCAACAAGATCTACCGCGGCCTCGCGCTACGCGACGTTTCGCCAGAGGAAACGCGCGGCCGGACCATCGAGAAACCCTGGATCGCGACGGTGGACACCTTTGCGATCGGCGGGCATTGCCAATACCTGCTGGTGATGGACCACATCATTGCCGCGCGCGATGCCTATATGACACTGCCCGCACGCAAGGAGGGCATCATTCCGGGTGCCGCCAACATGCGCCTGCCGCGCTTCGTCGGCGACCGCATCGCGCGCCAGGCCATTCTGCTCGAACGCCGGCTCGACTGCGACAGCCCGGAGGGCCGTCTGATCTGCGACCAGGTCGTCGCGCCCGAGGCGATGGACGCCGCGCTCGGGCAGACAATTGCAAACTTCACCGGGTCGGGCGCAGTCAGCGCGGCGGGTAACCGGCGCGCGCTGCGCGTCGTACAGGAACCGCTCGACAGCTTCCGGCGTTACTTTGCCGCCTACGCGCGTGAACAGGCCTACTGCCACCTCAGCCCGGCCTTGATTGCGAACCTCGAACGGCACTGGAACGCTCATCAGCGCAAAATCTAGGCGACAACTCAATGGGGTCAGACCCCATTGCGATAATCGAAGGCCATCAATGATCTAAAAGGGGGTCTGACCCCTTTTTGATCTTTGGGGTCAGACCCCATTGTGATGTTCGAAGGCCGTCAATCATCTAAAAAGGGGTCTGACCCCACAATGCCTAACGTCAACGCCAATCGCCTGCTGTCCGACCTCACCACCCTGCGCTCAATCGGCGCGCAGCATCCGGGCGTCGTACGCCCGGCTTTCAGTCCAAAGGACATGGAGGCGCGGCGCTGGCTCACCGGGCGTTTCAGTGAAGCCGGACTCGAGTCGAGCATCGACGGCGTCGGCAATGTTCTCGGGCGTTCACGCCAATCGGGCAAGGCGCTGCTCATCGGCTCACACTCGGATACGCAACCCACCGGTGGTTGGCTGGACGGTGCGCTCGGGGTGATCTACGCGCTCGAAGTCGTCCGCGCGCTGGCCGACGATCCCGCGACCGCGGCGCTCGCAGTCGACGCGATCTCGTTCCAGGATGAGGAGTCCCGCTTTCTCGGTTGCCTCGGCAGCCGCTCCTTCGCCGGGACATTGACGCCCGAGCAGGAAGCCGGCGCGAAAGACAGCGCCGGTGTCATACTCGGCGATGCGCTTGCCACCGCCGGCCTGCGCAATGTCGCACGCCTACGCGCCGATCCAGAACGCTACGCGGGATTTCTCGAAGCCCATATCGAACAGGGCCCGCACCTCGAGGACGACGCGAAGCGCATCGGTGTCGTGACCACCATCGTCGGTGTGCGCGGCCTGCGCATCGAGTTCCGCGGCGAGCAGAACCACGCCGGCACGACGATGATGGCGCGGCGGCGCGATGCGGCCGCAGCGCTGTTCGATTTCGCCAGCGCGGTAAATCGCGAGTTTCCGTCCGCCGCCGCGGCGCGCAGCGTCTGGACCATGGGTCGCGTGCAGGTGGTACCGAACGCCACCTCGATCGTCCCGGGTTACGCCGAGCTCGATCTGCAGTTTCGCGATATCGATTCGGCGGTGCTCGACCGGCTCGAAGCACTCGCCGCGCGCCTGGTCGCGGAGGCAAACGCGCGCGGTGGCGTGCAAGTCGACCTGCAGCAGGCGCGCGCGCCGATTGCGCCCACGCGCATGGATGACGGACTGCGACGCCATCTGGCGGCTGCCGCAGAACGCCATGCGCCAGGCAAGTGGATCGAGATGCCGAGTGGTGCCTTCCACGACGCTGGCATCGTGTCGGCCCGATTGCCTGCGGCGATGCTTTTCATCCCGTCCATTGGTGGCATCAGCCACGACTTTGCCGAGAACAGTCATGACGAGGACATCGTGCTTGGTTGTCAGGTGATGGCCGATGCGGCGGCGATGATTTTGGGGTGAGACCCCCGGGGTCAGACCCCCAAAACAACAAGGGGTCAGACCCCACAAGCAAGAAGGGGTCTGACCCCTTTCTGCGTCCCTGCCGGATAGTCAGACCTTGTAACAGCCGTGCTCGATTTCCTCCAGCAGCGACGGCGCTGACGGCGACCAGCCAAGCTCTTTCCGTGCGCGTACGGCCTGAACGCGACTGTTCGAACCCATCGTGTAGCGCGCGCCACCCTCGCCCCATTCGGCAACGGCTTCCTCGACGCTGATGGTTTCTGCGCGTCCACCGTAGCCCAGCATCCGACTGACTGCTTGCGCCAGCTCTAGCATCGAGTTTTCACCATTCTCGGCGTAATAGAACGCGCCGCCCGGGGCGTCCGTCAGTGCCCGCAGATAAAGGTCAACAAGATCATTGATATGCACATTGGACCAGATGTTCGCGCCGGCCCCGATGTGGCGGCCAACGCCGTGCTTTTTCGCCAGTTCGATCATCCACGGCACCTGAATACTGTCGGCCGATGCGCCGAGTCCGAGGCCGTATATCAGCGGCGGACAAATCACGATGGCGCGAAGCTGATCTCCGGATGCGGCGAGAACCGCATCGTTCAACGCCACCCGGCCGGCGCGCAACGGCAGCGGGTCGACGGGCGTCGTTTCGTCGTAAACCTTTCCCGGCCGTTCACCATCGGCAAGGTCTGCAACGATACTGGTGCCACTGGATTGGATATAGGTCTTGCCGCTGTCGCGCAGGGCGTTCAAAAAAACATCCGTAACCTGGCGATTGTCCGAATTCGCGATATTGATCACCGCATCGGCCGCGAGCGCCGCACGTTCCAGCACCTGTGCGTCGGCAAGATCTCCGATCACCGGTTCGATGCCGAAACGTTCGACATCACTGGCACGCGTTTCGCTTCTCACCAGCCCCGTCACCTCGTGGCCGGCGCCGATGAGCGTCACGGCCACCGAACCACCGATGTAACCGGCAGCGCCGGTGATAAACACCTTCATGCGTTTTCTCCGCGCGGGTTCCGAGCGATCCTTGTCATAATCCTCTGGGGTCAGACCCCTTTTGGGGGTCAGACCCCATTGTGACAATCGAAGGCCATCAATAATCTAAAAAGGGGTCTGGCCCCATTTCTGACCCCCTTGCCTTGCTTGCCGAATCGCGTCGACCGATTCGGGATTGACGAGCGTAGACAGATCGCCCGGATCGAGGCCGAGCCATGCGGCGCGAATCACCCGCCGCATGATCTTCAGGTTGCGCGTCTTCGGCAGCTCGGGCACGAAGGTCACCGCCTTCGGCCGGAACGGCACGCCGAGCCCGTGCACCACAGCCTCGATCACTTCCTCTGCGAGCCGGTCGTCGCCGGGTACGCCGGGCTTGGGTGCGGCGACGCAGACCAGCGCGCTGCCCTTCACCGGATCGGGTACGCCGATCGCCGCCGCCTCGGCGAACTTGCCGGTCGCCATCAGCAGCGATTCGATCTCGGCCGGCCCGGTACGTTTGCCGGCGATCTTCATCGTGTCGTCGGAACGCCCGTAGATGCGCCAATGCCCTTCGGCGTCGCGGCTCGCGAAGTCGCCGTGATGCCAGACGCCGGGCCAGGTGTTCCAGTAGGTTTCCAGGTAACGCGCGTCGTCGTTCCACAATCCGCGGGTCAGGCCGATCGTGCGCCCGCGCATGACGAGCTCGCCCACGGTGCCCGGTGCGACGCTCACGCCGTTGTCGTCGACGACATCGGCGCCGATGCCGGGCACCTCGGCGTTGAAACCGCAGGGCTTGATCGGCTCGACGACGGTCGTCACGACGATGCCGATCATCTCGGTGCCGCCGGAGAAATTGAGGATTGGAACGCGACGCTTGCCAACCTGCTCGAACATCCACATCCAGGCATCCTCGGTCCACGGTTCGCCGCTCGAGATCGCGATGCGCAGCGCCGAGAGGTCGTACTTGGACGCGGGGTCGCTCTCCTGCGCCATGAAGGTGCGCACGGTGGTCGGTGCGATGCCGAGGTAGCTCACGCGGTGCTCGGCGCACAGGCGCCACATGCGGTCCTGGTCGGGATAATTCGGCGCGCCCTCGACCAGGATGTAGTGCCCGCCCATCACCGGCGTGCCGTAAACCAGCATCGGTCCGACCACCCAACCCATGTCGGATATCCAGAGCATGACGTCGTCGGGCTTGTAGTCCTGCATCAGTCCCAGGTCGATGACGCATTTCATCGGGAAGCCGACATGCGTGTGGACCACGCCCTTCGGCTTGCCGCTTGTGCCCGAGGTGAATACGAGCAGGTAAGGCGCGTCGGCCTCCATCTCTTCGGTCGGCGAATCCTCGGCGCGCCCAGCGAGCAGTTCGTGCCACCAGTGGTCGCGCCCCGCGCTCCATGCGACCGGCGTAGCGGTGTGGCGTACCACGATCACCTGCTCGATCGACGGCGAGCGCGCCACTGCCTCATCGACGATCGCCTTGGTGTCCGCCGGTCGGCCACGGCGCAATGCGCCGTCGGTGGCAACGATCGCCTTCGCGCCGGAGATCTCGATGCGCGCGGCGATCGCATCGGCCCCGAAGCCGGAAAACAGCGGCATCACGATCGCGCCAATCTTCGGGATCGCGAGCATGACGATCGCGGCCTCGGGTATGTTCGGCAAATAGGTCGCGATGACATCACCGCGCCCCAGGCCGAGCGCGCGCAGGCCTTCGGCGCAGCGGCAGACGGCGCGATCGAGGTCGCGATAGCTGAAGCTGCGCAGTTCGCCGCCCTCGCTGATCCAGTCGAGCGCGGTCCGCTCGTAGGTCGGCGTGCCGCGCCAGCGATCGAGCGCGTTCAAGGTGACGTTCGTCGTGCCGCCGATGCACCAGCGCGCCCAGGGCGCGCCTTTCGACTCGTCGAGCACCTTCTCGTAGGGCCGGTAGAAACGAAAGTCGACGTGCTTGAGCAGCTGATCATGGAACCAGCCCGGATCCGCATCTGCCCGCCGCACGAGTTCGTGGTATTTCGCGACGCCGGCAAAGCGCATGAACGCCTGCAGGTTGGACGCCTCGATCGTTGCGCGATCGGGATGCCAGGCAGCCTCGTCAATCGTCATGATGTCTCGTGAGCACAGGATGGTGCGACGCAACAGCAAACACACGAAAAGTATAGGCGCCGTCGCCCTTGTTTCACACCTTGTCCGAAGTCAAGCGCTTGAATGGTCGCCCGGCTATGATGCATCGAATCGTGCAACGACATCGCCGACAAGAAGGTCTGCATGGTACGTGAGCCATCCGATCCCCGTTTCGTCAGCCACCTCACCCGCGACACCTACGCGATCATCCTCGCGGGCGGGCGCGGCAGCCGGCTCGAGGACCTCACCGCCTGGCGCGCGAAACCCGCGGTCCCGTTCGGGGGCAAGTTCCGCATGATCGATTTCACGCTGTCGAATTGCGTGAATTCTGGCGTGCGCCGGATCGGCGTGGCGACGCAATACAAGGCGCACAGTCTGATCCGGCACCTGCAGCGCGGCTGGAGCTTTCTCGACGGCCGCATTCGCGAATCGATCGACATCCTCCCCGCGCAGCAGCAGATCGAGGAGTTCTGGTATCGCGGCACCGCCGATGCGGTGTTCCAGAATCTCGACATCCTGCGCACCGATGGCTGCAAGTATGTGCTCGTGCTCTCGGGCGATCATGTCTACAAGATGGACTACGGGCGCATGCTCGCCGACCACGCCTCGAAGCGAGCCGACATGACGGTAGCCTGCGTCGAGGTGCCCGTCACGGAGGCGCATGCCTTCGGCATCATGCAGGTCGACGACGAACGCCGCGTGACTGGATTTCTGGAGAAACCGAAGGACACGCCGTCGATGTCGGGCCGTGAGGGGTTCTGTCTGGCCAGCATGGGGGTGTACGTGTTCAACGCCGAGTTTCTCTTCGAACAGCTCGCGCGGGATGCCGATGAACCGAAAACCAGCCACGATTTCGCCAAGAACATCATCCCGCACGCCATGGCGCGCTACCGCGTCGCCGCCCACTACTTCGCCGACAGCTGCGTCGGCGCGCCGGGAACAACGCCCTACTGGCGCGATGTCGGGACCCTGGATGCGTTCTGGGAAGCCAACCTCGAGCTGACCAAGATCACGCCCGAGCTCAACCTGTACGATCCGGACTGGCCGATCTGGACCTTTCAGGAACAGCTACCGCCGGCGAAATTCGTGTTCGACGAGGACGATCGGCGCGGAATTGCCGTTGATTCGACGGTTTCCGGTGGCTGCATCATCAGCGGCGCAACGGTGCGCCGCTCGGTGCTGTTTTCCAATGTGCGCCTCGAAAGCCACGCCAACGTCGAGGATTCGGTGATCCTGCCCGACGTCGAGATTGCGCCGCGCGCGGTGCTTCGCCGCACCGTGATCGACCAGCATTGCCGCATCCCGGAGGGGCTCGTCATCGGCCTCGATGCGGAGCAAGATCGCCGGCGCTTCCTGGTGACCGCCCGCGGCGTCACGCTCGTCACGCCGGAAATGCTCGGCCAGCGCGTCCACCAGATGCGCTAGTGCGCGAAGTGTGCGCAGTGTGCGCACGGGCGGTGATACTATCGCCGCCTGCGGCAACGTGCAGCGTCTGCGCGCCGCGTACCTAAAAGGTCATGCGCGGCACCTCGTTTCGTCTCGACGTTCGGCCCGAACTACCGCACAGGCTCAAGCGGCTCGAGGAGCTGGCGAACAATCTCTGGTACAGCTGGGATCGTCCGGCGCGCACGCTGTTTGCGCGCCTCGATTCGAAGCTCTGGCAGCGCATGGGCCACAGCCCGAAAGCCTTCCTGCGCAACATCGACCAGAAGCGCTTGCGCGAGGTGGCCGATGATCCGGTCTTCTTGAGCGCTCTGCAGCGCGTGATGGCGGGCTACGACGCCTACCATGGTGAGGCGCTCGGCACCAACCACGTGCCGCAGCTCGATGCAGGCGCATCGATTGCCTACTTTTGCGCCGAGTTCGGCCTGCACGAAAGCTTGCCGATCTACTCGGGCGGGCTCGGCATCCTCGCGGGCGACCATTGCAAGACCGCGAGCGACCTGCGCCTGCCCTTCGTCGGCGTCGGGCTGCTCTATCGCCAGGGCTATTTCCAGCAGCGTATCGACGGCGAAGGCCGTCAGGTCGCAATCTACATCGACACCGAGTTCGACCTGCTGCCGATTGAGCCGATCCTGCGCGAAGACGGCAGCGAACTGCGCATCGTGCTCGGCATGCCCGGACGCCAGGCGCAGGTCAAGCTGTGGCGCGCGCGCGTCGGGCACGTCGTGCTGATTCTGCTCGACACCGATGTCGCCGAGAACAGCGAGCACGACCGCGACATCGCGCACCGACTCTATACGGGTGACCACGAACGCCGACTCGAGCAGGAGATCGTGCTCGGCATCGGCGGCGTGCGCGCGCTCGATGCGCTCGGCATCCGTCCGACCTGCTGGCACCTGAACGAAGGCCACCCGGCCTTCCTCATCACGGAACGCATCCGCGCCCTGATCCTCGGCGGACTCGACTACGATGCCGCGCTCGAGGCGGTCGCGGTAAACACCGTGTTCACCACGCACACGGTCGTTGCCGCGGGGCACGACCACTTCCCCGCAAGCCGGGTGCGCACGCACCTGAAGACCGCCCTGCCCGAACTCGACGGCCATCTCGATCGCGTTGTGGCGCTCGGCGTCACGGGCGACGCGCACGATTTCAACATGACGACGCTGGCGGTGCGCGGCTCGCGTTACCAGAACGGGGTCTCGCGCATCCATGGCCGGGTCTCGGCCAAGCTCTGCGCCGACCTCTGGCCCCAGATCGAGGTCGATGAAAATCCGATGGGCTGCGTCACCAACGGCGTGCACGTGCCCACCTTCCTCGCCGATGCCTGGCACGAAGCCTTCGAACACCACATGGGGGCGGGCTGGTCGCAGCGCCTGACCGACCCGGCCTGCTGGCGCCAGGTGGATTCGATTCCGGACGCCCAGTACTGGAACATCCATCAGGGAATCAAATCGCAGATGCTGCATCTGGTGCGCTACCGGATCGAGCAGCAGAACGCACGCAACCAGGGCTCGGAGGCGCATCTCGACCGAATCCTGAAATTCGCCGATCCGGCCAACCCGAGCGTGCTCACGATCGGCTTCGCGCGGCGCTTCGCGACCTACAAACGGGCCGCGCTACTGTTCCAGGATGTCGACTGGCTGCGTGAAATCGTTTCGGTTTCTGATCGACCCGTCTTGTTCATCTTCGCGGGCAAGGCGCATCCGGCCGACGAGCCAGGCCAGGCCCTCATCCGCCGCATCGCGGAGCTCGCACGCACGCCCGAATTCGAAGCCAAGATCCTGCTCGTCGAAGGCTACGACCTGCGCCTCGGGCGGCGCTTGGTAAACGGCGTCGACGTCTGGCTGAACAATCCCATCTACCCGATGGAAGCCTGCGGCACCTCCGGTATGAAGGCAGCGATCAACGGCGCAATCAACCTGTCGGTCCTCGACGGCTGGTGGGCCGAGGGCTACAACGGTCGTAACGGCTGGGCGATCAAGCCCGCCTCGGAACTGCTCGATCCGGCGCGGCGCGACGCCGAGGAGGCGCGCACGTTGTACGAGCTGCTGCAGGATCAGGTGATTCCGAGTTACTACGCCATCGGCGCGGGTGGTTTTTCGCCCAGCTGGGTGAAGATGTCGAAGGAATCGATCGCTTCGATCGGGCCGCGCTTCTGCTCGATGCGCATGCTGGGCGAATATGTCGACCAGCTGTATCGCCCCGCCGCCAGGCAATGGACGCGCATCTCAAACGACGCCTTTCGCGCCGCGCGCGAGCTCGCGGCTTGGAAAACGCGCGTGCGCACGGCCTGGGATGGCATCGTCCTGCGCACAATCGATCCACCGACGGTGGAACTGGGTTACGGCGGCGATGTACGCATCTCGGTGGCTGCCAACCTGAACGGGCTGGCGCCGCAGGACGTCTTGATCGAAGCGGTCTTCGCGCGCCCCGGCGCCGAGCACGCAAGCGAAGCGATCGATCTGAAGTTTCTAAACTACGAACGCACCCTGCCCGATACGGGCGAGCATGTGTTTTCGATCGATTTCTGCCCGCAGATCTCGGGCCGCATCGAGTATCGAATCCGCTGCTATCCATCGAATGCCCTGCTGACGAATTCGTTTGAAATGGGGATGATGACCTGGCTCTGAACGCGATGTTCGCGCCACCGGCATGACGCAGCCGCTCCGGGTCCTGTTCGCGACGCCCGAGCTCGCGCCCTGGGTCAAGGCGGGCGGCCTGGGCGACGTTGCGCAAGCGCTGCCCGCGGCACTGGCACGGGACGGTATCGACGTTCGCGTCCTGGTGCCCGCTTACCCAGCGCTCAAGAATGCATTCGCGCAGGCGCAGCCCGTGGCGTCGCTCGAGGCACCCGCCGGCCCCAGCGGCGCACTCGCGCCCGCCCGCTTACTTCTGACGAATTCGACGCCGCCGCTTTACCTGCTTGAGTGCGCCCCTTACTACGCGCGGGCGGGCGGACCCTACCAAACACCACAGCATGAGGATTGGCCGGACAACCCTCTGCGCTTTGGCCTCCTGTCGCGCGTGGCGGGGCTGATGGGCAGCGTGCACCCACCGCAGGGGCTGGGCGACTGGCGCCCCGACGTCGTGCATTGCAATGACTGGCAGACGGGTCTTGCGCCCGCCTATCTCGCGCGCGAATCCGGCGCCCGTGCGGCGAGCGTCATGACGGTTCACAACCTCGCCTATCAGGGGCTGTTCCCGCCCGCGGTGCTGGACGCACTCGGACTTCCGCCCGCGCTGCACGCCGCCGACGCGATCGGGCTGTGGGGTCGGATCTCGTTTCTGAAAGCCGGATTGCGCTACGCGGACCGCCTGACCACCGTGAGCCCCAGCTATGCGTGCGAGATCCTGGGACCGGCACTCGGCTTCGGTCTCGAAGGGCTGCTGGGCGAACGCCGCGATGTGCTCGATGGGATTTTGCACGGCGTCGACACCGAGACCTGGAATCCAGCGCGCGATCCCTTACTCGTCGAGCGCTACGACGCCACGCAACTCGAACGCAAGGCAGCCAATCGCGTAGCGCTGCAGCGCGAACTCGGACTCGCACTGCGCTCCGAGGCACCCCTGTTCGGCATGATCGCGCGCCTCGTGGAGCAGAAAGGCGCTGACCTGGTGGCCGAGATCGCACCCGAGCTCGTCCGCATCGGCGCTCAGCTCGTCGTGCTGGGTGAGGGCGAACGCCGCTTCGAAGACGCGTTCCGCGCACTTGCGCTGCGCCACCCCGGCGCAATCGCCGTGCGCATCGGTTTCGACGACGCCCTTGCACATCGCATCGAGGCCGGCGCCGACCTCTACCTCATGCCCTCGCGCTTCGAGCCCTGCGGCTTGAATCAGCTCTACAGCATGCGCTACGGCACGCCACCGATCGTGCGCCGTACCGGCGGACTTGCCGACTCGGTACGCGACGCGGACGAATTCGCTGCGAGCGAGGCAACCGGGTTCGTGTTCGATGCGCCCGAGGCCGGCGCGCTGATGGAAGCGGTGCGACGCGCGCTCGAGCGCTTTCGCGATCGCAGCGCATGGACTGCGCTGCAGCAAAACGGCATGCGCAGCGACTTCAGCTGGACGGCCGCGGCGAGGGCTTACGTCGACGTCTACCGCAATGCAATGCAGGCGCGTGACGCGGCCCAGGCGTCCGCGCGCGCCGGATAGTCGCGCGTAGCGGAGGGATCGCGTGGCACCGCATCGCGCCCGACCCACGCCAGCGCCGACTGATGCCGCGAATCACGCTCAGCTGGCCGACGCCACGCACGCCACGCTCATCGCTGGACTGCAACGCCTGCTCGCCGCCGCAAATCCCGGCGCGGCGCTGCGGCTGATCGAAACCCACATCTCCAGCGTCCTGCTCGCCGGCGATACAGCCTACAAACTAAAAAAGCCGGTCAACCTGGGCTTTCTCGATTTCACCACGCTCGACGCGCGCAAGCATTTCTGCGAACTGGAACTCGCGCTCAACCGGCGCACTGCGCCACAGTTGTATCTCGAGGTCGTGCCGATCGCCGGGACGCCCGCCCTGCCCGCGCTGTCAACACAAGGCGGCAGCGACGCGCCGATCGACTACGCAGTGAAGATGCGCCGTTTCGAGAGCGAAGACAGCTTCGATCATCTGCTGCGCCGCGGTGCGCTCGAGGCGCCGCTCGTCGATGCGCTCGCCGAGCGCGTGGCCGCGTTTCACGCCGCCATCGACGTCGCGCCGCCGGCCAGCGGCTTCGGTAGCCCGGCGTCGATCGCGGGTGATGCGCTCGACAACTTCGCCCACATCGAGCGCCTCGCGCCGCCGTCCACGCTGCACGCGCAGCTGCATCGCCTGCGCCAGTGGACTGAAACCGAATCCGCTGCCCTGCGCGAACGCTTCGCACAGCGCAAGGCAGACGGCTTCGTGCGCGAGTGCCACGGCGACCTGCATCTCGGCAACGTCGCGCGCATCGACGGCGCCCCCGTGCTGTTCGACTGCATCGAGTTCAACGATGCCTTCCGCTGGATCGACGTCATGAGCGAGATCGCGTTCACGGTGATGGATTTCGTCGACCGCGGTGGCGCGCCACTCGGCTGGCGTTTTCTCAATCGCGTCCTCGAGCTGAACGGTGATTACGCGGGGGTCGACGTACTGCGCTTCTATCTCGTGTACCGGGCGATGGTGCGCGCCAAGGTGGCCCTCATTCGTGCGAGTCAGGTCGGTGCCGATGGCAACGATGCGAACGCCAAATCGACTGCGCTCGAGGACTTCGCGCGCCATCTGGCCGATGCCGACGCCTTCGCTGCGCCGCGCCCCGAGCTGTTGATTCTGACCGGCGGTGTATCGGGTTCGGGCAAAACAACGCTTGCGCAAAATGTGCTCGAAGCGCAGGGCGCGGTTCGCCTACGCTCGGACGTCGAACGCAAGCGCCTGCACGGACTCGATCCCCTGGCGCGCAGCGGCTCCACGCTCGGCGCCGGCCTCTACGCGCCGCGCGCGACGCGTGCCACCTACGATCGGTTGGCCGCGCTCGCACGCGCGCTCCTCGCGACGGGCTTTCCGGTCATCGTCGACGCGACCTTCCTTCGCGCCGCGGATCGCCTTGCGTTCGTCCAGCTCGCGCAGGACGGCGGCGCGCAGTGCACGATCCTGTGGTGCGACGCGCCGATCCAGGTGCTGCGCGAACGCGTTGCCGCGCGCGCCGCAGCCGGCCGCGACGCCTCGGAAGCGACGCTCGAGGTACTCGCGCGACAGCTCGAAGCGCTCGAGCCGCCGGCGCCCGACGTCGATACGATCAGCTGCGACAGCGCGGACGCCGCCAGCGTCGCGGCGGCACTCGGCGAGATCGCGCGCCGCTGTCGCACGCCTGGCGCGGTGAAGGCGACGTGATGCGCTTCGACGTCTTCAACGGCGACGCGGACGGTCTGTGCGCCCTGCAGCAGCTGCGGCTCGCCGAACCGGCGCAGACGCAGCTCGTGACCGGCGCGAAGCGCGACATCGCGCTGCTCGCGCGGTCCGAGTTGCACGCTGCGGCCGCGGACGATGTCGTGACCGTGCTCGACATCTCGCTCGATCGTAACCGGGCCGCGCTTGACGCATTGCTTGCTCGCGACGTGCAGGTGATCTGGTTCGATCATCATTTCGCGGCCGCGATCCCGGCGCACGCGCGGCTCGATGCCCACATCGACACCGCGCCGCAGGTTTGCACCAGCATCCTTGTCGATCGCCATCTCGGCGGACGCTTCCGCGCCTGGGCCGTCGCCGCCGCCTTCGGCGACGGGCTCGCCGGCGCGGCACAGGTGCTAGCGGCCACGCGCTCGTTCTCCAATGCCGACATCGCGCAGCTGCGCGAGCTCGGCGAGGCGCTCAACTACAACGGTTACGGGGAGACCGAAGCGGATCTGATGATCCACCCGGCCGCACTCTATGCACTGATGCGCGAAGAATCCGACGCCTTGCGCTTCGCGGCCGAGGCGCCAATCGTGCACCGCCTGTCGGCAGCGAAGCGCACCGATCTTGCGGCCGCGCGCGCGCTGGCACCGGTGCACGAGAACGCAGGCACGGCGGTCTTCGTATTGCCGGATGCGGCGTGGAGCCGACGCATAAGCGGAACCTTTGCGCATGCGCTCGCGATTGAGGCGGCGCGGCGCGCGCATGCGGTGCTGACGCCGAACGCGCGAGGCGGTTACGTGGTAAGCGTGCGTGCGCCGCGTGCGCGGCCGCAGGGTGCAGATGCCTTTTGCCGAGGATTCGGTGGCGGCGGCCGTTCAGGCGCTGCCGGCATCGACCACCTGCCGGCGATCGAACTCAACGCCTTCGTCGCGCGTTTTTCCGCGACGCCCTGGGCTCAGTGATCCTCGAGCCGCGGGCGTTCCTCTTCGGAGAGTTCACCCGTTTCGGGATCGACCCAGCTTGATACGCCGAGCTCGTTCTCGGCTTCCTCGAGGCTCTCGCCCGTCTCGTAGTTCTAATCGACGCTGTAGCCCATGTCGTCGAC
>JAQBBQ010000203.1:0-17653 GCA_032125995.1 Betaproteobacteria bacterium | reverse complement strand
TCGAGCGTGCCGGCGTAGAACGGGTGCGTCTCGGTGAGCACGCCCTTCGCCATCGGCGCGACCACCACCGGGCAGCCGAGTTTTTCGGCGAGCCGTGCGAGCGCGTTGGATGCATTCGCGCGCACCGCGCCGATGCCGGCGAGGATGACCGGGCGACGTGCGGTCCGAATCCGCTTTGCGGCGTCGGCGGCGGCAGCGTCGGTCGCGAAGGCGAGCGGAAACGCACGCGCGGCGAGCGGCGGAAGCAGGATCTGGTCGTCGATCGCCTGCGCGCCGACGACGTCGGCGGCCGTGGTGATGTGCACCGGGCCCGGGCGCTCCGCCATCGCGGTGCGCACCGCCTTGCGCAGCACATGGGCGGCGGTATGCGGCTGCAGTTCGGTCGCCCATTTGCACACCGGCGCGAACAGCCGGCGATGGTCGAGCACCTGGTGGGTGAAGGTCGGCTCGCGCTGGGTTTCGATCTGGCCCGAGAAAGCGAGCATCGGTACGCGGTCGAGCCATGCGTTGGCGACCGCGTTGACGAGGTTGGACGAACCCGGGCCGAGCGTCGACAGGCACACACCAGGCAGCCCGGTGAGCATGCCGGCTGCTTCGGCCATCAGGCCCGCGGTGCCTTCGCGCCGCGCGAGGACGAATTCGAGTCCCTGGCGGCGCGCGGCTTCGAGCACCTCGACCGAAGGGTCGCCCGGATAGCCGAAGACATGGCGCACGCCGAGCGCGCGCAGGTATTTGACGATCAATTCAGCGACGTTCATGTGCGCAAAGATCGGGTGTCAAGCGAAACGCGAAAAAAGTGCATCGAGATGACGGCGGCCAAGCGCGCGGGCTTAAGTACTGGCCAGATGTACTTCCAGTTGCCGAGTTTGCTTCACTTCTTCAGAGACGTGCAAGCACGGCCTAACGTTGACTCTCATAATTCTGAAATCTAACCCTTCACAACTTTCTGAATTGAATTTGTTGCAAGCCCTTGCGAAGCGTCTTTCACGCGTCGAAAGCCTCCTGAAGTTCTTCGAGCAGTACCGGGGCGAATTCCGGCGCACGCAGGCGTTCTGCCGGAAGCTTGTCGAAAACTTCGGCCAGGGGCGCAAAGAAAGTGACGCCCGCGGCCACCGACGAGACGACCGCCGGGTGTAGTAAAATCAACATCTTACGAAGTTACGCACGATGCACGCTTGGGCGGTGATTGCCCAAGGGATTCTTTTCAATCGACGAGTGGGAGAAGCGCGACACCATGGCAACCAAAGCTGAGACGCCAGAAATCCAAGGCGACACCGCAGGCATGAAGATCAAGTGGGACGACTCGCACATGAAGAGCGCCTACGCCAACGTGTGCAACGTCACCAGCACTCGCGAGGAAGTGGTCATGCTGTTCGGCATGAACCAGGCATGGAATCGCGGGCAAAAGGAAGTCACGATCCAGCTCACCGACCGCATCGTGGTCAGCCCCTACGCCGCCAAGCGCCTGAGCATGCTGCTGGGTAACGTGGTGACGGAGTACGAAAAGCGCTTCGGCACGCTCAACATCGAGGCCGGCGCCGCCGGCGGCGCGGCGAAAAAGTAGCGCGACGCCGGCCTGAATTAGGCGGAAACACTTCGCCTAAAGCCGGCGCTCAACCTGGCCTCGACGCGGCAACCCGCGCTACTTGCGCTGCGCGAAAAACGCCGCGATCGCCTCGTCGTGCTCGGGCGTGTGGTGCGCGAGCGCCTGCATCGCAGCCGAGAGCTGCAGCGTTTCGTCCAGCCGTCCGGTCTGCGCCTGGCGCAGCAGGCGCTTGGTCATGCGCAGCGCGGGACCCGAATTGACTGCGATGCGCCCGGCCAGCTCGCGCGCGGCCGGCATCAGCGCCTCGGGCGCGACGACGCGCGTGACGAGGCCGATCGCGAGCGCGGCCTGCGCGTCGATCGTGTCGCCGGTGAAGGTCATTTCGGCTGCGCGCTGATAGCCGATGACGCGCTGCACGAGCCAGGCGCCGCCGTCGCCGGGCACGATGCCGAGCTTGACGAAGCTTTCGGCGAAGCGCGCGTTGTCGGAGGCGATGCGGATGTCGCACATGCAGGCGAGGTCGCAGCCCGCGCCGATCGCGGGGCCGTTGACCGCCGCGATGGTCGGCACGTCGAGCGAATGCAGGGCGAGCGGAATGCGCTGGATGCCGTTCAGGTAGCCCTGCGCGATGGTGAACGGATTGCCGCTGGAAATGCCTTTCTTGTCGCGCATGTCCTTGACGTTGCCGCCCGCCGAAAACGCCGTTCCGGCGCCGGTCACGATGACCACCTTCACCGACGCGTCGGTGCGCACGCGGTCGCAGCAGGCGACGATCTCGTCCCAGTGCGCCTGGGTGGAGAGCGCGTTGCGCGCCTCGGGCTGGTTCAAGGTCAAGGTCACGACGTCGCCGTCGCGCTCGAAGAGGACGAACTCACTCATGGGCTTCTCCCGGTTTCATCAACGCGGTGACCGCGCGCCACAGGCCGCCGGCGGCAAGCGCGCGGTCGCCGAGCCGCTCGGCCGCGCGCATCGCGCCGCCGCGCAGCAGCTGCAGCTCGTCGCGCCAGCGCAGCAGGTTGAGGCTGTGGCGGTGCAGCGCATATTCACGCGTGAAGCCGATCGCGCCGTGCACCTGGTGGCAGATGTCGTAGACGACGTCGACTGCGCGGTCGGCGACCAGCGCCGCGGCATCGAGCAGCGCCGGCATGCGCGCCGCCGCGATCCCTTCGCGCACCGCGCAGGCGAGCACGAGATCGGTCATCGCGGTGCAGGCGGCGATCTCCTCGGCGGCGAGCGCGAGGCTGTGCTGGATGGCCTGGAATTTCGCCAACGGCTGACCGAACTGCTTGCGGTCCTGGACGTATTGCACCGACAGGTCGAGCGCCGCTTCCATCGCCCCGGTGATCTGCAGGCAGCGCCCGAGCGCCAGCGCCGCCGCGGCGCTCGCATCGGCTGGCGCGGCCGCCGTGGCGTCGCAGGCATAGCGGCCGGGATCGTAGGCGATGCTCGCGGCCTGGTCGCCGGTGGCGAGCAACCGCGCCATGTCGACCGGCGCCGCGGCGCGTGCCTGCGCACGGATGATGGCAGCGGCGTCCAGCCAGGCCTCGCGCCCATCGGGCGAGGGCAGCGCGTCGGCAAAACCCAGGTCGATCACCGCCGCGACGAGCGCCGCGCGTTGTTCGCCCGCGCCCTCGCCGGCGAACCACTTGGCGGCAAGATCGTCGAAGGCGCGCGCGGCGGCG
This sequence comes from Betaproteobacteria bacterium, assembly GCA_032125995.1. Classification (GTDB taxonomy): domain Bacteria; phylum Pseudomonadota; class Gammaproteobacteria; order Burkholderiales; family SG8-39; genus SG8-39. Next base: position 14,425 of record JAQBBQ010000203.1, on the reverse strand, counting down.
TCGACCACCATCGGATCGATCGCGAACGCGGGTTGCAGGGCGTCGATTCGGGTCGTCGTCATCAGCGTATTCCCAGCCCGCGGGCGACGATGCCGCGCAGGATCTCGCGCGTACCGCCGCGCAGGGTCCACGATGGCGAGTAGATCGTCGTTTCGGCGAGTGCCGACAGGTAGTCGGCGCCCGGCGCAGGCAATTCGGCCTGCAGGTTGCGGAAGATGGCGATCTGCTCGCGCTCGAACGCGTTGCCGAGGTCCTTGATGAGCGAGGCCTCGAGATTCGGCATCTCGCCCTTTTGCAGCAGCGCGGCGACCGCAATCGACATGGTGCGCAGCGCGACGAGCTTGGCGCTCATGCGCCCGAGCGCTTCGCGCAGGCGCGGCGAGGGCGCAGCGCCGGCGGCGGCAAGCGCCGCCTCGACCAGCCGGATGCAGCTGAGATACCGCTCCGGTCCGCTGCGCTCGAAGGCGAGCTCGCTGGTGACCTGTTGCCAGCCGTTGTCCGGCTCGCCCACCAATCGGTCGTCGGCAACGAACGTGTCCTGAAACAGCACTTCGTTGAATTCCTTCTGCCCGGCCATGTTGACGATCGGGCGCACCTTCACGTCGGGCGCCTTGAGGTCGACGATGAACTGCGACAGGCCGCCGTGGCGCGAGGCGCTGGCGTCGCCGGAGCGCGCGAGGACGATCGCGTAGTGGTTCCGATGCGCGAAGCTGGTCCACACCTTCTGCCCGTTAAGGTTCCAGCCACCGTTTACCTTGGTCGCGCGCGTGCGCACCGAAGCGAGGTCGGAGCCCGCATCGGGCTCGCTCATGCCGATCGAAAAGAAGATTTCGCCGCGCACGATGCGCGGCAGGAAGGTTTCGCGCTGCGCCTCGCTGCCGAAGCGCAGCAGCAGCGGACCGCTCTGGCGGTCGGCGATCCAGTGCGCGGCGACCGGCGCGCTCGCCGCGAGCAGCTCCTCGGTCACCACCAGGCGCTCGAGCATCGAGCGTTCATGCCCGCCGTATTGCCGCGGCCAGGTCATCCCGAGCCAGCCGCGCGCGCCGAGGCGCTGCGAGAATTCCGGATCGTAGTTGGTGGCAAAGTCGCCGCCGCGCTGCCAGCGCCCGGCGCCGATTTCCTCGGCGACAAAAGCGCGCACCTCGCCGCGCAGCGCTTCGGTCTCGGGAGGGAACTCGAAGATCGGGAAATGAAACCGCATCAGGCGGAGTCTGCCTCACGGACGCGCCGCGCGCGCGGTTGATTCGCACCGGGTGCTCTTCGGCCGGCGCCCTTCCGCGCACGCCCCGCGGCCTCGCGCGGTGCGGGTCGAGCCAGACCCCTCGTTTGGGCGCACCATCGCATTCTCGGAACAGCTGCGGAGGTTGCACAATGGCTGATACCCGGATCGAGCACGACAGCTTCGGGCCGATCGAGGTCCCCGCCGGGCGCCTGTGGGGTGCGCAGACCCAACGCGCGCTCGAGCACTTTCGCATTTCCACCGAGCGGATGGCGCCCGAGCTGATCCACGCGCTCGCGCAGGTCAAGCGCGCCGCGGCGAGCGTGAACCGCGCGCTCGGCGACCTTGCGCCGGAGATTGCCGACGCGATCGTTGCGGCTGCCGACGAGGTGCTCGCGGGTGCGCATGCGCAGGAGTTTCCACTCGCGGTCTGGCAGACTGGGTCGGGCACCCAGACCAACATGAACATGAACGAGGTCCTCGCCAATCGCGCGAGCGAGCTGCTCGGCGGTCCGCGCGGCGAGGGCCGGCGCGTGCACCCCAACGACCATGTCAACCGTGCGCAGTCGTCGAACGACGTCTTCCCGACCGCGATGCACGTGGCGGCCTACGGCGCGCTGACGGACGAGGTGCTGCCGGCGCTGCGTGCGCTCGGCGCGACGCTCGATGCGAAGCGCGCCGCATTTGCCGACATCGTCAAGATCGGCCGCACCCACCTGCAGGACGCGACACCGCTCACGCTCGGTCAGGCGTTCTCCGCCTACGTGTCGCAGCTCGAACAGGCCGCCGCGCACGTCGAGGCCGCGCTGCCGCGCCTCGCGGGGCTCGCGATCGGCGGAACCGCGGTCGGCACGGGTCTGAACGCCCCGCCGCAGTTCGGCGCGCAGGTGGCCGAAGCGCTCGCGCGGCTGACGGGTCATCCCTTCGCCGTCGCGCAGAATCGCTTCGAGACGCTCGCCGCGCACGATGCGCTGGTCAACGCGCACGGCACGCTGAAGACCGCGGTGACCGCGCTCGCCAAGATCGCGAACGACGTGCGCTGGCTGGCGAGCGGGCCGCGCTGCGGCATCGGCGAGATCACGATTCCCGAGAACGAACCGGGCAGCTCGATCATGCCGGGCAAGGTGAACCCGACCCAATCCGAGGCGCTGCTCATGGTTGCCGCGCAGGTTTTCGGCAACGATGTCGTGGTCGGGATTGCCGGCGCATCCGGCAATTTCGAGCTGAACGTCGCGAAACCGGTGATCATTCACAACGTCTTGCAGAGCTGCCGGCTGATCGCCGACGGCGCGCGCTCGTTTGAGCGCTACTGCGTCGCCGGCATCGAACCCGACCGCGAGCGCATCGCCGAGCTTGTTGCGCGCTCGCTCATGCTCGTCACCGCGCTCGCGCCGCACATCGGCTACGACAAGGCGGCGAAGATCGCGCGCAAGGCGCACCTCGAGCGCACGACGCTGCGCGAAGCGGCGCTCGCGCTCGGAGAGGTCACGGCCGACGAGTTCGACGCCTGGGTACGGCCCGAGGACATGGTCTAACGGCCGCCATGGCAAGCGGCTCGAAAACCGTCCTCTACGCCGCGCTCGCCGGCAACAGCCTGATCGCGGCGACGAAGTTTGCCGCGGCGAGCATCACCGGCAGCTCGGCCATGCTTTCGGAGGGCATCCACTCGCTCGTCGATACCGGCAACCAGGTGCTGCTGCTGTTCGGGCTGCGCCAGTCGAAAAAGCCGCCGGACGAGCGCTTTCCCTTTGGCCACGGCAAGGAGGTCTATTTCTGGAGCTTCGTGGTCGCGATCCTCATTTTCGGACTCGGCGCGGGGATCTCCATCTACGAGGGCGTCGTTCATCTCCTCGCCCCTTCGGAATTACGCAACCCGGTCATCAATTACGTAGTCCTCGGCCTCGCGCTGCTGTTCGAGGGCGGCGCATGGACGTTCGCGTACCGCGAGTTCAAGAAGACCAAGGGAAAGCTCGGCTGGCTGCGCGCGGTGCAATCCAGCAAGGATCCGACCGTGCTCGTCGTGCTGTTCGAGGACAGCGCGGCCATGCTCGGCCTGCTGATCGCGCTCGCCGGCGTCTGGCTCACCCAGGTCACCGGCAATCCGCTCTATGACGGCGCGGCCTCGATCGGCATCGGCATCGTGCTCGCGATCACCGCCGCCTGGCTCGCGACCGAGACCAAGGGCCTGCTGATCGGCGAGCGCGCGCGCCCCGACGTCGTCGAGGACATCCGGCGCATCTGCCGCGACCTCGACAAGGTCGAGCGGGTGAACGAAGTGCTCACCGTGCACATGGGCCCGGAGTACGTTCTGGCGACGCTGAGCCTCGAATTCGTCGATGCACTGACCATCACCGAGCTCGAGCAGACGATCGAAGACCTTAACCAGCGCATCCGCCGCGCCCATCCGGACGTGAAGAAGGTCTTCATCGAGGCCGAGTCGGTGGCAAAGGCGCACTAGCCGTACTAGCCGTACGAGGCGCACGCGCCGGCACGCTCGGCGTGCCTAGCGCCGCACTGCGTAGTGCAGGCCCCAGCCGAGGCCTGCATAGAGCGCGACCGCGCCCCACAGGACGCCGGCAACCTTCAACGCCTTCACGATGTCGAGATTGCTGCCCATGTGCGCGGCCATGAAATACAGCATGAACATGCCGTAGCCCGCCGCGGCCCAGGCGGCCATCACCGCGAGCACCACCAGGGCGCGCCAGCGCCGTTGATACAGATAGGTGAGCAGGCGCGCCATGAAATAGAGCAAGAACGTGAGGCCGACGATCACCGGCGCCGCCACGGTGACTACGGTGAGTGCCCTGATGCCGAGCTTTTCGTGCTCGCCGGCCTGCCACAGCTTCCACCCTTCGACCGCCCAGCTGCGCTCGCGCGTCGCCCACGTTTTCTGCGCCGCCTCGGCGGCGCGGCGCACGTTGGGATCCGGGTCGGCCAGCGCGCGCGCGAGCAATGCGTCGCGCTGTGCGAACTCGGTGCGCGGCGTGCCGAGCCAGCCGACGAAACTGGCGCGTACCCGGGGATCAGCATCCGTCAGCGCGCGCTCGAGCAGGGCGGCGCGTTCGTCGCTGCCCGGGGCAATGCCGACGAGCGTCGCCAGTGCGGCGATGCGAACCTTTGCGTCCGGGTCCTGCGCACCGGCGTCGAGGCGGGGACGAAAATCGTCGGCGTGGCCGCGGTAGCGACCCTGGCTTCCGAGCTGCTGGCCGAGCGCGACGGTGGCCGCACGGCGCACCTGCGGATCGGCGTGTGTCATCGCCGCGTTGAGCTGCGGGATGAGCGCATCGCGGTCGAAGGCGTCGTCCGGCGATCCGCTGATGTATCGAAACAGGTCGAGCGCCGCGACGACGATGCGCGGGTCGGGGTCGCGCGCGAGCGTGAGCACGTTGGCGCGCCACGCGGCGTCGCGCCGATTCACCTTGAGCGGGCCGATCGCGATGAGCCGGTCTTCGACCGTGAGCGAGCGATCGAGTACGACCGCCATTGGTGCGCGTCCGGCGTAAAGTTTTTGCGCGGCAATGATGCGCAGGGCGTGCGCTGCGGCGCCTTGCACATCGCGCTGCGGGTCGTGCGCCGCCGCATCGAGCAGCGTCCCGGCCTGCGGGTAATGGTCTTTCGAATACGCGATCGCGTAGACCGCGTTGACCCGTATGCGGTAATTCTTTTCATCCGCCGCAAGCGCTGCCGCGAGCGCGTCGAGGATCGCCACCGGCAGCTGCCCGCCGCCCTCGGCGATCGTGCGAAAGGCGCGCGCGAGGTCCTCGCGCTGGCCGCGCCGCCGCGGATCCGTGAACGCGTCGCCCAGCCGCGTGGTGACCGCGTCCGGCAACGGCTGCGCAGCACCGATCTGCGCCAGCACCTCGATCGCACGCTGGGTGAGCCAGGCGCGGCGCTTGTCGTCGGACAGGTCCGCAAGTCGCAGCACGACGGCTTCGGGCATGCGGTTGTGCGCGGCAGCCTGTCCCGCGGCCTCGATCGCCGCCAACAGCGGGTCGGCCTCACTCTCAGCGAGAACCGCATCCCCCAGCACCTGCACCCCGTCCGCCGGCAGCGCCTGGCGGTGGCCGATCGCGCCCAGGCTGCCCCAGGCCTGCATGCGCACGTACCGCGCCGGGTCGCTGCGCGCAGCCTCGACGAGAAGATCGATGAGCGCGGCGCCGGGCTCGCGCACGCCCGCGGCGTCGTGCAGCGCCTGGAGGCGTATCGGCGTGATTCCAATCGCCATCCGCGCGCGCACCGAGACTTCGCTGTACCAGGTCTTCGCACCGAGCGGCAGCAGCACGCGGCTGAACGCCATGACGACCGCCCACAGCACGAACGGCGCGAGGATGAGGGCGATGATCGGCGTACGGCGCATGGGTGCGCCTAGGACGCAGCCGACGCTTCGGACGCCGCCTGCGCCGCCTGCGCCGATTGTGCGATCCCGCGCGCCGCGATATAGCCGAAGACGAGCGCCGGGCCGAGCGTGATACCCGGGCCCGGGTAGGCCCCGTCCATGATCGAGTTCATGTCGTTGCCGCAGGCATACAAGCCTTCGATCGGCCGGCCCTGTGCGTCCAGCACGCGCGCCGCCTCGTCGGTCATCAGCCCCGCGATCGTGCCGAGGTCGCTGGGAAACAGACGGATCGCGTAGTAGGGCGGCGTCTCGATCGGGCGCATGCAGGGGTTGGGCCCATGGTCGCGGTCGCCGAGGTAGCGTTGGTAGGGATCGCTGCCCAGCCCGAAGAGCGAGTCGACGCCGCTCTTCGCGTCGGCGTTGTAGGTCGCAATCGTCTGTGCGAGCGCCGCAGCGTCGATCTCGAGGCGGCGCGCAAGTTCGTCGAGGGTGCCGGCTTCCACGAGGTAGCCGTTCGCGGTGTGTGGCTCGAGGGTCAGCGTGAATGGCCTGACCGCGCCGAGGCCGTATTGCCAAAGGCTTTTGCGGTCGCAGATCAGGTAGGCGGGCACCGCTGCGCCGTGGGCGTTGCCGCGAAACATCGCGAGCACGAATTCGTGATACGACACCGCTTCGCTGGTGAAACGCTCGCCCGCGCTGGTCAGCGCGACGATGCCGGGCTTGCCGCGATCGGCCACGGTATGGGGGAAGACGCCTTCGCTGCCGTCGGCGCGCTCGAACTGCGAGATCGGCGCCCAGAACGCGTTCTGGCTGTTGTGCGTGCCGATGATGCCGCCGGCATCGACGCCGATGCGCAGGCCGTCGCCGGTGTTCGTCGGGCACACGGGCGACGCCGCCGACACGTTTTCAGGCAGCAGGCTGGCGCGCAGTGCCGGGTCGTTCGAGAAACCGCCGGTGGCGAGCACCACGCCGGCACGCGCGCGAATCTGCATCAGCGGTGCCTCGGCTTCCATGCCAGCGTCCCGCGCCTCGCCGGTTTCGATCATGACGCCGGCCGCGCGGCCGTCTTCCATCACGACGCGCGCCGCGCGTACCCCGAGCTGAAGTTTCACCCTGAGGTCGAGCGCGGATTTGAACAGCTGTCCGATGAGGGCGTTGCCAAGGACGAGGCGCGTGCCGCGCGGTGCGAACAGGCGCTGCCAGGCGTAGTCGAGAATCAACCGCGCAACGCGCAGCGCCGCGCGCGGCGAGCGCAGCACGCTGCGGAAGTGCGGCAGGTCGGCGCGCGCAATCATCATGCCGCCGAAGAGCATGAATTCAGCGAGCGGCCAGCGCAGCAGGCCGAAGCTGCGCCCGAGCGTATAGCCGTCGAAATCGACCGGCTCGAGCACGCGGCCGCCGAGCGTCGCGCCCGGCAGGTTCGGGTAGTAGTCGGGGTAGTTGGTGACCGGCCGCAGCAGCAGCGCGGTGCGTTCTTCGAGATAGGCGATCGCGTCGGGCCCGTGCGCGAGGAAGGCTTCGCGTACCGCGGTGTCGCGCGTCGCGGGTGCACAGTGGTCGAGGTAGCTGCGCGCGTTGTCGATGCTGTCCTCGATTCCCGCGTCGCGCATCTTCGGGTTGGCGGGGATCCACACCATGCCGCCGGAGACCGCGGTGGTGCCGCCGACGCAGTCGGATTTTTCGATCAGCAGCGTCTCGAGGCCTTCGGCTGCGGCGACGCAAGCCGCGGCGAGGCCGCCCGCGCCGGCGCCGAGCACGATGACGTCGACTTCCCTCTCCTCGATCGGCTGCGCTGGCATGGCGGCCCATGATAGGTGCAGGTCCGCGCGCCGATCAAACAAACCCGTTTTGAAGTCGGCGCCTGCGTCCCCCGACGGGCGGGGTTAAACTGCCGCATCGCCGCCGTTCCTGGAGAAACGCCCATGCCCCGACACAAGGAGTACGTCCCGCACGGCGTCATTCCCGCCGCCCTGCTGCCGTTCAACGAAGACCTTTCGATCGACGAAGCGTCCTATCGCGCGCACCTGAGCGACCTCGCGGCGGTCGAGGGAATCTCGGCGATCACCACCAACGCGCATGCCTCCGAAGTCGCCGCCTGCACGTTCGACGAGCAGCGCCGGGTGCTCGCCATCACGCAGGACGAGATCGGCGCGCGCGTCCCGATCATCAACGGCGTGTACGTCGAAAGCGCACTCGAAGGCGCGCGTATCGCAAAGATGGCCGACGCAGGCGGTGCCTCGGCGCTGCTGGTGTTTCCCTCGGGCGTATTCAGCTTCGGCCAGCGTGCCGAGATGGCGGTCGATCACTTCAAGCGCATCGCGGATGTGACCGACCTGCCGCTCATCATCTTCCAGTATCCGCTCGCCGGCGGGCAGGGCTATCCGCTGGCGACGCTGCTCAAGATCATCGAGGCCGTGCCAACCGTGCGCGCGATCAAGGACTGGTCGGCCAACCCGCAGTTGCACGAACGCCAGATCCGCGTGCTGCAGTCGCGCGCGCGCCCGATCAACGTCCTCACCACGCACAGTGCCTGGCTCATGAGCTCGCTGGTGCTGGGCTGCAACGGGCTGTTGTCGGGCAGCGGGTCGGTCATCGCGAGCCTTCAGGCGCAGCTCTTTCGCGCGGTGCAGGCAAACGACCTCGCCGCCGCGCGGCGCATCAACGACCGCATCTGGCCTACGGCCGAGGTGTTCTACACCGAGCCCTTTGTCGACATGCATAACCGCATGAAGGAAGCACTCGTGTTGATGGGCAAGCTTCCGCGCGCCACCGTGCGTCCGCCGCTCGCCAAGCTGTCGGCGGCCGAGATCGGGCGCATCCGTGAGGCGCTCGTCGCGGCGGGGTTACTCGACACGGGTCGGGCGAAAAGGGCGGCCTGAGGCCGCGAGGAGGCGGGCAGATGAAACGTGTCATGGTGCGTTACAAGGTGAAGGCCGATCGGGCGGGCGAGAACGAGACCTTCATCAAGGCCGTGTTCGAACAGCTGCGCCGCGAGTCGCCCGCGGGGCTGCGCTACGCGTCGTTCAAGCAGCCCGACGGCGTCAGCTTCGTGCACATCGCGTCGATCGAGACCACCGACGGCAGCAATCCGCTCGGTGAAACCGCGGCGTTCAAGGCCTTCACCGCGGAGATCAAGGCGCGTTGCGACGAACCGCCGGTCGCCGTCGAGCTCAACGAGGTGGGTTCGTACCAGTTTTTCGGTGCGTAGGCGTTGGTGAGCCGCGCGCCGGCGCTCACCGCCTACCAGCGCGCGCTCGAGCCCGGTGGTCCCTACGCGCCACCGCGCCGAGGGCGTGGCCGTCGCGGCGGGTCGTGGGTCGATCGCGCATGGCGACAGTAATGCGATGAGACGCAGCATGAAACAACTGCTTTTAGCAGCTGCGCTGTTCGCCGCGATCCCGGGGTGGAGTGCCGACGGTACCGAGGTGTTCACCTGCGCGGCCGACCGGACGCTCGCGCTCGTCTACGACGCCGCTACGCAAAAATGGGATGGCCGCATGTTTCCCGACAATGGACAGAGGTGGATCGTGCGCGAAGTGACCAAGGCGGAAAGCAGCGTCATGGGGCTGCCCGAGAACGCCTTTGTCGTTCAGCTCGATGGCCGCGCCCAGATCGAGCTCGTCTGCCGCGACGGCTTCACCCTGAACGGCGATCTAAGCTGCGAACGACCTCGCGTTTCAACCTTCAAGCTGAGCAACGCGACGCTGCGCTACCTCTTCGTGCGCCACGACGGTTACTGGACGCGATTCGGCCGGCAGCCGGGAGAGGAGGCGCCGGTCGCCATGGAGATCGGGCGCTGTAAGGCGTTGTAGCCGCGCGCTGTCGCGCCGATCGTCTGCCTAGGGCGCGTATTCAACTCCGCAACGCCGCGTCAATGCGCCGGATGAGTTCGTCGAGCCCGTTCGTTGCGGCGATCGCGCGCGCTTCGTCAAGCAGCGGCTTGGCGCGCGCGGTGCCGGCCTTGCGCAATTCCAGCCGGCCGAGGCTGTAGAGCGCACTCGCCAGCACCGAGGGGATGTCGATCTCGCGCGCCAGCGCGCGGGCGCGCGCGAGATGGCGGCGCGCGAGCGACGTTGCGCGCGGCAGCGCGATGAGCGTGAACGCGAGGTTTTGCGAGATCTCCTTCCAGCCCGCTTTCCCTTCGCGCAGCGCCATGCGCACATAGACCTCGCCGAGCGCGTAGTGGCCGATGGCGGCGAACTGCTGTGCACCGCGCGCCTCGGCGCTTGCCAGCCGGTGCTCGAGGGTGCGCACGCCCTGCGTCCAGGCGCCGGTCGCGACCTGGGCGACGCCGAGCGCGATGTCGGTCGTGTAGAGCAGCTGCGCGAATCCATCGCGCTCGATCTGCACGGTCAGCGCCTCGAGAATCGGCAGCGCCTCCTCGGCGCGCTCGGCAAGCACCAGCGCCCAGGACTTGGCGGCCTGCGCGACAACGCGGTCGATCGGGCTCAGTCCGATGCGCATCGATTCGTCGGCATTGTCGATCGCGCTGACGAAATCGAAGCTGAACGCGTCGGCCCAGGCGAGCATGTACAGCCCCATGCTGCGGCCGCGCGGGTCACCGGTCTCGCGGCTGTATTCAATCAGGCGCAGCGCGTCGCGCCGCGTGCCTTCGGGTCGGCCGAAGACGAGGTCGTCGAGCGCGAACGAGGCGATTACCTTCACCGTGACCCAATGGTCATCGAGCCGGCGGCCAATCGCCTCGGCGCGCTCGGCGAGCCGCTTGAACGCGGCGCGCGTCGCCGGCGTCGGCGGCTCCCAGTAGATGTGGACCCACAGCAGGCCCATCGACACATAGCCGACGAGGCGCTCGTCGGCGTTCGACTCGCCGAGCGCGAGCGCGCGCTCGAGCAGCGGCTTGCCGACTTCGGGGTTGGCGTTGAAGCAGTGCGCGTAGCCGAGCTCGAACAGAAACCGGCCGAGGCGCGCCGGGTCGCCGAGGCGCTCGGCGAGCGGCAGGTGGCGCTCGATCAGCGCGATCAACTCGTTGAACGCGGCCTTGTAGTACAGCACGCGCGAAACGTTGAGCAGCGTATCGACGAGGAACACGTCGTTCGCGCAACCCGGCACCTTTTCGATCAGCTCGATCACTTGGCGGAAGCGCAACTCTGCCTCGTCGAGCGAATACATGCGCAGCGCCTTCTCGCCGGCGAGCCGCATGTAGATCACGGCCTTTTCGGCCCGCGGTGTCACTGCGTAATGGTTGGCGAGCAGGTCCGCGATCTCGGGGGCGCGCTCGCCGTATTTCTTCTCCAGCGCACTCGCGATGCTGCCGTGGAGCAGCGCGCGCGGTGCACTGAGCAGGCTCTGGTAGACCGCTTCCTGCAGCAGCGCGCTGTTGAAGCGGAATACGCCGGGTTCGGTGTCGGGTGCGACCAGTCCGAGGGCCTGCAACCGATCCGCGCTTGCGGCGCCCGCGCCGTTCAAGCGTGCGGCGTTCGACGCGACGTCGAGAGCGAACCGCCGGCCGACGACCGCCGCCGCCTGCAGCAGGCCGCGCGAGGCGTCATCGAGCTGCTCGATGCGCTCGAGCAGCATGTTCTCGAGACTGACGGGCAGCGCACGCGCCGCGGCCGCGTCGAAGCTGAGCCCGGCGTCGCCGCGGCGGATCGCGCCGCGCTCGATCAGGACCTGCGCGATCTCTCGGCAAAGAGCGGATTGCCCTCGGACTTCTCGATCACGAGCTGCGTGAGCGCGCGCGGCAGGTCGTCGGCGCCCAGGCGGGCGCGCAGCAGCGCTTCGGTGCCCGCGGCCGACAGCGGTTCGAGGCGGATGGTTTCAGCGTTCTTCGCCTGCGCCCACGGCGGCGCGTAGGGCTGACGGTAGGTACAGATGGCCATCAGGCGCCTGCCCTCGTCGAGCAGGCGCGCGAGCAGCGCCTCGGACGCCTTGTCGATCCACTGCAGGTCCTCGATCACGACCAGTACTTCGGAGGCGCGGCAGCGCTCCTCGATCAGCAGGAGGAGCAGGTCGCGGGTACGGATGCCGACGACTTCGGCGTTTTCCTTGCTGAACGCGTCGCCGCCGACGGCGAAGCCGAGGAGGTTGAGCAGGTAGCGCACGTTGTCCTCGGTGCCGGCGCCGAGGATCTCGAGCCCGCGCGCGAGCCGCGCAGCGACGGCGTCCTGTCCCTGGTCGTCGCTGATGCGAAACGAGTTGCGTACCAGCTCAGCAAAGGGCAGAAACGGCGTCGAGCGCGCGTTTGGTGCGCAGTGTGCGCGCAGCACGACGGCCTGCTCGCGCGCACGACGTTCGCAGAATTCGTGCACCAGGCGCGACTTGCCGAGGCCGGCATCGCCGGACAGATCGATTGCCCGACAGCTGCCTTTGCGCGTCGCTGCCCAGGCTGCCTCCATGCGCTCGAGCTCCGGCTGGCGTCCGACGAGTTCCGTCAGGCCGCGCTGCACCGCGAGTTGAAAACGGCTGACGCCGCCGCGCACCGCGTCGAGGCGGTAGACCCGCACCGGCTCCGTCTTGCCCTTCACATTGCGCTCGCCGAGGTCGACGTCCTCTACGTAGCCGTCAACCAACCGGTGCACCTCTTCGGTCAACAGCACGGTGCCGGGCTCGGCGAGACTTTGCAGGCGCGCGGCGAGATTCACCGTGTCGCCGACCGCTCTGAATTCGATGCGCTCGCCATCGCCCATGTTGCCGAGTACCACCGGGCCGGCGTTCAGGCCGACGCGAAAGCGCGGCGTGACGCCATGCTTGAGGTGGATCGCTTCGCCAAGGTCGGCAAGCCGCTGATGGATGCCGAGCGCTGCCTGGCAGGCGCGCACCGGCGCGTCCTCGAGCGCCTGCGGTGCACCGAACAGCGCCATGACGCCGTCGCCCGCAAGGTCCTGCGTCGTACCCCCGTGCGAGTGGATGGTCTCGACCATGCGGGCGAGAACCGGTTGCATGAGCGTGTAGGTATCTTCCTCGCCCAGCTTCTCGGCGAGCGTGGTGTAGCCCTCCATGTCGGCGAACAGCACCGTGACGTGGCGGCGCTCGCCTTCGGTGGACTGGCGCTGCGGCGCCGGCGCGGCCGCAGGCGTCGAAGGGCGCGCGTCCCCGCCCAGTCCCGCACCGCAGGCGGCGCAGAACTTGTCGGCGGGGGACGCCTCGGCGCCGCAGCCGGGGCAGCGCGGCGCGACGGGCGCTCCGCACGCCGCGCAGAACCGACTACCCTCGGCGAGCGTGGCGTTGCAGGCGGCGCAGAGCATGCGGGGATTTAAACACGGAAGCCTCGCATCGGATGCGCCGGCGCCGCGCCGTCTCGGGCGGCTGCCCGGACGTCGGTCTAGTCGGCGTCTGTGCCGTCGGTGATGTGCAGCACCAGCGCCGCCGTAATCAGGGCGAGCGGCGCGAAGACGACGAGCCAGACTTGGATCGGCCCGTCCTGCGCGCCGGCGAGCGCGAGATATCCGGCGAGCACCAGCAGCGGCATCGCGAGGCGCGACCAACCGCCTGCCCGGGGAGCCCGATCATGCGGGACGAAACGAGAATCCAATTCGATGAGCTTCGTTTTCATGCTGACGGTTCCTTGTCCAAGGGGTGACGCGCAGTGCGTCCATGCACCCAGAATGCGTCAGCGCGGGCGGCGTGTGAATTCGTCGGAAGGCCCAACCCCCCTAGCCAAAAGGCCTAGGCCATCCGAGCAAGGACTTGCCGCAGGTCCAGCGGCGTTGTGGACATCCGGGGAATTGTCTGCCTGACGCGCGTTCTTTACGCTGCGTGGCAAGAATCATCGCCGCACGCTGCCGCAACCAGGCAGATCGGCCGAGCTTCTGCAAGGAGGTACATCGTGAACACCTATACCGCGCACCCCGTTGCAACAGTAGGCGAGACGCACCGCAATTGCCTGGCGGCCTGCGCCATCACCGATGCGGAAGGCTATACCAGCGTCGCTGAGGGAATGGATCCGGTCAATCTCGTCGAATTCGTCAATAGCTACTTCAAGACCTTGTTTGGAGCGGTGCTGAGCAATGATGGGTTCGTCGCGGACGTCAAGGGCGACGGGATCCTTGCGATCTGGACCAGCGACCTGCCGGACGTAGCCCTTCGCACACGTGTCTGCAGAAGCTGCCTGCAGATGGTTGAGGCAGCAGACAGATTTAACCGGGCCTTTCCGGCGCGCCGCCTTCCAACGCGGGTCGGCGCGGATTTCGGGCCGATTGCAATGGCGAACGTAGGCGCATTCGCCCGTTTCGAATACCGCGCCGTCGGCGATACCGTTAATACCTGTAGTCGCCTCGAACAGCTGAACAAGGAACTCGGCACCCACGTTCTCGTCTCGCAACCGCTCGCCGAGGGCGTGAACGAGTTCCTGTTTCGCGATCTTGGCGACTTCACGCTGCGTGGCAAGCGATCGTCGCTTCGGGTGTTGGAGCTGATTGTAGATCGGGCGCGGGCCGCAGGCTGGCAGATTCGACTTTGCGAGGCATTTGCGCTCGCACTTGCCGCGTACGAGGCCGGGCGGATCGGAGACGCGCTGCGCGGATTCAGTTGTCTGTGCGCACGCTATCCGGACGATGGCCCGTCGCGTTTCTTTCTGCGACGCTGCATCGAAAGCAAGCAATCGATCAGGGTCGGCACGGCCGCGTATCCCGAGCCTGCCTTGTCCTTCGCCGTGCAATAGTTTTGACGTCTAGGAATGTCGAACAGTGGACGAATGGGGAAAACGTGGAGGCGGTGCGAGCCGAGTCCGTGGACCCGTCGAGACCCGGGAAGGGCTTGCTCGAATGAGCGAAGAACGGACTACCGCAGGTGAATTACGGTCGGCGGAGGCGCGGCGGTCCGCGCGCTCGGGTATGCTTGTTGCAGCTTCGGGGGAGCGGCGCATCGTGAACAGTCTGCCGGGTCGACGATCAGGCGCTGAATTGAGGCCC
>JAQBBQ010000202.1:0-4097 GCA_032125995.1 Betaproteobacteria bacterium | reverse complement strand
ATCCGCAGCAGACCAACACCGCGTACATGGGCGGGCAGGATGCGTTTCGGGGGACCTACTAGGTACTCGGTACTTAGGGCAGCCGGCGAGCACCGACGTGGATACCGGAAGCATTGCTGCGAAGCTGAAACCGTTGCCGACGCCCAGATCGTTCGCCTACGACGCGTCCGACTCGGACGAGTTGCGGCTCGAGAAGACGACGATCTTCCTCGTCGCCGCGTCCTGCTGCGGCGCAGGCTGTATCTGGACGGCGATGTACGCGTTCGTGTTTGGCTGGGGACTGACGACTTTTCTGCCCCTCGCGTTCGTGGTCGTCGTCGGGGCGTCGCTGGCGATCTCGCAGCGCACGAAGAACCACTACTACGCGGTCTACGCGCAGATTATCTGCATCATTTACATCACGACGTTCATTCAGTGGAGCATCGGCGGGTTGTTCGACTCGGGCTTCGTGCTCGCCTGGGCCTTCGTTGGACCCATCGTCGCCCTGATCGTCTTTCCGATCCGCCAATCGCTCATCTGGTTCGCGCTCTACCTGCTGAACGTGGTGATCACGGTGGCCTTCGACGACGCCTTCGCGAGCCGGGGTTACGAGGTGGCGGAGACGACACGCACGGTCTTCTTCTTCATGAACGTGAGCTTCTCGTCGCTCGTCGTGTTTCTGTTCGCAGGCTATTTCGTCGTCAGCGCCGCGGCCGAGCGCAAGCGGGCCAACGCCCTGCTGCTCAACATTCTGCCGAAAGAGATTGCGCCGCGCCTGAAGGCCGGGCATCAGACCATCGCCGACCACTACGATTCAGCGAGCGTCATGTTCGCCGACATGGTCGGCTCCACGCCGCTGTTTGCCGATATGAAGCCCGCGGAAGCCGTCGACTGGCTAAACGAAGTCTTCTCGATGTTCGACCGGCTTGTCGAGCAGCATGGGCTGGAGAAGATCCGGACGATCGGCGACAACTACATGGTCGCCGCGGGCGTCCCGACCACACGGCCGGACCATGCGAGCGCAATCGTCGCGCTGGCACTGGATATGATCGAAGGCCTTGGGCGTCTCGCGCCGAGAAACGGCAAGCGGTTGGCGTTTCGGTTCGGCATCAACTCGGGTCCTCTCGTCGCCGGTGTGATCGGCGAGCGGAAGTTCCAGTACGACCTGTGGGGCGACACCGTAAACATCGCGAGCCGGATGGAGTCGGAGGGCGAGGTGGGAAAGGTGCATATCAGTGCCTCCACCCATGCGCTGATTCAAGACGCGTTCGAGTGCGTCTGCCGCGGGATGCGACCGATCAAGGGCAAGGGCGAGATGGAGACCTGGTTCGTGACCGGACGCAAGACCAGGTAACCCCCTCGGCGATAGAGGCGGAACCCGGCGTGTACCTCGGGGCGCGCTCAAGTCGCTTATCGCAGGCAGTGACGAACGTTCAGTCCCACTGGCAAATTCATTGCACCTGTCGTAGGATAGAATCCAGTTTGGTGCCGTCATCCTCGTCCGCCGCCTTGGCCTAGCGCCGCCGGCGCCTGACGCGCACGAAGCAGAAACTTCCAGCGAGGATCGGCCGCTTTCTGATAGTGCTCCGGCGTCATGCCGGCCGCCCGGAATGGCGTTTTTGAATCAATCGTTGTTTGCATGACCACCCAAGCGGATTTTTTATGAATACCGATGCACCCGAGTCCAGCCGTAAGGCGCAGATCGACGCTGTGCTGCTCCAGCTCCCGGGCGTCAGCGCAAGAAAGATCAACGATCTTGACGCCTACTTCGTCAGCGACAAGATGTTTGCCTGCATCAGTGGCCAGGGCGTCGGCCTGCGCCTGCCGGTCGCGACGGCGACCGAACTGCAGTTCTCGCGGGACAACGTGGTCCCGTTTCAGCCCAGCGGCGTAACGAGTACGCGGGAGTGGATCCAGATCGACCGCGCCGAGGCGGCCGAGTACGAGAAGGATCTCGAGCTGTTTCGGGCCTCGCTCGAGTTCGTCAAAGCGGCGCGGTCGCGCTAGCGCTAGGTTGGCGCCGCCCTGGCCCTCACGGAATCACGCGCCGCGCGCGGAAGTCCTCAAAGATGCGCCGCATCATGTCCTCGCTGTCGATCATCTCGGTGAAGCCGTGCCGGTTGATCTTCACGCTGCTGATCGCGTTGTCCCAGTTCCTCGAGAACACGGTGTCGGCGTAGGCCCAGGGCGTGAGGCGGAAGAACGCCGCGTCGCGCAGGCCGTGGCGGCGTACGAGTTCGTCCCAGAGCGACGCCTTGTCGGCCATGAACTCGACCAGGCGCAGGGTCTTCACCGGGCCCGCCGGCATGTCGAATAGGGCGGCGATGCGCGGCCACAGGTGGCGCCAGCGGAAGGCGTCGCCGTTGCCGACGTTGAAGGCCTGATTCGCGGCGCGCGGCTCGGTCGAGGCCCACAGCATCGCACGGTTGAGGAGCCCCACGTCGGTGACGAACGTGAGCGCGTCGAACGTCGCCTCGTCGCCGGGGAAGACGAGCGGCTCGCCGAGCGCCTTCATGACGCTCGCGTAGGCGGCGATCACGCCCATCAGGTGGATGCGCGCGTGCGGTGCGTAGCCGCACACCGCGCCGGGGCGCGTGGTCGACCAGGTCCAGTCCTTTCCTTCTCGGTGGTGGAGGACGTGCGCGTGCTGCGCCTCGTAGAAGTAGGCCGGCCGGCAGGGTGGGTCGTCCTCGCGTGCCGGGGTCTTGTAGGCGCCGAGGTGGTAGCCGTACCACTTCACGCCTTCGAGCACGTGAACGTGCCGCAGCGCCCGGATGCGCGGGATCGCCGCGTCGAGGAAATTGACGCAGATGCGGGTGTTGAGGTCGTTCTCCTCATCCAGCGTGCGGCCGTTGAGGAGCGCGGTATAGAAGACGTGCGTGACGCCCTCGATCCCGGTGATGCCGGCGTTTGCGGCCTCGGCGTCGAGCAGGTCGACCGTCTGGTGGCGCAGCCAGGGCCCGAGCTTGGGGTCGCTGCGCGAGATGCCGATCACCTGCCAGCCGAGCGCGTGCAGACTGATGGCCATGTTGCTGCCGCACATGCCGCCGACGCCGGCGATCAATGCCGTGTTGCTCGCCATCGAGCGAGTATAGGCGGCGATCGCGATCACGCGGCGCGTGCCGCGCCGCCCTCGGTGCATTGAATTTCCTGTAGGCTTGCGCGCCCGGGCGAACCGGGCTCACGACGCGGAGACCGACATGATCAAGTTTTACTACAACACGGCACCGAATCCGATGAAGGTGGCGCTGTGCCTGGAAGAGATGGAACTGCCCTACGAGCCGATGCCGCTCGATACGCGCAAGGGCGAGCAGCACCGGCCGGAATATCTCGCCATCAACCCGAATGCCAAGGCACCCGCCATCGTCGATGGCGACATCGTCGTGTTCGACAGCAATGCCATCGTGCTGTACCTGGCCGAAAGGACCGGCACGTTCCTGCCGCCGAATACACTCGCGGACCGCGCCCGGCTGCTGTCGTGGCTCCTGTTAGTAGCTTCCGGCGCCGGGCCCTATTCCGGCCAGTTGGTGCACTTCAGGGTCTACGCGCCGGAGAAGAACGCGTACGCCATCAACCGCTACGACTTCGAAGCGAACCGCCACTGGGGCATCGTCGATGCGCACCTGGCGCAGAACAAGTACATGCTCGGTGACAGCTACACCGTGGTCGACATGGCGCTATGGGGCTGGGCGCGGCTCACCCCGTTCGTGCTCGGGGAGGAAGCGGCCGCGAAGCTGGTCAATCTCAAGCGGCTGGTCGACGAAATCAGCGCCCGACCGGCGGCCCAGCGCGCGAACGCCCTCAAGGAACGTCACACGTTCAAGACCGAGATGGACGACGAGTCCAACCGGTCGATGTTTCCGGGCAACTACCGCATGGCGGCCACGGGCTGAGCGACTGCGGCCACCCTGAAGCCTGAATCGGCGCCGCGATTGCGCGCCGACGAGTGATAGGGTCTTCGCGCTACGCGCAGGCGATTACTTCGAAATCGCGTCCATCGCCGACTCGACGATTCTCACCGCCACCCCAGTCGGGGTGCCCCTCGATTCGACGCGGACGATTTCTCCCTGGCATGTAGGTCTGATTTGTCTCCCGGACCTGACAATTTCTATGGTGAA
>JAQBBQ010000201.1:0-20842 GCA_032125995.1 Betaproteobacteria bacterium | reverse complement strand
AAGGCTGCTGAAGAAATGACCCAAGATCCGACTTTTGGCAAAATGATTTTGGAACCGGTGGATCTCACCAAGGGTGAGCAGAAGACGCCCGAGTTCCTGAAAATGAATCCGGCTGGCCAGATTCCGGTAATGGTCGACCGCGACGGCCCGGGCGGACAGCCGCTCACACTCGCGCAGTCCGGCGCGATCGTCGTGTATTGCTGCGAGCGCGCCGCGAAGTTCATCCCCACAGACCCCATGCGCCGCGCAATGGCCGCGCAATGGTTCCTGCACGCGGCAAGTGATACCGGGCCGACCAGCGGCACGGTATTCCAGCTCGAGGTTGCCGCGCCGGAGAAGTCGCCACCGATCATCGACTTCTTTCTCAATCGGCTGGTTGCGTACTTTCGCAACGTCGATCGCCACCTCGCCGGCCGCGACTTTTTGGCCGACGAAATCTCGTTTGCCGACCTGATGCTGTACCCCAACTACGCGCTGCGCCAGCCGATGCTCGACGCGGCGGGCGGCATGGACAACCTGAAGCGCTGGGGCAAGCGCATGGCCGCGCGCCCAGGCGTGCACAAGGGAATGAATCCCTAGTCGTTCAGCTCGGCAACGACCGGCGCGTGGTCGGATGGACGCTCGAGCTTGCGCGGCGCCTTGTCGATCGTGCAGGATGCACACTGTGCGGCGAGCGCCGCCGAAAGCAGGACGTGATCGATGCGCAGCCCGGCGTTGCGGCGAAATCCCAGCATCCGGTAGTCCCACCACGAGAACGATTTTTCCGGCTGCTCGAAGAGGCGAAACGCGTCCTTGAGCCCGAGCGCGAGCAGTGCGCGGAACGCCGCGCGCTCGGGTTCGGAGCAGTGCACCTGTCCCTCCCAGGCCTTCGGATCGTGCACGTCGCGGTCTTCCGGCGCGATGTTGAGGTCGCCGAGCACCGCGAGCCGCGGGTGGCGTGCAAGCTCGTCGGCGAGCCATCCACGCAGTGCCTCGTACCAGCGCAGCTTGTAGGCGTACTTGTCTGAGCCCACGGCCTGGCCGTTCGGTGCGTACAGACAGACGATGCGGGTGTCGGTCACGGTCGCGGCGACGACGCGTTTCTGATCGTCGGCGAAGCCGGGTAACTCGGTGACGATGTCCAGCGGCGCACGGCGTGCGAGCAGCGCCACCCCGTTGTAGGTCTTCTGGCCCGCGAACGCGACCTCAAAGCCCGCCGCCGCGATTTCGGCGCGGGGGAACTTGGGGTCTGTCAGCTTGGTTTCCTGAACACACAGCACGTCGGGCTGCGCCGCTGCGAGCCAGTCAAGCAGATGTGGCAGCCGCACCTTCAGTGAATTGACGTTCCAGGTCGCGATCTTCATCGCGTCCACGCGCGTGCGGCATCGGGCCGCGTGGCGCGGGTCACTTCTTCGCTGCGGGATCCGGGCCGAACGTTGGCGCGTAGGGGCCGAGTTTCGGTTCGGGCTTCGCTTCGACCGGCTTGGCGGTCGGCGCGGGCGGCTTGGCCTGTTTTTCCGGCGGGATATAGCCCTTTGGCGCCGGCGGTGCGGCCTGCGCGGTCTCGGGCAGGGTGCCCGCGCGAGGGTAGCCGGCGCTGTCGAGCAGGATGTCGTAGGCGCTTTGTTCGAATCCCTTCTGCATCGAGCGGCCGACGGTCAGCACCGGCACTTCGTTCGATTGCGAGATGGCCTTCAACTGGGCGTTGGTTTCCTCGTTCCAGACCTGCACTTCCGTGAACTGCACGCCGCGCTGGTTGAGCGCCGCCCGTGCCTGCGCACAGGGTTCCTTGCAGGAGGGTGCCGTATACAGCGTCACCGGGAAGTCCTTTTTCGCCTGCCGCAATTCGAAGGGCGAGGGCCCCGGCGTGGCGCTGGAACCGTAGGTCTTTTTCTCGACGTTCGTCGCGGCGGACGGGGGCGGTGCGGTGTCGGTCACGTGCACCGCGCCCTTGTCGTCCACCCAACGGTAAAGCTGCTGCTGCGCCTGCGCCGCACCGAGCGCAGCGGCCAGCAGGATTGCCAGCACCGCACGAGTAAAACTCATGCGGGGATCATACCATTGTGCTTTAGCAGAGCGTCGACCTGCGGGGCGCGGCCGCGGAACGCGCGGAAGGACTCGGCTGCGGGCCGGCTGCCGCCGACGGCGAGGATTTCGTCACGGAATCGGGCCCCGGTGTCCGGGTCGAGCACGCCGTTCGGACCGTGGCGCGCGTCGCGCGTTTCCTCGAACGCGCTGTAGGCATCTGCCGAGAGCACCTCGGCCCACTTGTAGCTGTAATAGCCGGCCGCATAACCGCCGGCGAAGATGTGTGAAAAGCTGTTCGGGAAGCGGTTGAATGCCGGTGATTCAAACACGGCGACTTTCGCTCGCACGTCGTCGAGCAGCGACAGCGGTGTGTGCGCACCGTCGGGATCGAAGTCGGCATGCAGTCGCATGTCGAAGATCGAGTACTCGATCTGGCGCAGCATGGCGAGCCCACTATGGAAATTCTTTGCCGCAAGCATGCGTTCGAACAGCGCGTGCGGCAGCGCTTCGCCGCTGTCGACGTGACGCGTCAACCCCGTCAGCACCTCCCATTCCCAGCAGAAGTTCTCCATGAACTGGCTCGGCAGCTCGACCGCATCCCATTCGACGCCGTTGATGCCGGCGACGCCGAGCTCCTCGACGCGGGTCAGCAGATGGTGCAGCCCGTGGCCGAATTCGTGGAACAGCGTGATGACGTCGTCGTGCGTAAACAGCGCCGGCTTGTCACCGACCGGGCGCGCGAAGTTGCAAGTCAGATAGGTCACCGGCGTCTGGATGTGTTCGCCGCGCCGGCGGCGCGTGATCGCATCGTCCATCCACGCGCCGCCCTGCTTGGATTCGCGCGCATAGAGATCGAGATAAAACTGGCCGACCAATTCATTGCCTGCGCCGCCCGCTGAGCGGACCTCGAAGAAACGTACGTCGGGGTGCCAGACCGGCGCCTGCGCGGGGAGAATGCTGATGCCGTAGAGCGTCTCGGCGACGCGGAACAGACCGGCGAGCACCGCGTCCTCGGGAAAGTACTGCTTCACTTCCTGCTCCGAAAACGCGTAGCGCTCAAGCCGCAGCTTCTCGGCGGCGTAGGCGAGGTCCCAGGCGTCCAGGTGCTCGAGGCCGAGGCTGCGCTGCGCGAAGTCGCGCAGTTCTGCCGCGTCGCGTTCGCCGTGCGGACGCGCGCGTTGGGAAAGATCTTCCAGGAAGGCGATGACTTCCTCGGCGGAGGACGCCATCTTGGGTACCAGCGAGACCTCGGCAAAATTCGCATAGCCAAGCAGCCTGGCCTCCTCGCGCCGCAGCTTAAGCAGCTGGGCGATGAGCGGCGTGCTGTCCCACTCGGCCTTGCCGAGCTCCGATGCGCGCGTCACGCTCGCCCGATACATCGTCTCGCGCAAGGCGCGGTCGTCGGCGTACTGCATCACCGGCAGGTAGGAGGGCATGTGGAGCGTGAACTTCCAGCCGGGTTTGCCGTCCTTCTGCGCTGCCTCGCGCGCGGCCGCAAGGACGTCGGGCGGGATGCCGGCCACGCGCGCCGCGTCCTCGAGCACGATCGAGAACGCGTTCGTCGCATCGAGCAGGTTCTCGGAGAACTTCGCTGCGTGCCGCGCGGCTGCGTCCTGGATTTCAGCGAAGCGCGGCTTCTGGTCCGCCGCCAGCTCGGCGCCGCCGAGGCGGAAGTCGCGCAGCGCGTGCTCGACGATCGCGCGCCGCGCCGGGCTCAGGCGCTCGAACGCATCCGCGGCGCGCAGCGCCTGGTATTTCGCGAACAGCACCTCGTTTTGCCCGAGCTCGGTGTAGTACTGCGTGATGTTGGGCAGGTTGGCGTTGTAGACCTCGCGCAGCGGCGGACTGTCCATCACGGCGTGCAGGTGCGCGACCTGACCCCAGGCACGCGCCAATCGCTCGTTCGCGTCCTCGAACGGGGCGACGAACGCGTCCCACAACGGCGGGGTGTCCGCTGCCGCTGCCCGGTTCATGGCGGTACGCGCCTCGGCCAGCAGTTGGGTGACCGCGGGCGTGACGTGGTCGGGCTTGAACTCGGTGAAACGCGGCAGTCCGCTGAAATCGAGCAATGGATTCATCGCGGTCCTCTTCTATGCTCGTTCAAGCGGGCGAACCGACGGCCTGCTCGGCAGCACGGATGCAATTGGCAATCAG
Organism: Betaproteobacteria bacterium; assembly: GCA_032125995.1. Lineage (GTDB taxonomy): Bacteria > Pseudomonadota > Gammaproteobacteria > Burkholderiales > SG8-39 > SG8-39. The sequence goes on along the minus strand of JAQBBQ010000201.1, from coordinate 16,681 downwards.
CATCGCGACCGTCATCGGTCCGACGCCGCCGGGAACCGGCGTAATCCAGCCGGCGACATCCATTGTTGCGGCGGTGTCGACATCGCCCGCGAGCGTCCCGTCCTCAAGCCGGTTGATGCCGACGTCGACGACACAGGCGCCGGGCTTCACCATCGCCGCGCTGATTGCCTTCGGCCGCCCCAATGCGGCGACCAGCACGTCAGCCTCGCGCGTGAGCCCAGGCAGGTCTTTGGTTTTCGAATGGCAGACGGTCACGGTGGCGTCGCGTTGCAAGAGGAGCAGCGCCATCGGTTTGCCAACGATGTTCGAGCGTCCGACGACGACCGCACGTTTTCCGCGCAGTGTGACGCCAGCGCGGTCGAGCATCACCATGATGCCGGCAGGGGTGCAGGGTACGAAGCCCGGCCGGCCTGCGAGCAGCGCCCCGCTGTTCATCGGATGGAACCCGTCGACATCCTTTTGGGGCGCGATCGCCTCGAGCACCCGGTCGGCGTCGATGTGGGGCGGAAGCGGCAGCTGCACGAGGATGCCGTGGATCGCCGGGTCGGCGTTTAGGGTGGCGATCGCGGCGAGCAGTTCTGGCTGGCGGACGTCGGCAGGAAGGGCGATGTGGCGCGAATCGATGCCGGTCTCCTCGCAAGCGCGCACCTTGTTGCGCACGTAAACGTGGGAGGCCGGGTGGTCGCCGACCAGAATCACCGCCAGTCCGGGCCGCACGCCGCGCGCGGCGAGCGCCGCAACGCGCGGCGCAAGCTCGCGGCGCAGGTCTGCGGCAAGTGCTTTGCCGTCGATGATGCGCGCAGCCATCGGGTTCCCGCGAAAAGGCGCCGAGTCTAACACCGGCGATCCGGCACATTGGCGGCGGGCGCTAGAACGCGTGCTGCCGCGCTTCCCGCCCGGCGCCCGTGCCGCGTGCCCGCGTTGCGATGCTGTTTGTTGCACCCTACGGGACGGTTTAAGCTTCGCCCACGCCGCGCGCCCGCGGATGCCCACAAGGCGACCGGGCCGGACACGAGCGCCACAAGCCGGAGAACACCATGTCCGCAGTGCCGCAGCAACCTGCCGCCAACGATCCTGATTCTCTCGAAACGCAGGAATGGCTCGACGCGCTCGAGGCCGTGCTCGAGCGCGAGGGCCCCGAGCGTGCGCAGTTCCTGCTTGAGAAGCTGATCGCCAAGGCGCGCCAATCGGGCGCGTTCATTCCGTTCTCGGCGAATACCGCATACATCAACACGATCCCGCCGCATCTTGAGACGCGCTCGCCGGGAGACGCTGCGCTCGAGGAGCGGATTCGCTCTTATTGCCGCTGGAATGCGATGGTGATGGTCGCGCGGGCCAACAAGAACGACGACGAGTTGGGTGGACACATCGCGAGCTTCGCATCCGTGGGCGCGCTGTTCGGCATCGGCCAGAACCATTTCTGGCATGCGCCGCACGAGGGCCACGGCGGTGATCTGATCTATTTTCAGGGCCATTCCGCACCGGGGGTCTACGCGCGGGGACTGCTCGAGGGTCGGCTGAGCGAGGAACAGCTGCTCAACTTCCGGCGCGATGTCGACGGCAAGGGCGTGTCGTCGTATCCGCACCCTTGGCTGATGCCGGACTACTGGCAGTTTCCGACCGTGTCGATGGGCTTGGGCCCGATCCAGGCAATCTACATGGCGCGCTACCTTAAATATCTGCATGCGCGCGGTCTCGTCAACACCGAGAACCGCAAGGTATGGGTGTTCTGCGGCGATGGCGAGATGGATGAACCCGAGTCCCTTGGTGCGATCGGTATGGCGGCGCGCGAGCGGCTCGACAACCTCGTTTTCATCGTCAACTGCAACCTGCAGCGTCTGGACGGCCCGGTGCGTGGCAACGGCAAGATCATCCAGGAGCTCGAGGGCGGATTTCGCGGCGCTGGCTGGAACGTCATCAAGGTGATCTGGGGTTCGTACTGGGATTCGCTGCTCGCGCGCGACAGCGAGGGCCTTCTCCAGGGCGTGATGGAGGAGACGCTCGATGGCGAGTACCAGAACTACAAGGCAAACGACGGCGCCTTCGTGCGCAAGCATTTCTTCGGTAAGCATCCGAAGGTGCTCGAGATGGTCTCGCGCATGACCGACGAGGACATCTGGCGGCTGAACCGCGGCGGGCACGATCCGCACAAAATTTACGCGGCGTACGAAGCGGCGGCGAAGCACCAGGGCCAGCCGAGCGTGATTCTCGCCAAGACGATCAAGGGCTACGGCCTGGGCAAGCAGGGGCAAGCGAAGAATCCGACACACCAGTTGAAGAAGGTCGACCTGGAGACGATCCGGGGCATGCGCGACCGCATGCGCATGCCGATTCCGGACGACGAACTCGAGGCGTTGCCGTTCTATGTTCCGCCGGCGGATTCGCCCGAGATGCAGTACCTGCACGCGCGCCGCAAGGCGCTTGGGGGTTACCTGCCGCAGCGGCGGCGCAAGGCCGACGCGGTGCCCGCGGTGCCGCCGCTCGCCGCGCTCGATGCCGTGCTCAAGGGCTCCGAGGGCCGCGAAATCTCGACCACCATGGCGTTCGTGCGCATCCTCACCGCGCTGGTTCGCGACAAGGCCTTCGGCAAGCACGTGGTGCCGATCGTGCCCGACGAGGCGCGCACCTTCGGCATGGAAGGGATGTTCCGCCAGCTCGGCATCTATTCCTCCGAGGGCCAGAAGTACGAACCGGTCGACCGCGACCAGGTGATGTACTACCGCGAGGACAAGCAGGGGCAGATTCTCGAGGAGGGCATCAATGAGGCCGGCGCGTTCTCGTCATGGATCGCCGCGGCGACGGCGTACAGCCATTCGAATTTCGTCACCGTGCCGTTCTACATCTTCTACTCGATGTTCGGGCTGCAGCGCATCGGCGACCTGGCCTGGGCGGCGGCCGATCAGCGCGCGCGCGGGTTCCTGATCGGCGGCACCGCCGGGCGCACCACGCTGAACGGCGAGGGCCTGCAACACGAGGATGGTCACTCGCACATCCTGTCGTCTGCAATTCCGAACTGCGTGTCCTACGACCCGACGTTCGGCTACGAGCTTGCGGTGATCGTCCAGGATGGCCTGCGGCGCATGGTCACCGAGCAGGAGGACGTCTACTACTACGTCACCGTGATGAACGAAAACTACGCGCAGCCGGCGCTGCCCGAAGGCGTCGGTGACGGGATCCTCAAGGGGATGTACCTGCTGCGGGCGTCGAAGTCGAAAGCGAAGGCGCGCGTGCAGCTGATGGGTTCAGGCACCATCCTGCGCGAGGTGCTCGCGGCTGCCGAGCTGCTCGAGTCAGATTGGGGTGTGGCGGCGGACGTCTGGAGCGCAACCAGCTTCACGGAATTGCGGCGCGACGGACTTGCGGCGGACCGCTGGAACCTGCTGCACCCCGAGACGGCGCCGCGCACGCCCTACGTCGCGGCCTGCCTTGCCAAACACAAGGGGCCCGTGGTGGCGGCGAGCGACTACATGAAGACCTTCGCCGACCAGATCCGACCCTTCCTGCCGCGCGAGCGCGTGTTTCGTGTGCTCGGGACTGACGGCTTCGGTCGCTCGGATTCGCGCCCCAAGCTGCGCGAATTCTTCGAGGTGAACCGGGCCTTCGTCGTCGTCGCGGCGTTGAAGGCGCTGGCCGATCAGGGCGAGGGCAAGGCGAAGGCCGTGGCCGACGCGATACGCAAGTACGGCATTGATCCGGAGAAACCGGATCCGACGAAAGTATGAAAAAGCCCTGAACGCCATGGCCAATCCGATCGAAGTGAAGGTTCCCGACATCGGGGACTTCAAGGATGTCGAGGTGATCGAGTTGCTGGTCAAGGCGGGCGATGCGATCGACAAGGAGCAGTCGCTGATCGCGCTCGAGTCGGACAAGGCGACGATGGAGATTCCGTCGCCCGATGCGGGGGTGGTGAAGGAGCTCAAGCTCAAGCTGGGTGACAAGGTGTCGCAGGGGACGCTGATCCTGCTGCTCGAGGCGGCCGCGGGCGGCGGCGAAGCGCAGGCCGCCCCGAAGGCCGCGGCGGCGGCCGCAGCACCGCCGACGGCACCCGCGCCGGCCGCAGGTAGTGCGCAGATGCAGGCGCAGCACAGCTGCGACATCGGGGTGCTTGGCGCGGGGCCTGGCGGTTACTCAGCGGCGTTTCGCGCCGCGGACCTGGGTCTGAAGGTGGTGCTGGTCGAACGCTATGCGACGCTCGGCGGCGTGTGCCTGAACGTCGGTTGCATCCCGTCAAAGGCCCTGCTCCACACCGCGGCCGTGATGGACGCCGCGCGCGCCCTGTCCTCGCACGGCATCGAGTTCGGTGCGCCGGCGATTGACCTCGCCAAGCTGCGCGCGTTCAAGGACAAGGTGGTTGGCAAGTTGACCGGCGGCCTCGCGGCGATGGCGAAGGCACGCCGGGTGACCGTGCTGCAGGGCGTAGGCCGCTTCGTCGATCCCCATCATCTCGCTGTCGAGACGAAGGACGGGCCGCAGTTCGTGAAGTTCGCCTCGGCGATCGTCGCCGCGGGTTCGCAGGCAGCGCAACTGCCTTTCCTGCCAGCCGATCCGCGCATCGTCGACTCGACCGGTGCGCTCGAGCTGCGCAGCCAACCGAAAAAACTGCTCGTCATCGGCGGCGGCATCATCGGCCTCGAGATGGGCACCGTCTACTCGACGCTCGGCGCGCGGCTCGACGTGGTCGAGATGCTCGACGGACTCATGCTCGGCGCCGACCGGGACCTCGTCGCCGTCTGGCAGAAATTCAACAAGGCGCGCTTCGACCGGATCATGCTCAAAACGCGCGCGACGAAGGCGGCGGTGGCCAAGGACGGCATCCGGCTGTGGTTCGAGGGCGAGCAGGCCCCCGATGCGCCGCAAGGCTACGAGACCTACGACATGGTCCTGGTTTCGGTCGGCCGGGTTCCGAACGGCAAGGCCATCGGCGCCGAGCACGCGGGTCTCGCCGTGAGCGAGCGCGGATTCATCGAAGTCGACTCGCAGATGCGCAGCAATGTCCCGCACATACATGCCATCGGCGACATCGCGGGCGAACCGATGCTCGCGCACAAGGCGGTGCATGAGGCGCATGTCGCGGCCGAGGCGATTGCCGGCATGAAGTCGCACTTCGACGCGCGGGTCGTGCCTTCGGTCGCCTACACCGATCCCGAAGTCGCCTGGGTCGGGTTGACCGAGGACGAGGCCAAGACGGCCGGAACGAAGATTGGGGTGAGCAAGTTTCCGTGGGCCGCGTCGGGTCGAGCGATTGCCAACGCACGCGACGAAGGATTCACCAAGCTGATCTTCGATGCCGAAACCCACCGACTCCTCGGCGGCGGGATCGTCGGCACCGGCGCCGGCGATCTCATCAGCGAGCTCGCGCTCGCGATCGAAATGGGCGCGGACGCGACCGATATCGGCAAGACCATCCACCCGCATCCGACGCTCAGTGAATCGGTGGGCATGGCGGCCGAGGCCTTCGAGGGCCTGTGCACCGATCTGCCACCGCCGCGCAAGCGATGACTCAGGACGAACTCAAACAGCGCGTCGCCCAGGCGGCGCTCAAGCACGTCGTCGAGGACGCCGTGGTCGGCGTCGGTTCGGGTTCGACGGTCAACTTCTTCATCGACGCGCTCGCCACCATCAAGGGGCGGATCGACGGCGCCGTAGCCGCCTCTGACGCGAGCGCCGAGCGTCTGCGCAAGCATGGCATCCGCGTCTTCGATCTCAACAGCGTCAATGCGCTGCCGGTCTACATCGACGGCGCCGACGAGATCACCGAGCATCTCACCATGATCAAGGGCGGCGGCGGCGCGCTCACGCGCGAGAAGATCGTCGCGGCAGTAGCGAAGACCTTCGTCTGCATCTGCGACCGCTCGAAGCTTGTTCCCGTGCTCGGCAAGTTTCCGCTGCCCGTCGAGGTGATCCCGATGGCGCGCAGCTACGTCGGCCGCGAACTGCTCAAGCGCGGCGCGCAGCCGGTATGGCGCGAAAACTTCAAGACCGACAACGGCAACCTGATCCTCGATTGCCACGGACTGACGATCGTCGATCCGCCGGGGCTCGAGCGCGAACTGAACCAGATCGTGGGCGTGGTGACGAACGGATTGTTCGCGCAGCGGGCGGCCGACGTGCTGCTGCTCGCCGAGGCAGATGGGGTGCGCACGCTACGTGCATCCGGCGCGCCACGGACCTGACCTGTCATCGTCGCGTAACATCGCTGTGCTAATCTAAGTCCCTCATTTCAAGAGGGTTCGAGGGCCAGCCGCATGTCCGAGCACATCTCCAAGCAGTTTGACGCGGAACTGGAGAGCGTGCGCTCCCGCGTGCTGCAAATGGGCGGTCTGGTCGAGGAGCAAATCCTGCGCGCGGTCGAAGCACTCGACTCGGGTGACATGGAGCGCATCGACAAGGTGATCGCGGACGACCACCGCGTCAATGCGCTCGAAGTCGGGCTAGACGAAGCCTGCAGCCACATCATCGCGCGCCGCCAGCCCGCGGCCGGCGACCTGCGCCTGCTCATCGCGGTGATCAAGACCATCACCGACCTGGAGCGCATTGGCGACGAGGCAGAAAAGATCGCGCGCATGGCGAAGCTCATTCATGCCGCCGGCCGTCAGAACATGCCGAGCCTGGACATCGCCCACGTCGCAGACCGCGCGGTCGCCATGCTGCGGCAGTCGCTCGACGCGTTTGCACGGCTCGACGTTGCCGAGGCGATGCGCGTGGTCAAGCAAGACAGCGCCGTGGACGACGCATTCAGGGCCATCATGCGGCAGCTGATCACCTTCATGATGGAGGATCCACGGACGATTACGCGTTCGCTCGAGATTCTGTTCATCGCCAAGGCGATCGAGCGCATCGGCGACCATGCGAAGAACATGTCCGAGTACGTGATCTACATGGTCAAGGGGCGCGACGTGCGCCACGTCTCGCTCGAGCAGATGGAAAAGCTGCTCGACTGACGCACCGGCGAGGCGCGCGCTGCCGCGCGCGCGGATGACCCCCTTGGCGGCGACCTGGCAGCGCTCACAGAGGCATGGCATGACGTTCCAAACCCCACCCCGACCACAACGCCAGGCGGATCCCGGGGAAGAAACGGCGATGCTCGACGCGATCCAGAAATGGCTCGATCGCGACGTGCGCCCGCATGCGGCGCGGCTCGAGCACGACGATGTCTGGCCTGCCGAGATGGTCGAGCGCATGAAGGCCTTCGGCCTGTTCGGCGCGGTGATCGACCCGCAGTGGGGCGGCCTCGGGCTGCCGGCGTCGACCTACGCGAAGATCGTGCAGCGCATCTCGGAAGTCTGGATGTCACTTACCGGCATCTTCAACTCGCACCTCATGATGGCGCTGCTGATCGAGCGTTTCGGCAGCGAGGCGCAGAAGGCACGCTGGCTGCCGCGCATGTGTTCGGGCGAGTTGCGCGGCGGGCTCGCGTTGACCGAACCCGATGCCGGTACCGACCTGCAGGGCATCCGCACGCGCGCGGTGAAGACGAACGATCACTACGTCGTGAATGGCACCAAGACCTGGATCTCGAACGGCATCGAGGGTTCGGCCTTCGCCGTCCTGGTGAAGACCGATCCGGGTGCGACACCGCCGCGCAAGGGCATGTCGATGTTCATCTTCGAGAAGGGACCGGGCTTTGGCGTATCGCGCCGGCTCGAGAAGCTCGGCTACAAGGGCATCGATTCGGCCGAGCTCGTCTTCGACAACTTCGAGGTGCCGGCGGACAACCTGCTCGCCGGCGAAGGGCAGGGGTTCTATCTCGCGGTGAGCGGGCTCGAGCTCGGGCGCATCAACGTTGCCGCGCGCGGCGTCGGCGTCGCCAAGGCGGCGCTCGACGAGTCAGTGCGCTACGCGCAAATACGCAAGACCTTCGGCAAGCCGATCTGCGAACACCAGGCAATCCAGCTCAAGCTCGGCGAGATGGCGACGCGCGTTGAGGCGGCGCGGCTTCTGGTCGAGCAGGCCGCGCTCGCCTACGACCGCGGGGCGCGCTGCGACATGGAGGCCGGCATGGCGAAGTACTTCGCATCGGAGGCCGCGGTCGAGAATGCGCTCGAAGCGATGCGCATTTTCGGCGGCTACGGCTACTCGAAGGAGTTTCCGATCGAGCGGCTCTATCGCGACGCGCCGCTGATGTGCATCGGCGAAGGCACCAACGAAATGCAGCGCATCATCATCGCGCGCCAGCTCATCGAGCGAAACCCGGTCTGAGCGCAGCGATGAAGCTCGAGGGCGTCAAGGTCATCGACCTGTCGATGTTCCTGCCGGGTCCGCACCTGACGATGATGATGGCGGATCACGGCGCCGCGGTGATCCGGGTCGAGGCACCCGGTGGCGGCGAGCCGGCGCGCCACGCGCCGTATCGCAGCGGCGGGCACAGCGTTTGGTTCCGCAACACCCACCGTGGCAAGCAAAGCCTGCGGCTAAACCTCAAGGACGAACGCGGCCGCGAGATCCTGCTGCGCCTTGCCGAGACGAGCGACGTGCTGGTCGAAGGCTTCCGGCCCGGCGTGATGCAGCGCCTCGGCCTCGATTATGACACCCTCGCCGCGCGCGCACCGCGCATCATCTACTGCTCGATCTCGGCATTCGGCCAGACCGGGCGCTATCACGCCAAGCCCGCGCATGACCCGGCGGTCCAGGCCATGGCGGGAGTTGCCAGCGTGAACCTCGGGCGTGACGGCAGGCCGGTGCTTGCTGGTGTGTCAGCTGCCGATATGGCGGGATCGCTCATGGCGCTTGCCGGCATCCTGATGGCGCTCGTTCGTCAGCGCGAGACGGGGAACGGCGACTATCTCGACATCGCAATGAACGATGCGTTGATGGCGTGGACACCGCACCAGCTTGGCGCTGTGTTCGCCGAGGACCGTGACCCTGTGCCGGGGGACGAGCGCTCCTGGGGCGGCGCGGCCTTCAACAATATCTACGACACCAAGGACGGTCGGGCGATCGAGTTCGGCGGCGTCGAGCATAAGTTCGGCGAGAACGTGCTGCGCAAGGCCGGCCGCGAAGACCTCATTGCGCCGCTGCACCAGCCCTACGGTGCGCCGCAGGCGCCGGTGCGCGCCTTTCTGCGCGAATTCATCGGGCGCATGACGCTCGACGAAGCGCTCGCCTGGCTCGAAGACGTCGAGTGTGCCTACGCGCCGGTGCGCAGCTTGCGCGAGGCGTTCTTCGATCCGGCGACTGCCGAGCGCGGCATGCTGCTGCGCGACGCCGAAGGCAACGCGCATATCGGCGTGCCGATCAAGTTCACGCGCGAACCGGCGCAGCCCGAGCTTGGCCTGCCCGAATACGGCGCGCACGGCGCCGAGATCCTGCGCAATCTGGGCTACGCGGCGAACGACATCGACGCACTCGCGCGCGACGGCGTAATCTGATGGTGATGGCGACCGACGCGACGTCCGCTGGTCCGCCGCTCGAGGGTCTGCGCGTGCTCGCGATCGAGCAGTACGGCGCCGGGCCCTGGGCCTCGCTCTACCTTGCCGATCTCGGCGCCGAGGTGATCAAGATCGAGAACCCGCGCGACGGTGGCGACAGCAGCCGGCAGGTCGGGCCGCATTTTTTCGCGCCTGGCGACAGCCAGTACTTTCACACCTTCAACCGGAACAAGAAGAGCATCGCGCTCGATCTCAAGCACGCCGAGGGCGCAGCGGTGTTGCGCGATCTCGCGGCGAGCGCCGATGCGTTGCTCGACAATCTGCGCGGCGACGTACCGGCGCGCCTCGGCCTGACCTATGCACAGTTGAAGGTAGTGAATCCGCGCCTCGTCTGCGCCCATGTGTCGGCCTACGGCCGCGAGGGTTCGCGCGCCGACTGGCCCGGGTATGACTACCTGATGCAGGCCGAAGCCGGTTATCTCACGCTGACCGGCGAGCCCGGCGCGCCGCCGACAAAGTTTGGTTTGTCGATGATCGATCTTACCGCCGGCCTGAGCTGTGCGCTGGGCTTGCTTGCGGCGGTGCTCAAGGCGCGTCAGACCGGTCGGGGGTGCGACCTCGATACGAGCCTGTTCGACGTCGCGCTCCACCATCTCAACTACCCGGCGACCTGGTACCTGAATACGGGCGCGGTCACCGGGCGCCAGCCGCGTTCGGCGCATCCTTCGGTGGTGCCGAGCCAGCTTTACACGACGCAGGACGGCTGGATTTTCGTCATGTGCAACAAGGAGAAGTTCTGGCGCCTGCTCGCCGAGGCGCTCGGTCATCCGGCGTGGTGCGACGATCCGCGCCTGGCCGATTTTGCGGCGCGGCTGGAACATCGATCCTTGGTACAGGAACTGCTCGATGCGGCGTTCGCCGAACAGACGACGGCGGTCTGGCTCGAGCGCCTGTCCGGGCGGGTGCCGGTTGCGCCGGTGTACGACGTCGGCGCGGCACTCGAAAACGACTTCGTGCACGAGCGTGCGGGCGTGGCGGACTACGCCCGTGCCGAGGGTCCGCCCGCCCGTATGGTCGTGAATCCGATCCGCTTACCCGGCGTCACGCTGCCGCGGGAGGCGGCGCCGGCGCTGGGTGCGCAGACCGATGCGTTACTGGAGGGGCTCGGCTACAGCGCGGCGCGCATCGCGCAGCTGCGCGCCTGCGGCGCCATCGCCTGAGTCGGGGCCGCTTGCGCGGCCGGTCACTTTTCTCCCGGCGGGACGTAGCCAGAAGCGACATCGGCGCCGGTGCCGAAGAAATGCTGCTCGGTTTGCTCGGTGAGGTATTTCCGCGCCTTCGGGTCGGCCAGATTCAGCCGGTTCTCGTTTAGCAGCATGGTCTGATGCCGCAGCCATTGCTGCCACGCTTCCTTGGAAACGTTTTCCCACAGGCGCTTACCGAGCGCACCCGGATACGGGGGCAATTCGAGCCCTTCCGCTTCGCGGCCAAGCTTGACGCAGTTCACCATTCTTGCCATCAGTAAGACTCCATCGCTGATCGGCGGATTATAGGATCTTCCAGCCTCCTGCGTCCCGGCCGGCGCCACGCACGGCGGGGCACTACAGTTTCTTGAGGAAAACCTTCGAGCCGCGCTTCCAGTTGTAGAGCGCCTGGCGTCTCGCCGGCAGCGCCGTAACCGGTGCCTCGACGAAGCCTTGATCGAGGAACCAGTGCGCAGCGCGCGTCGTCAATGCAAGCAGCCGGCGGATGCGCCGGGTGCGGGCACGCGCCTCGCAGGCCGCAAGCAGGCGCTCGCCATAGCCCGCATCGCGATATTCCGGGGCGACCGCGAGACAGGCGAACTCCGCGCTCTTCGCATCGGGGTAGGGGTGCAGCGCCGCGCATCCCAGAATTGCGCCATCGTGCTCGAGAACGAAAAAATTGCGGATCTCGGCCTCGATCAGCTCGCGGCTGCGCTTGACCAGCGTGCCTTCGGCCTCGAGCGGCTCGAGCAGCGCAAGCACGCCACCAATGTCGTCGATCGTGGCCTCACGCAGGCGCTCTACCGGGTCGGCGGTCAGCATCGTGCCGACGCCCCAGTGCGTAAAGAGTTCGAGCAGCGTCGCGCCCCAGGTGCGGCGCGATACGAGATGGGCGCGCGCAACCCCACCCTCCAGGGCACGCAAGCCGTAGGTCATGGCGCGCGTGGTCGCGGTGCCGAGGCCACCCTTCTTGAGCAGGGCATTCGCCTCGCGCGCGGTCAATTCGCCGCGCACCTCGCCCTTGCGATTCGTCGGCAGCCGGTCGGTGACCAGCAGCAGCTTGTCGGCCTGGAGCGCGGTGGCGACGTTCTCCGCCACGTCTTCCCACGCCAGGTTGAAGATTTCGCCCGTCGGCGAGTAACCGATGTGCGGGATGAGCACGACTTCGCCCGCATCGAGTCGGGCCGCAACCGCCTGCGCGTCGACGCGGCGCACCGCCCCGGTGAACTGGTAGTCCGTTCCGTCGACGACGCCGATCGGCCGTGCGGTGATGAAGTTTCCGGAGGCGACGCGGATGCGCGCGCCGGCCATCGGCGAGTTCGGCAGGCCCTGCGAAAGCAGCGCCTCGATTTCGACCCGCAGCACGCCGGCGGCATGCTTCACGGCGGTGAGCGCGGCCGCGTCGGTGATGCGCAGGCCCTTGACGGTGCGCGAGCGAAGTCGTTTGGCCTTCAGCTCGGCATCGATCTGCGGACGTGCGCCGTGCACGAGCACCAGTCGGATGCCGAGCGCCGCGAGCAGATTGATGTCGTGCACGAAATGCACGAAGCGCGCGCGTTCGGCTACCGTCTCGCCGCCAAACCCGACGACGAAGGTGCGGCCGCGGAAGGCGTGCACGTAGGGCGCGACCTGGCGCAGCCAACGCACGAAGGCTTCGGGATGCGCTTGGGTCACCATTGTTGTCAGGGTCTGTCAGCGTGGCGGGCGATGGCGAAATTCTAAGCGAGTTCACGCTTGGCGCGAGGACGGGCGGCCGGTCAACCCAGCGCGGCCGCACGACTTTGGGTATAAGGTAGAGGTTGGTGGGTCGACGCGGAGCCTGTCATGAGACTGATCGCCGTTCTGACTGCATGTGTTTTTGCGTGGGCGCCGGCATCGGCGCTCGGAATCGGAACTGACGCCGACGACGATGTGGGCTTCGGCCACGTGCTCGCGCTGGTGCATTCGTTTGTGCGCATCGCGGCGCAATCGGAGGACCCGAAGGTCGTCGAGAGGCGCGTCGACGAGGTATTCTCCGGGCAGAACCCCGAGGCGAACCGCGCCGCCGCGGCGCTGTTCGACGACATCACGCAGGACATGACCGACGCCGAGCGCCAGACCTTCGGCGCGCTCGCGCACGACCTCATGGTGCTGGCGCGGCGCGAGCATGCGCGCGCGGCCGGGCAAGCGTTTGCAACCAGACCGGAACACGCTCTTGCGGCGCGCAAGGAACTCCATGCCATGGGGCTGCGCTACTACGATGCCGGTCAGTTTCTCGATGCCGTGAAACGCAACGACGCACTCGCGGTTGCGCTGTATATCGAAGGCCGTGGCGTCAACCTGGCGGCACGCGACGCCGACGGACGCAGCGCGCTAGAGATCGCAGGCGCGGCGGGGAATCAGCAGATTGTCGGGTTGCTGAGCGCGGCGATGTAGTTGTGGTTGATCGGCCGAAGCGTTAGCCGCCGATCACGCCACAGGCAACTCGAGCGCCACCGCCGCCAAGCGGCGCCGGTCGATCGGAATGATTGTCGCCACCGGCGTGGATCATGAGCGAACGATTGGCCACGTCCGCTAACTTCAATCTGGGCGCCAACACGGCGTTTCTCGCGCTGCCGTCAGATGACACGACTAGCGCAGGCAAATCCCCAAGATGCCCATCGCCCCACGGTTCGCCGTGCCGCTTCGTTGCCTGTGGGTCCAGATGGCCACCGGCAGCCAGAGCCGCCACGGATTCGCCGCCTCGCTTCGCGGGCGCGCATGATGGTTTCTCATGTACGTGAAACCCATGCTGGCCCGGCGACAAACCCCTAAGTGCTGGATAGAAGACCAAGCCATAGCGCGTTTCAACGATGCGAACCGTACCGACTGAAGCGCCAGTGCCCTTCGCATCGGTACTGCTCAGGGTGACGGTTGTCTCTGCGCCGAAGGCGGCAGCAGCGAGCGCAAGACAAGCGACGACGACGACGGGACGTTTCATAAATAACTCCGTAGGTAAATGATCGTCGTGTTGCCGGCGGCCAACGAATACGCGTCAGGTTCCATGCAGCACGGCCGCCACCTCTGATACCGACCTGCCGCTGTTCGATCGGTTTGATTTAGCCGCCAATAATAAGGCGCGATTCTACGCCCGACGGTCTGTTCTGGGCCGCGATCGTCGTCCAATAACAGTCCCATCCATGGCGCGTGCAATCCTCAACCATCCCCGGCAATCGCATTGAGCGCCGCGAGCGCGGCGGTCGCCGCAGTTTCGGTGCGCAGTGTTCGCGGCCCGAGTTGAAGCGGCGTAAAGCCTGCCGAGATCAGCGCTTGCGTTTCCTCCTCGGAGAATCCGGCTTCCGGGCCCGCGGCGATCGCCAGCGGGCCTGCGATCGAGCGCGCCGCGGCCTGCAGCCGCGTTGCGGCGCCGGGTGCAAGCAGCCATTTCGTCGGCCAGGCCCCGGTCGACTCGCACAGCAGCGCGACGGAGATCGGCGCGCGCACCTCGGGCAGGCGGTTGCGGCCGCACTGCTCGCAGGCCGCGGCGACGATCCGCCGCCAGTGCGTGAGGCGTGACTCGAGGCGCTGGGCATCCAGGCGCACGACCGACTTGTCGGTGTGCAGCGGCTGGATCGCGGCGACGCCCAGTTCAACCGCCTTCTGCACCGAGAGGTCCATGCGTTCGGCGCTCGAAATGCCCTGCACGAGCGTGACGTCGAGCGGCGATTCGCGCTCGATTTCCCGCCAGAGGCCTACTTCGACTGCCATCGCGTCGCGCGTACTCTCGACGATCGTGGCGGCGTATTCGCCGCCACGGCCATCGAACAGGGTCACGTCGTCGCCGCTACGCAACCGCAGCACGCGCGCAGCGTGATGCGCAGCGCGCTCGGAAAGCGCGATCCGCACGCCGGTTTCGAGCGGCGATTCGAGGTAAAAGCGCGCGACCCGCATGCTAGGATTCTCCCATGGTCTCCACCGCAACCAAGGTCTGCGACTTCGGCTGGAAGGCGGTCGACTTCGACCTGCCCGGCGTCGATGGCAAACGCCACAGCCTGACGAGCGCGCGCGGCCCGAACGGCCTGCTCGTCATGTTCATCTGCAACCACTGTCCGTACGTTAAGGCAGTGCTCGATCGCATCGTGCGCGACTGCGTCGAGCTTGCGCCGCATGGCATCGGTTCGGTCGCCGTCATGTCGAACGATCCGACCGAGTACGCGGAGGATTCCTTCGACAACATGAAGCGCGTCGCAGCGAAGCAGGGCTTCGGTTTTCCCTATGTCTTCGACGAGACGCAGGCCGTGGCGAGAGCCTACGATGCGCAGTGCACGCCGGAGTTCTTCGGCTTCAACGCCGATCTCGAGCTGCAGTATCGCGGACGGCTCGATGCCTCGCGCACCAGCGCGGTGCCGAACGCGCGGCGCGATCTGTTCGAGGCGATGCTTGGCGTCGCGCGCGGCGGCGAGGGACCGAAGGATCAGGTGACTTCGATCGGCTGCTCGATCAAGTGGCGACGGGCCTGAAGGCGCGCTGGCACCTATACGCGTCGGCGGCCCGGAAATCCAGTGCGCCGTCTCCCAAACCATTGTCTGATTTCGCTGGCCGCATGCTGGTTGTGGGTTGCGGCGCACGCGGCGACGGAAACCAGGGGTGCCTTGTCGGTGGAGGCGCCGCCGCCGCCCGCGTGGATTGTTGACTCCCGCGGTCGGTTCGAACGGCTGCTTGCGGGAAGCGCGAAGCAAGGAACTCTGGTCTTTCCCTTTCAGGTCCTCGTTCCCCGGTCGACCGATCGCTTGTGCGAAGGAAACACAAACTTCCAGCCCCACTCGTACGGTGCGCGCGGATACTTACGCGCAATCGCATCTGGCAACTCCACGTCGCCGAAACCTTGCGCGGCGTCGCGCTCGTGCAGCACCTTCACCCGTTCGAGATGGGCCTGCAGCGGCGCGGCCACTGCGGCCGGCAGCATCGTGATCCGGTCCTTGCCGCCCTTGCCGTCGCGCACCAGGATCTGACGGTAGCCGAAGTCCACGTCCTTCGCGCGCTGCTTCAATCGGCACGCGCCGCGCTCGGTGCGCGTTTGCTCGAATCCCCGCCCGTTGTGCGCGAATCGCTCGACGCCTTCTGGCAGCGCATCGCCGCAATCGACATCGCGCGTTGCCCGCATTGCGAGCGCGGCGTGCTTCGTGTCGTGGCCACACTCGCCCCGCAACCGCGCCAGCCTCCATGACGCTGGGCGCCTTCACCCCACCAAGCCGCTTCGCCGAGCCCGCGCTTGCGCGCGCTCGATGCTCGCGCTCGCCTCAGCGCCTTGCGTTGACCCCCTCGAACCCCTCTGCCATAGTGCACGCATCACCAACCGCGCATCGGCAAGGGCCACGCACCACCCATGCACGCCACGCCGCGCATCGCGCCGCACCCGCGGCTGCATTCAATCCCCAAGCGCTCGCGCCCTGATCCCAGCGGTTCAGTCCAACTGACCGTATCCGTCATGCTGACCCGCGACGGATACGATCCTGTTCGTTAGGCGACACCAAGTGATCAGAAGCGCTCAATCATGATTGAAGGTGCAATGCTTCTGTGGTTCGTGTTGACGGGTCTCTCCGTCGTTTTTGTCAGCATTGATATCCGGAGCACGCCAGCGCATCCGGTCATCAAGTGGGCCTTCATAATCCTCGCTCTGTTTACTGGCCCGTTCGCCGCCTTTTTCTACGTTCTTGGGTGCCGAGAGCCACTTCGCGGAGCACACGAGGCCTATGTGGCGGTTCGCTGGCGCCAGGTACTCGGCTCCACTATGCACTGTGCCGCCGGAGACGGCATCGGCATCATCGCAGGGGCATCAGTCGCGGCCCATTGGCGCTTGCCCGATTGGGCCGACCTGTTTCTCGAGTACGTCCTTGGTTTCGGGTTTGGCTGGGCGATCTTCCAGGCCCTTGCAATGCGTGAGATGGCGGGTGGTGACTATTTGCGCTCGCTACGCCAGACTTTCTTGCCCGAGTTCCTCTCGATGAATCTGCTGATGGCGGGAATGGTGGTAACAATGCACTCCCTGATGCCGCACATTCCCGGCAGCGCCGATCCCCTGGCCGGGGGTTTCTGGTTCGTCATGTCGAT
>JAQBBQ010000200.1:0-8179 GCA_032125995.1 Betaproteobacteria bacterium | reverse complement strand
GCATCGTCGAGTACGACCATCGGATTCTTGCCGCCCATCTCGAGCTGGATCTTCTTGCCCTGCTCGATCGCACGCGTCGCAATCCGGTGCCCGGTGTCGACCGAGCCGGTGAACGAGATCGCCGCGATGTCGGGCGAGGCGACGATCGCTTCGCCCACCACCGTGCCGCGCCCGAGCACCAGGTTGAACACGCCCGCCGGCATGCCCGCCTCGTCGAGGATCTTGGCGAGCGCCCAGGCGCAGCCCGGCACCAGGTCCGCGGCCTTGAACACCACGCAGTTACCGTAGGCGAGTGCCGGCGCAATCTTCCAGGCCGGGATCGCGATGGGGAAATTCCACGGCGTGATGATGCCGACCACGCCGACGGGCTCGCGCGTGATCTCGACGTCGACCCCGGGGCGTACCGAGGCGACCTTTTCGCCCTCGATACGCACTGCCTCGCCGGCGAAGAATTTGAAGATGTAACCCGCGCGCGCCGCCTCGCCGATCGCCTCGGGCAGGGTCTTGCCCTCTTCGCGCGCGAGCAGCTTGCCGAGTTCGTCCTTGCGCGCCAGGATCGCGCTGCCCGCGCGATCGAGAATGTCAGCGCGCTCCTGCACGTTCGACCCGCCCCACTTCGGGAACGCCGCCTTGGCGGCCTCGATCGCCGTCTTGACCTGCGCGGCGTCGGCCTGGGCGTACTCGCCGATGACGTCCGACAGGTCGGAAGGATTCTTGTTGACGTTGATGCCGGCGCCTGCCATCCATTGGCCACCGATCAGGTTCTGGTGCAGGGTGCTCATCGTCATCTCCTTGGTGCTTGCCTAGTGCTTTAACAAACCGCGCTGCGCGAGGTTGCGCATCAGCGCGCCGGTGCCGAAGGTCCAGGGTTCAATCTCGTCGCAATAGCGCACGCGATTGACCAGCGCGCCGAGCGCCGGGGTCGATATCGTCACGCGATCCCCCGGGTTATGCGTGAAGCCCTCGCCGGGCGCGCCGCGATCCTGCGTCGGCGCGAACATGGTGCCGAGATAGAGCGCGAGCCCGTCCGGGTACTGGTGATTTTCGTTCATCGCGTGGCGCATGATCTCGAGCGGATCACGGCTGATCTTCGAAATCGAGCTCAGGCCCTCGAGCGTAAAGCCGTCGTCGCCCTCCACCTTGAGCGCAATGTCCGCCGCGCGCACGGTGTCGATGCTAAAGCGCGCGTCGAACAGCCGGATGAACGGGCCGATCGCGCTCGAGGCATTGTTGTCCTTCGCACGTCCGAGGAGCAGCGCGCTGCGCCCCTCGATGTCGCGCAGGTTGACGTCGTTGCCGAGCGTCGCACCGACCACCTCGCCGCGCCCGTTGGCGATGAGCACCACCTCGGGTTCGGGATTGTTCCAGGTCGAACTGCGCAGGATGCCGATGTCCGCACCCACCCCGACCGACGCCATCGGTGCACACTTGGTGAAGATCTCGGCGTCCGGGCCGATGCCCACCTCGAGGTACTGTGACCAGGCGCCCTGCTCGATCAGGGTTTTCTTCAGCGCCATGGCCTCTGCTGAACCCGGGCGGATCGCCGCGAGGTCGCCGCCGACCAGGGTATCGATCTTGGCGCGGATCGCCTGCGCCTTGGACGGATCACCGCGTGCCTGTTCCTCGATCACGCGCTCGAGCAAGCTCGAGACGAAGGTAACGCCGCTTGCCTTGACCGGTTGCAGGTCGACCGGCGCGAGAAAACGCGCGCCCTCAACGCCCGCGACACTCCGGGCCAACAGCGCATCGACCCGCCCGAGGAGCGGCAGGCCATCGAGGCTGGCGAGCTCGCGCGCGAGGTCATAGCGATCGAGCAGCTGCGACACCGTCGGCGCGAGCGCGGACAGGTCGTGCACTTCGTCGCCGCGCACCAGCACCGGGCTCGGTCCGGCCGGGTCGCCGCCGACCCAGGCGCGGCCGATGAGGACCGCGTCGCCTGCGTCGGTGGGCAGGACGTGCTTGGCAACGAGTAGCGGATTCAAGTCCATCGCGTTTCGAAAACTCTGAATTCAGCCGACAGGTCGCTTGCGGATCAGGTAGCGGTGAACGCCCTCGAGCACCAGTGTATTTTTCTGATTGTGCACCGTCGCACGCAGACCCATCACCCCGGTCGTGCGCTGCGGCGTGAGTTCAGCGATCTCGAGCGCGGGATACAGCGTGTCGCCGCTATACACCGGTGCAACAAGTTTTGCCGAGCATTCGAGCATCGCGACCAGCGAGTCGGCCACCAGCTGGGGAAACACGCCCGCGCCGGCGGCGGTCTGAATCATCACCTGCATGCCGTGCGCGAGCATCGCCGGATGGCCGCGTCGCCGGCAGTACTCGACATCGTAGTGGATCGGGTCGTTGTCACCCGAGGCAAGCTGAAACGCGGCGAACAGCGCATCCGTCTGGGTACGCGACGGGATGTAGAAGCGCTCGCCGAGTGCGAAATCCTCGAACCAGCGCGTGGCTGCGAAACGATGGTCGCGCGCGGCATCGAACTCGTTCGACGGGTTCGCCATATTGTTATGCTAACAGCCTGCCATGACCAGCCGCGTCCTGCTAACCGATTTGATCGACCCCTCCGGTGTCGAGGTACTCGCGCGCTGCGTCGACCGAGTCGAGGTCGTCGAGGCACCCGACGGCAACGCCGATACCGTGCGGCGGCTGGCGCGCGAATGCGATGCGGCGATCATCCGCAGCCGCCTGCCAGACGACATCTTCGAGGTCGCGCCGCGCCTGCGCGCGGTCACGATCCACGGTACCGGGATCGATCTGGTGCCGCTCGAGTCTGCGACCACGCACGGCGTGCTGGTCGCGAACCTGCCGGGCGAGAACGCGCAATCGGTCGCCGAGTATTGCGTGATGGCAATGCTCATGCTGGCGCGCAATGTCGCCGCGATCACCACCGCGATCCGCACCGACGCCTGGGACACGGCGCGGGCACTCGGCACGGAAGTGCATGAAATCGCGGCGATGACCTGCGGCATCGTCGGCGTCGGCGCGATCGGTGCGCGCGTGGCGCACATCGCGCACCACGGGTTCGGCATGCGCGTGCTCGGCTACCAGCGCCGCCTGAACCGGCTCCCGCGCGAAGCCGAGCCGGTGACGCTCGATCGCCTGTTGGGCGCGTCGGATTTCGTCGTCATCACCGTCCCGCTCACCGCCGACACGCACCACCTGTTCAATGCCGAGCGCATGGCGCGCCTGAAGCAGAGTGCCTGGCTGATCAATGTCGGCCGCGGCGCGGTGATTGACGAAAACGCGCTGGTCGAGGCCTTGCGCGCGCGGCGCATCCGTGGCGCGATGCTCGACGTCTTCGAGCACTACCGGCTGGCGCCCGGCCATCCGTTGTTCGCGCTCGACAACGCCGTCCTCACGCCGCACCTGTCGGGCATGACGCGCGAATCGCGCGCCCGTATGGGCGTGGCCGCGGCGACGATTACCCTCGCGATGCTCGCCGGCGAACGGCCGCAGAACCTGGTCAACCCCGATGCCTGGAGCGCGCACGGTGAGCGCCGATCAGCGAATCGCTGAGGTCCGGGCGTTTCCGACCTCGTTCCCGATTCCGCCCGCGCGGCGCGTGACGCTCGGCATCGGCACCGCGGTGAAGCGCGACGCGGTCGTCGTCCGCGTGCGTACCGAGGATGGCATCGTCGGCTGGGGCGAGGCGCACCACGGGCGCGCGCATACGGCGGTCGCCAAGCTGATCGATACGACGCTGCGCCAGCTCATTCTCGGTATGGACGCGAACGACGTCATCGGCGTCTGGGACCGGATGTACCGTTTCCAGCTCGCCAGCCACGGCATGGGCGCGGGCGCCTGTCTGGCGATCAGCGGCATCGACATGGCGCTGTGGGACATTCGCGCCAAGCGCGCCGGGCTGCCACTTTATGCGCTGCTTGGCGGCGCGCGGCGCGCCGTTCCAGCCTATGCCGGCGGCGTCTCGCTCGGCTACCAGCCGCCGGCGCAGCTTGTCGACGAAGCGCGCCCACTGGTCGAGGCCGGCTTCACGGCGCTGAAGCTGCGGGTCGGCGACACGCCGGCGCGCGACCTCGAGCGCATCCGCGCAATCCGCGAAGCCTTCGGTCCCGAATTGGCGATTCTCACCGACGCCAACATCGGCTACTCGGTCGAGGACGTGCGCCGCGTGCTGCCGGCGATGGACGCGCTCGACGTTGGTTGGCTCGAGGAGCCGTTCCCGGCGCACGACTACCGCAGCTACCGCGCGGCGCGCGGCTTCGGGCGCACACCGCTCGCCGCCGGCGAAAACCATTACCTGCGCTTCGAATTCAATCGCGTCATCGAGGATGGCGCGATCACGATCCTGCAGCCGGACCTGTCGAAGTGCGGCGGCATCACCGAGGCGCTGCGCATCGCCGCCCTCGCCTCGAGCTGGAAGCTGCCGATCCACCCACACAGCTCGATGACCGGCATCAACCACGCGGCGACGATTCATTTCCTCTGCGCGATCGACAACGCAGGCTATTTCGAAGGCGATGTGTCGAAGTCGAACAAGTTCCGCGACGAGCTGGTGCAGAACCCGGGCGCCGCCGATGCCGATGGCATGGTCTGGCCGCTCGAGGCACCCGGGATCGGGCTCGAGGTGAACGAGGACTTTCTCGCGCACCACCCCGCAATCGAGGGACCCGGCTATGTATGATCGGCACCATGGCTAGAAAACGCAAACCGATTCGCTCCGAGATGGGCTGGAGCACGGCCGATCGCATCGTCGTGCGCGGCAAGGATCTGCCGGGCGAGATCCTGGGTCACTTCAATCTCGGCGATATGGCCTTTCTCGAATTGACCGGGCGCGCACCGAACGCCAAGGAATCGACGCTGTTCAACGCCATGGTCGTGACGCTGGTCGAGCACGGCCTCACGCCGTCGGCGATTGCGGCGCGCATGACCTACTACGGCGCGCCCGAAGCGATGCAGGCCGCGGTCGCCGCCGGCCTCTGCGGGCTGGGAAGCGTGTTCGTCGGCTCGACCGAAGCCTGTGCGCGAATGCTGACCGAGGCCTTGCCGGATCCGAAGGCTGCGGTGGATCTCGACGCGCTCGCCAACACCATCGTCGATGCGTATCGCGCGCGCAAGGCGATCGTGCCCGGCATCGGGCATCCGATCCACAAACCGGTCGATCCGCGCGTACCGCGCCTGTTCGAGATCGCCCGCGCCTGCGGCTTCTACGGCCGCTACGGCGAACTGGTCGAACGCGTGCAGCAGGCCGCCGAGCGCGCCGCCGGCAAGCCGCTACCGCTGAATGCGACCGGCGCACTCGGCGCGCTGGCCTGCGAGATGGGCTTCGACTGGCGCGTCTGCCGCGGCCTCGGCGTCATGGCGCGCGCCGTGGGTCTCGTCGGGCATCTGCTGGAAGAAGCCCACGCGCCAATTGCGCCCGAAATCTGGCTTCGCAGCGACGAGGAAGCATCCGAACATCTAAAACCAACGTCGTGAACCGCGCATGAACCTCGGACAGGATTCCCAACAGGCTCACAACGAATTGCGCGACGCAGTGGGTGCGCTGTGCAGCCAGTACGACTCGGCCTACTGGCAGAAGGTAGACGAGGAACGCGCCTATCCCGAGGCCTTTGTCGACGCGCTGACCAAGGCCGGCTGGATGTCGGCGCTGATCCCGGAGGAATTCGGCGGCTCAGGCCTCTCGCTCACCGAGGCGACGGTGATCATGGAGGCGATCTCGCGCTCCGGCGGCAACCCCGGCTGCTGCCACGGCCAGATGTACAACATGAACACGCTGCTGCGCAGCGGCTCGGCGGCGCAGAAGAAGAAGTACCTGCCCCTGATCGCGAGCGGCGAGCTGCGCCTGCAGGCGATGGGCGTCACCGAGCCGGGCGCGGGCACCGACACGACGGCAATCAAGACCAGTGCGGTCAGAAAGGGCGCGCGCTACGTGGTGAACGGCCAGAAGGTGTGGACCTCACGCCTGCAGCACTCGGAACTCATGCTCCTGCTCGCGCGCACCACGCCGCTCGCCGAGGTGAAGCGCAAATCCGAGGGCATGTCGGTGTTCATCGTCGACAAGCGCGACGCGCTCGGCAAGGGCATGAGCATGCGGCCGATCCGCAACATGGTGAACCACGAGACCAACGAGGTGTTCTTCGACAACCTCGAGATTCCGGCCGAGAACCTGATCGGCGAAGAAGGCAAGGGGTTTCGCTACATTCTCGACGGACTGAATGCCGAGCGGATTCTGATCGCCGCCGAGTGCATCGGCGACGGCTACTGGTTCACCGAACGCGCGACCCGCTATGCCAAGGACCGCGTCGTGTTCGGCCGGCCGATCGGCCAGAACCAGGGCGTGCAGTTCCCGATTGCCGAGGCTTACATGGAGATCGAAGCGGCGAACCTGATGCGCTACAAGGCCGCCGCCCTGTTCGACGCCAAGCAGCACTGTGGGGCGGAAGCCAATATGGCCAAGCACCTCGCCGCCAAGGCCTCGTGGGAGGCGGCGAACGTCTGCCTGCAGACCCACGGCGGTTTCGGCTTCGCCGCGGAGTACGACATCGAGCGTAAGTTCCGCGAGACGCGCCTGTATCTCGTCGCGCCGATTTCGACCAACCTCATCCTCTCCTATATCGGCGAGCACGTGCTGGGGCTGCCACGCTCGTTCTGAGGCGGCGGCGCCGCATCGGACGCCTGTCTAGAGCGTGACGACGGCGCCCAACTGCGCCGCGAGTTCGCGCTCGGCGAGTGCCGTGTAATCCTTGTCGAGCGCCTCGCGAACCTGCGCTTTGACGTGCTCGGGCAGTTGCGCGCGCAGGATGCCGAGAAACGGCGACGAAGCAACGAGGACCAGATCCTGGTAGCGGTTCTCCACCCGCCCCTGCTCGAGTGACTGCGCCAGCTCGCGCGCAAAATGCTCCTGCACGTTGCGCTTCGCATCGGTGTTGGGTTCGAGCGCGGTGCGGCTGCCACGGTCGCTCGCGGTGTGCCCGGGGCGATCCGACACCAGGTCGATGCCCTTGGCACGGCTTTCCGGATGCTCAAAGGCCTGCAGTGCAGCGAGGCCGGTGCCTACGCCACGGTTCTCGAGTATGCGCGCGCGGCTCGAATTCGCCACGACGATCCAGGTGATGGTTGCCATCGCGGAATCCTTCGTCGCCTTTGCCTTGACCACTCCCGTACACCGTCGCTCAGATTCGTACGGGCGCGTTGACGTGGATCAACGTAGATTACTGCACGGCGCGCGGCATGTCGGGTTGACGGTCGTCAAAGAAGGCGCGATCGCAAGCGCCTATGTTGAGGTTGGGTAAACCCATCACTGTGCAGAGGGGCCACATGCAAACACCGCTGCAAATCACGTACCGCGACATCCAACAATCCGACGCGCTTGACGCGCGCATTCGTGAAAAGGCCGACAAACTGGAGGCGTTCTATCCCGGCATCATCAGCTGCCGCGTCGTCGTCGAAGAGCGCGACCGGCATCGCAACCAGGGCAAGGAGTTCTGCGTGCGCCTCGACCTGCGCATTCCGCAGCACGAGATCGCGGTCAACCGCGATCACCACGAGGACGTGTACGTCGCGCTGCGCGATGCCTTCAACGCCGCGACGCGCAAGATCGAAGAGCTCGGGCGCGTGCAGCGCGGCAAGGTGAAGACGCACAGCCGGGACCAAGGCCCACCGGCCTGAAGCCGCGTCCGCTGGACCTGCGCCTCAGCTCGCCGGGACCGAAAACACCTCCATCGGCCTGACGACGCCCGCCAGCTCGAATTTGCCGAGGCTCGGCCAGGTGACGCCTATTTCGTCGATCACGGGCTGCGAGACCACCGCGTCGCTCTGCGTGCGCTTGCATAGCCCCTCGATGCGTGCGGTTTCGTTCGCCGCCGCGCCGATCACCGAAAACTCGAGCCGCTGGACCGTGCCGATGTTGCCGTACAGCACGCGCCCGACGTGCAGCCCGACGCCGTAGTGGAACGGGCGCAGCCCTTCGCCCACGCGGCGTTCGTTGGCGGCACGCACGCGGCTGCGCGCCTCGCGCACCGCGGCGACGGCGCGTTCGCAGGTCGCTCGGCGCAGCGCCGGCTCGTCGACCCCCTGCAGCGGGAACACCGCGAGCGAGGCGTGCCGATGAAACGCAGCACCTCACCGCCGTGTTCGAGCACGGCCCCGGCCGTCGCCTCGAAATAGTCGTTCAGCAGTTCGAGGAAGGCGCGCCCGCCGAGCGCCTCGGCGAGCG
>JAQBBQ010000199.1:0-6238 GCA_032125995.1 Betaproteobacteria bacterium | reverse complement strand
GCCGTGCGCCTTGGCGATTGCGACGCCCTCGGCCGTGATGCGCGCGCGGATCTTCGCGAGCGTCGGGTCGTTCGCAATCTCGCCCACCGCGATGCCGGTCAGCACGCAAAGCGTGGAGCTGCCGATGTTAAGGGTGAGTTTGCTCCAGAGCGACTGGCGAATGTCGGCGTTCTCGGGCGAATGCATGGCGGCGGCAGAAATCATTTGGCGCAGCGACTTGATGCGCACCGATTGCGTGTCGTCCGGCTCGCCGACCGTGAGCATATTGCGACCCGGCGTCGAGTTCCGGATGACGCCAGGCGCTTCGACAGTGTTCGCCGAAAACACCACTGCGCCGACGACGCGCTCGGGGGCAATCGCTTTTGCGAGCGCGCCCCCGGGGTCGAGCTTGGAAAGATCCGGCGGCGTCGGGCGCGTGTTCGATATCCCCTGCGCATACCACCAGGGAATCCCGTTCTGCACGAATACGACGGGCGTGTCCCGGTCCAGCAGGGCGCTCGCGTTCGCGGCGAACAAATCGAGCATGTTCGCCTTGAGGGTGACAAAGACGATGTCCTGCTTGCCGAGCGCGGCGGCCTTGTCGCCACCGTTGACCTTGGCGTTTACGACCTCGTCGGCGCTGCGCAGCTCGATGCCCCGCGCCTGCATGGCTGCAAGGTGCGCGCCGCGCGCGAACACCGAAACGGCGTGGCCCGCGGCGGCGAAACGCGCGGCGATGTGACCGCCGACTGCGCCGGCGCCGAATATTCAGATGCGCAAAGGAACCCCCGCCTCGAAGAGCGGCAGATTTTAACCGTCCGACGTCATCCAACTGCACCACGGCCGCGTTGGAACAGTCAGATCAGTGTCCAACGTGCATCTTTTTTGATACACTGTGTCCGGCCGCTCTCTGGCTCTGCGAGACGGAGAAAGGCACGACTAACATGACGAGCAAGAAAGCTCGGCCGCGCGTCGGCAGTGACTTCGAAGACTTCCTGCGTGAGGAAGGCCGCCTCGCGGAAGCCACCGCGATCGCGGTGAAACGCGTGCTCGCCTGGGAACTGCAACGCGCGATGACGGCAGAGGGCGTGTCTCAGGCCGAAATGGCGCGCCGGATGCATACCAGCCGCGCGGTCGTTCGCCGCCTGCTCGACGACAGCGACCCCTCGGTCACGCTCGCGACGATTAGCCGGGCGGCGCTCGCATTGGGGAAGCAAGTCCGCTTGAAGCTCGCCGCCTAGCCTCGCAGAGGAACCGCCTCGCCCCAGTAGTTGTAGGTCATCGGCCGCAGCCCGGGCAGGTACATGGTCTGCACATCATTGCAGGCGAAGCCGCCCGCGGCGAGCAACGCGGGAATGTCCCGGTTCAGATGGCAGCCACCGCCGATCCTGCGCCAGAGCGGCGTCAGGCGGTCCTGCCAGCGGCGAACCGATTCGTCGGGCGCGCGTCCGTGTTCGCAATAGATCAACCGACCGTCAGGCTTGAGCACGCGGCGCATCTCCTCGAGCGCCGCCACCGGGTCAGGGATGCTGCACAGGGTGTAGGTGATCAGCACGCTGTCGAAGGCCGCGTCGGGAAGCGGGATCTTCTCCGCCGACAGGCCGACGAATTCGACCGCGAGGCCCGCCTGCGCGATGCGCTGTTCCGCCCGGCGGCGCATCCCGGGCGACGGATCGAGTCCGACGATCGCCGCCACGCGCGTCTTGTCGTAGTACGGCATGTTGAGCCCGCTGCCCATGCCGACTTCGAGCACCCGACCGTGCGCGAGCGGTACCACCTTCTCGCGCTGGCGGCGTACCGGCTTCACGCCGCAGGCGAGGTCGATCACGAAGGGAAGAATGTGGCGTTCGTACCAGTTCTCGCTCATTCGCGAACTGCCTCCGAAATACCCCTACCCGTAGCAGGTTTGAGGGACTGCATAATCGCACGCTCAGGAGAATCTGTGCCGCCAGCACTCGCAAAACGCAAGACCTCGCCCATCGACCTGCTCGATCTCGACATCGAGAATCGTTTCGTCGAGGCACTCCCGGCCGACCGGCTGCTAGACAACGCTCCGCGCCACGTGCCGAACGCCTGCTACACGCGTGTCGCGCCGACACCGGTGCGCGAATCGCGCCTCCTCGCCTGGTCCGCTGCACTCGCAGCGCAGCTCGGTATCGGCGCGCCGTCGCCGGCTGCTGTTGAGGTACTCGGCGGCAACCGCGTGCTCGACGGCATGCAGCCCTACGCGGCGCGCTACGGCGGCCACCAGTTCGGCGGCTGGGCCGGCCAGCTCGGCGACGGCCGCGCGATCACGCTCAGCGAGGTGATCGATACCGAGGGCAAGCGCCAGGAGTTGCAGCTTAAGGGCGCCGGTCCGACGCCCTACTCGCGCCGAGCCGACGGGCGTGCCGTGCTGCGCTCGTCGCTGCGCGAATTCCTCTGCAGCGAGGCGATGCATTCCCTCGGCGTGCCGACCACGCGCGCGCTGAGCCTGGTGGGCACCGGCGAAGCGGTGATCCGCGACATGTTCTATGACGGGCGCCCAGAGGCCGAGCCCGGCGCAGTCGTGTGTCGTGTCGCGCCGTCGTTTGTTCGCTTCGGAAGTTTTCAGATCCACGCCGCGTATCGCGAGGAAGACCTGCTCCGTAGGCTCGTCGAGTACGTCATGCGGGAGCATTTTCCAGGGATCACCGATGCGGCGACCTGGTACCAGGAGATCTGTCGGCGCACCGCGCTGCTGATGGTTGACTGGATGCGCGTCGGATTCGTGCACGGCGTCATGAACACCGACAACATGTCGGCGCTCGGGCTGACGATCGACTACGGTCCCTACGGCTGGCTCGAGGGCTACGACCCGTCGTGGACGCCGAATACGACCGATGCCGTGAGGCGGCGGTACAGCTACGCCAATCAGCCGGCAATCGCGCAGTGGAACCTGACGCGGCTTGCCGAGGCGCTGATGCCCCTGGTTGCGCGCGAGCCCCTCGAGGCAGGGCTCACGCTGTTTGGCGATGTGTATCGGGACGCATCTGCGCAGGCGTTTGCGCGGAAGCTGGGGTTGTCGGGGTTGGATCAGGACGGCGATGACGCGTTGTTGAATGATTTGTTCAAGGTCATGGGGGAGACCGAAACCGATTTCACGATCTGGTTCCGGAATCTGGCCCTGGTACCGTTGGATGGCCCCGACGATGCGGCCCTGGTCGAGCCGCTGCGCGCGGCGTTTTACGACCCGGAGGGGCTCGATGGCGAACATCGTGGGCGGGTCGCCGGCTGGCTGCGCAGCTACTTCGGTCGATTGCGCCAGGACGGCGGCGATCCGGCGACGCGCATCGAGCGCATGAATGCCGTAAATCCAAATTACGTGCCGCGCAATTACCTTGCGCAATTGGCGATCGATGCCCTGACGCTCGGCGATGCGTCCGTGCTCGAGCGGTTGATGAAGGTGCTCGAGCGGCCCTACGACGCGCAGCCGGGCTGCGAGGATCTCGCCGCGCGCAGGCCGGAATGGGCGCGCAATCGGCCCGGGTGTTCTGCCTTGTCGTGCAGTTCCTGAGCGCGGGTCCGCGTCGATGCGATCGGCGGCGGGTCGACATTAGCGATGCGCAAGCGCGGCGCAAGAGATAAAAAAACCCCCGGCGGGTGTGGTACGCCGGGGGCAATCAGGGATGCCGGACTAGGAGGAGGAGGAGGTCCGGGTATCCCCTTCCGGCGTTTTTTCGCCGGCCCTGCAATTTGCGATAGCTCCAATTCTTCGCATTTCGAGGATTTGCTCCAGGAACTATTCGACAAACCTACCGGGGTCTGAGGATTTCTTGCATTCTCGCCCGCCTTTCCGTATTGGGCGAGGAGCAGCAGCCACTCACTACGCGGTCCGCGCGCAGCAGGGGTGCGAGCGTGGGCGCAATACAATCGATCCATGGGCTCGGTGCAGCGTGCGCGGGATACGCGTCACCGCGAGCGTGGCAAGCGGAGTTGCAATGGCGTTGCGCCGATTCATCCGTTCCACTCCCGGCGCGCCGCCGCGTCAAGCGGGAGGGCAGTGCGGGGAGCTTCTACGCGCCGGTATAGAGCAGCGTGATCATGGCAGCCAAGGCAACCACCCAACTCGGCACCGTCATCGCTATCAGCATCATCGCGTCTTGGAAGTCCATCGTCGTCTCCATGTGGTGTTGCCGATGGATACAAGATAGGCCCAACGACGCCTGCGGGTCAGCGAACCACGTCGCAGGCTAGAGAGGGAATATTCACATTCAATACTGCGGTGCAACAAACGCTGCAGCGCAGCAACCATTACTGCCTACCATTTTAGCGACGGGCTGCAAGCGCATCCCGCGTCGGGTGCATTGATGTGCAAGGCCGCGCGTCCGATTACGGTTTTTCCGAGGCTCGTGTACCCTCCCCTGCGCTTTTTGTAGCTCAACTGGGAATGTGTGATGCCAACGTCCAAGCTGATCCTCGACTACGTGTATGACCACGAGGCAGCGCACCCGGACCAGCTGTTCCTGACCCAGCCGATCGGCGATGGCCAGGTGGTTGACTACACCTGGCGCCAGACCGTGGACCAGGCACGGCGCATGGGGGCGCACCTTAAGAGCCGGGGCTTCGAGCCCGGCGCGCGCATCGCCATTCTGTCCAAGAACTGCGCGCATTTCTTCATGGTCGATCTGGCCGTGTGGATGGCCGGCGGCACGACGGTGGCCATCTTCCCGACCGAATCTGCGGACACCGTGCGCTATGTGCTGGAGCACAGCGAGGCGAGCCTGCTATTCGTCGGCAAGCTCGACCGCTGGGCGCAACAGGCGAATGCCGTGCCCGAGGGTCTTCCCTGCATCGCGCTGCCACTCGCGCCGCGCACGGACTTTGAGACCTGGGATTCAGTCGTCGCGCGCACCGAGCCATTGGGTGGGCGTCCCGCAAGAAACGCGGACGACCTGGCAATGCTGCTCTATACCTCGGGCTCCACCGGGCAGCCCAAGGGGGTGATGCAAAGCTTCGGCCGCATCACACATTGCGTCGAGTGCGCCGTAAACGACACGCGCGATCGCCCGCCGGACGACGTTGAACGGCGCACGCTATCGTACCTGCCCTTGGCGCATGTCTACGAGCGGGCAGCCGTCGAATGCCGAACGCTGGTCGAAGGCCGCGGCCGCGTATTTTTCAACGAGTCGCTCGACACCTTCATGGAGGATATCAAGCGCGCCCGCCCGACGACGTTCGTGTCCGTGCCCCGCCTGTGGCTCAAGTTCCAGCAGGCAGTCTTCGCGACGATGCCATCCGAGAAGCTCGACGCCATGCTGGATGACCCCGCCGTGGCCAAGGCGGTCGGGCGCAAGGTGCTCGCAGGCCTCGGCCTAGACGAGGTGCGCCTCGCTGTCAGCGGGGCCGCGCCGATCCCGCCCGCGCTGCTCGATTGGTACCGGCGTCTGGGACTGAACATGATCGAAGGCTATGGCATGACTGAGGACTTCGCGTATTCGCACCGCACCACCGAGGGACTGAGTACGCCGGGCTACGTCGGCGTGCCATCTCCCGGCGTCGAGGTGCGCATCAGTGACGATGGAGAAGTGCTAATCAAATCGCCCGGACAACTCGTCGGCTACTACAAGCAGCCCGACCTCGACGCCGAAAGTTTCACCAGCGACGGCTTTTTCCGCACTGGCGACATGGGCGAACGGCGCGCCGATGGACAGCTCAGGATCACCGGGCGGGTGAAGGAACTGTTCAAGACCGCCAAGGGCAAGTATGTGGTCCCGGCGCCGATCGAGACCCGCCTTAATGCGCACGCCATGGTGGAACTGTCGATGGTGTCTGGCGTCGGCCAGACCGCGCCTTACGCGCTGGTCGTTCTCGATGAGCAATTGCGTCCGCGCGTTGATGACGCCGCGGTGCGTGCGCGGATCGAGGCCGAACTTAGCGAGTTATTGCGCGCCACCAATGAGGGACTGGCGGCGCACGAACGCCTTCACAAACTGGTGGTGGCGCGCGAGCCCTGGTCGATCGAGAACGGCTGCCTGACGCCAACGATGAAGATCAAACGCAGCCGCATCGAGGCTGCCTTAGCGTCTCAGGTGGACACGTGGTACGCGGCGCAGGACGCTGTGCTCTGGGCCTGACCGATTTCGGCAATGCTGGGCCTAGGCCGTCGCGTCGTGCTTCGCTTGCTCCACTGCCCTTGCGCCCGATCCCGAATACCATTGTAGATTCCTTGATCCAGGAATCGGCATGACGTCGGCGGCAAAAATCTTTCTCGCTGCGGGCGGCCTCGCAGCGCTCGTCG
>JAQBBQ010000198.1:0-24651 GCA_032125995.1 Betaproteobacteria bacterium | reverse complement strand
GATATCGGCCACCGAGACGAGCCCCGCGCCGCCCGCGTAGGCCGGGCCGTTAACGCGCGCCAGCACCGGCACCGGCAGCGCGCGAATCGCCGCGAGCAGCCGTGCGACGCGCGTACTGCGCGCCATGCGCTCGACGCGCGTGCCGGCCACCATGGCGCGCATTGCCTTGATGTCACCCCCGGCGCAGAAACTCGGTCCGGCGCCAGTCAGTACGAGCGCGCGCAGTGCCGACTCACGCCCGAGCGCTTCGACCTGCTGCTCGAGCGCGTCGGTCAGTTCTGGGCTGAGCGCGTTGTGCGCTTCGGGACGATTTAGCGTCAAGGTCACCACGCCGGCGGGGGCGCGATCGACGACCAGAACCTCGCTCATCGGGGCTGCGTCCGCGGTCGGATTCAGACGATGCCGGCGGCGTGTAGCGTGGTGATCTCCTCGTCGCTGCGGCCCAGCATCCCGCGCAGGATGTCGTCCGTATGCTGACTGAGGAGCGGCGGGGGAATCTCGTGCTCGAGCGGTGTGTCGGAGAACCGCATCGGACTGCGGATCAGCGAGATCTTGCCGGCAAGCGGATGCTGCATCTCGAGGCGTAGCCCGCGTGCGATCGCCTGCGGCTCCTGGAAGACCTGCTCGAGCGTGTTGATCGGGCCGTTCGGCACGCCTGCAACCTCGAGCGCCGCCACCCAGTCGTGCGTCGATCGCCGGGCGAAAATGTCATTCAGCAGCGCGGTGAGCTCGGTGCGGTTCTCGACCCGTTTGCCGTTGGTCGCGAAGCGTGGATCCGCGGCGAGGGGCTGGCAGTTGCCGACCGCGCAGAATTTGCGGAACAGGTTGTCGTTTCCGCAGGCGAGGATGACGTCACCGTCTGCAGTCTTGAAGGTCTGGTAGGGCACGATGTTCGGATGCGCGTTGCCCAGGCGCGGCGGCGCCACGCCGGTCGACAGGTAGTTCGCCCCCTGGTTCGCGAGCACTGCGACTTGGGTATCGAGCAGCGCAAGATCGAGGTGCTGGCCGATGCCGGTTTCGGCGCGATGCGCGAGCGCCGCGCACACCGCGATCGTCGCGTACATGCCGGTCATGATGTCAGCGATCGGGATGCCCGCCTTCTGCGGACCGCCGCCCGGCAGTTCGTCGCGCTCACCGGTAATGCTCATCAGCCCGCCCATGCCCTGGATCATGAAGTCGTAACCGGGGCGGTCGCGGTAGGGCCCGGTCTGGCCGAAGCCGGTGACCGAACAGTAGATCAGCCGCGGGTTAACCTTCTTCAGATCCTCGTAACCGAGGCCGTAGCGGGCGAGGTCGCCAAATTTGTAGTTCTCGAGCAGAACATCACTCTGCGCGGCGAGCTCGCGCACGATGCGCTGGCCCTGCGGGTCGGACAGGTTGACGGTGACCGATTTCTTGCCGCGGTTGGCGCAGGCGAAATAGGCGGATTCGCTGGTGTCGGCGCCCGCCGCATCCTTCAACCAGGGCGGGCCGAAGGCGCGCGAGTCATCGCCCTTGCCCGGGCGCTCGATCTTGATGACCTCGGCGCCGAGGTCGGCCAGGTTCTGCCCGGTCCAGGGCGCCGCGAGCACGCGCGACAGGTCGAGGACGCGAATATGGGAAAGCGGGCCTGCCATCGGTCACCTCTGGGGAAGCGACGTATTTTATCGGAGCGCGCGAATCGATTCTCTGCTAGGCGCGCCCCGTGAGCTGCTGCGCGGGCAACTCACCCAGATCCCACCACAGCCCGGCCATCAGGCGCAGTCCCTCGCGCGCCATCGGCGCGAGCAGGTGCTCGTTCGGCGCGTGCTGCGAGCAGCCGGCGTAAGAATGCGGCACCCACACGGTCGGCAACCCGAGCAGGTCGGCGAAGACGTCGTTCGGCAGCGAGCCGCCGAGATTCGGCAGGATCGCGGGCTCACGTCCGGTCGTGCGCGCGATCGAGTCGACCGCCCATTGCACCCAGGGATGGTCGGGCTCGAGGCGCGTCGCGGCCATCGCACTCTCGCGCGACGGCGCGAGCTTCACCCTATCGAAACCGTTGTGATCGAGGTGGCGCCGCAGCGCGGGCAGAATGTCTTGAGCGTCGATGCCCACCACCGTGCGCAGCTGGCAGACCGCATGCGCGCGCGGCGGGATCGCATTGACCGGCTTGTCCGGATCGCCCGTACGAAACGCAAGCACCTCGAAGCTCGGCCAGCCGTAGACGCGTTCGGCCGGGCTGAGCCCAGGTTCACCCCAGTCGCGGTCGATCGGCGGCGCGCCCGGCCCGCCGTCGATGCGCAAATCCGAGATCGCGGCACGCACCGCATCGGTGAGCGAATTCGGTCGCCATTCGGGCACGCGGATTTCGCCCCGCGGCGACGTAATGCAGGCAATCGCGTGCGCAAGCACGATACCCGGATTGGCGAGCAGGCCGCCCCAGTTGCCGGAGTGATGACCGCCCGCGCGCAGCTCGATCGACAACTCGAAATTCAACACGCCGCGCGAGCCAAGGAAAATCGTCGGCTGCCCGGGCGCAACGCGCGGGCCGTCCGAGGCGATGAACAGATCGGCGCGAAAACGCGCACGTTCGCGTTCGCACAGGGCCCGCAAACCCGGCGAGCCCGTTTCCTCTCCCGTCTCGATGAGCAGCTTCAGGTTGAAGCCGAGGTTTCCGCGCGCGCCGATCACGCAAGCCAGTGCCGCCAGATTGATCGAGTGCTGGCCTTTGTTGTCGGCCGTGCCGCGTCCGTACCAGCGTTCGCCTTCGCGCGTGATGCGCCAGGGCGAACGCCCTGCCGCCCAGCTCGCGTCCTGGCCGCGGATCACGTCGCCATGGCCGTAGCTGAATACGGTGACCGCGTCTGGCCGCTCGATCCGCTCGGCGTAAAGGAACGGGCCGCCTTCTGGGACGGGATTGGGTATCACTTCGCAGGCGAAGCCCATGCGCTCGAGCGTCGGGCGCATCTCCTGCTCGAGGTAGTCGTCGAGCGCGCCGCGGCGCTCCGGGTTCTGGCTTTCCGATGGAATCGCGACGCGCCGCTCGAGATCGGCGAGAAAGGCCCCGGCGTCGAAGTACCGTTCGGCCCGTTCGATTGCGTCTGCCCGGCTCATCGTCTGCGCCTATGCAAGCTCGGTTTCACCACAGCGTCCACAACATGCGCAGACCGATCGCGTACAACAGGAGCGCGAATACGATGCGCAGCTTCGCAATCGGGATGGCGTGCGCCACGCGGGCGCCAAGCGGCGCAGCGAGCATGCTCGGGATGACGATCAGCCCGAGCGCGGGCAGATAGACGAAGCCCAAGCTCCACTCCGGAAGATGCTCGATGCGCATCCCGCTCAGCACATAGCCGATGGTACCCGCCGCCGCGATCGGGAAGCCGATCGCCGCGGCCGTACCGATCGCGCGGCGCAGCGGCACCTTGCACCAGGTCATGAACGGAATCGAGAGAAAGGCGCCGCCCGCCGCGAGCAGGCTCGACAGGGTCCCGATGACGCCGCCCGCGATAAACAGGCCGCCCGGACCGGGTAGCTCACGCGTGGCCTTGGGTTGCATGCGAAAGAACATCTGCGTCGCGGCGTAGAACATGAAGGCGGTAAAGAACATCGCGAGCGGTCGCGTCGGCACCAGCGCCGCGATCGCCGGCGCGAAAAGCCCGCCGAGCAGGATACCGGGCGCAATCGCGCGGGCAATCACCCAATCGACACCGCCGTGCTGATGGTGCGCACGTACGCTCGAGAGCGAGGTGAAGAGAATGGTCGCCATCGCGGTGCCGAGCGATTCGTGCATCAGGATTTCGTCGGCAAACCCTTTTGCGGCGAAGACGAACACGAGCAGCGGCACGATCACCATCCCGCCGCCGATGCCGAGCAGGCCGGCGAGAAAGCCGACAAGTGCGCCGATGAGCAGGTAAGCGAACCACCACTCCATCACGCGCCTTTTAGCAGATGGGCGGCCAGTTCGGTGAACCCGGCGCCGGCGGCAGCGCGGGTGACGTACTTCGGTGCAGCCGCAAGCTGCGCGGCAAAGCGCGCCACGTTCGCCACGCCGACCGAATGCTCGAAGAACGCGAACATCGGTGCGTCATTCGGCGAATCACCGACGAACACCCAGGCGCGGTTGTCGGCATCGAGATCGAAGCCGAAGCGTTCCACGAAGAGTGTTTTGCACATGGCCAGCTTGTCGTAGGCGCCGAACCAGCCGTTGACGTGAATCGAGCTCAGCTTCGCGGTGAGGCCCGCTTCACGCATCAGCGCCGCAATATGTTCTGCACTCTCCTGCGGCAGCGCGGGCACGTCCTCGCAATAGTCAATCGCGAGATCCGTTTCGCGATACGCCTGGTCGGCCGCCAGCGCGCAGCCGGGCACGGCCGCGATGATCCTTTGCGCGATCGTCTCAAGCTGCGCGCGGCGTTCGGCGCGCAACGCCGCGGGGTCCTGGTAGCGGCGGCCGAGCTTGCCGGCCTGCGCGTCGTGCCAGAAGGCAAATGCGCCGTTTTCGCCCACCACCGCGTCGACCGGCCACATTCGTGCGATGTGGTCGCACCAGCCCGCGGGCCTGCCGGTGACCGGCACGAGCAGCTTGCCGTGCTGCCGCAGCCGGTCGAGCGCGGTGTAGGCCTCGGCCGTAAGCTTGCCGTCGGTCGTCAGGGTGTCGTCGATGTCGAACAGCACGCCGCGCACGCCTGCTACGACGCGCGCATCAAATTCGGCGAGCGGTCTCATCGGCTGCGCTCGATGAATCCCGCGACCCGATCACGCGCAGGACCATCCAGGTGCAAGCCAAACTTGCTGCGTCGCCATAGAACGTCGTCAGCGCTCTGCGCCCATTCGCGTTCAAGGAAGTAGTTCACCTCGCGCGCCGTGAGTCCGGCACCGAAGTCCTCGCCCAGATCGGCCAGTGACGCGGCATCGCCCAGCACCTCCCGCGCGAGCGTGCCATGGCGATGAAACAGGCCGCGCAGCAGCGGCTGCGGCAGGCCGGGATAGCGGGCATAGAACGCGTCGCGCGCCACGGACCGCGGGCGATCGCCGAAATCGCTGCCCGGCAGCGCCGCGCTCGCGGTCCACGACGCCCGCATGACGGGGAGATAGGGTGCGAGTTTCTCCAGCACATGCTCGGCGAGCCGGCGGTAGGTGGTGATCTTGCCGCCATAGACGCTCAGCACCGGCGCCAGCCCGAGGGTCTTGTCTCCCGCGTCGACGCGCAGTACATAGTCGCGCGTAATCGCTGACGGATCGCTCTCGCCGTCGTCATAGAGGGGACGCACGCCGGCGACGCGCCAGACGACATCGGTCGGCCGTACGGAATTCGCGAGATACCGGTTTACGGCACGGCACAGGTACTCGACCTCGGCGTCGCTCGCCCAGGGTTGAGGTTCAGCCGCGTCGCCTTCGAGCGCCAGGTCGGTCGTGCCGACCAGGGTGTAGCGTTCCTCGAAAGGGATCATGAAGACAACTCGCCGGTCGTCATTCTGAAGGATGAAGGCGTGCTCGCCGGCGTAAAGCCGCGGCAGCACGATGTGGCTGCCCTGTACGAGACGCACGGCCTCTGCGCTTTCCTGCCCGAGCCGCTGGTTTAGTACCCGCTTCACCCATGGCCCTGTCGCATTGACGATTGCGCGCGCGACCACCTCGCGCTCGGCGCCTTGCGCGTCGCGCAGTACCGCACGCCAGCGGCCGTCGCCTCTTTGGGCGCGCAGCAGCTCGGTGCGCGTCGCCACAGTGGCGCCGAGCGCGCGCGCGCTGCGCGCGTTCGCAATGACCAGGCGCGCGTCGTCCACCCGGCAGTCGGCGTATCGGAAGCCGTGCACCAGCCCGCTCCTGAGGCCCGCGTTGTACGGCGCGTGGTCGAGCCGCACGGGTGCCGATCCGGGGAGCGAATCACGCCGCGCGAGGTGATCATAGAGGAACAGACCCAGACGGATCATCCAGCGCGGGCGCAGCCCGCGCACGTGTGGCATGACGAAGTCCGCCGGCCAGACCAGATGCCCGGCGATTCGCAGCAGGATCTCGCGCTCCGCAAGCGCCTCGGCGACGAGCCGGAACTCGTACTGCTCGAGGTAGCGCAACCCGCCGTGGATCAGCTTGGACGACCACGACGAGGTAGCGCTCGCTAAATCATCCTTCTCGACGAGCAACACGCTCAGCCCGCGTCCGGCCGCGTCGCGCGCGATGCCAGCACCATTGATACCGCCACCGATGACGAGGAGATCGAACTCGGATAACAAGGAAGCAGACAAGATCGCGGGCCGCGCCTGAGGACGGCGAATTCTAGTCTCAGGCCCTGGCGCCTGCGCGCGCCGTCGGGCTCAAGCCGAATGCCGCGCAAAGCGCGCGCGCACTACCACGCCCTCGCCGTCCGCGAGGTTGCGCGCTTCGATCGAGCCGCCGTGGAACTCGGCGATCAGGCGCGCGACGTACAGCCCGAGCCCGAGGTGCGGGCCCTTGGTGCCCTGCGCATCGCGCACCGAAACCATCGATTCGAACAGCCGCCCCTGCATCGACTTGGGCAAAGCGGGTCCGCTGTTGGTCACGCTGAGCACCACGGTGCGCGCGCGCGCCTCGAGCGACACGCCTACCGGCGTGCCGGGGCGAGAGAAATCGGCGGCGTTCTCGACCAGCTTGTCGAGCAGCTGCGCAGCGAGGTCGGGGGAACCCGCAACCTCGATGACGCCCTCGGGCAGGTCGACGGTAAACACCGTGTTTGGATAAGCAATCCGGTGGCCGTCGACGCAACCGCGCACCACAGGCACGAGGTCATAGGCTTCGCGCTCGGCCGCGCGCAGGCTCTGCTCGAGGCGCGAGGCTTCGGTCATGCGCTGCAGGATCATGGTGAGTCGCGCGAGACCCTCTTCGGCGCGCGCCAGGTAACGCTTTGCCTCCTCGGGCGTGGGGCCGAGCTCGAGGTTCTCGAGCGAGGAGCGCACGACCGCGATCGGGGTACGCAGCTCGTGCGAGAGCCGCCCGGCCATGCTTTCGAGGTAAGCATGGTGCTGCGCGAGGCGCTCGAGCATCTCGGAAAAACTGCGCGACAGGTCGCCGATTTCGTCGCCCGCCTGCGAGCCGGTGGCCAGGCGCGAGATCCGCCCGCGCGCGTCGATCGCCGACTCGGCTTCGTCGCGCAGCATCCGGATACGGTGCGAGAGCCGGCTCGCGAAACCGATCAGCAGTGCCGCCGCCGCGGCAAACGCAAGCAGCGTGAACAACAGCAGGCGCTCGAGCGCCTCACTGCGCAGCGACGCGATCGGGTTCGTCGTTTCCTCGACGACCACAGCACCGGCGACCTCATCACCGTTCCAGATCGGATGCGCCGTCGAGACCACGAGGGCACGCCCGTCGGGTGTGCGCCGCGTGCGAGTACCAGGCGTGCCCTGCAGCGCCGCCGAAATGTCGCGCCCCGTGGCCAGCACGTCGTCCGGCAGCGAGACCGCGAAATCCTCCGTCGGGCGGTGAATGAGCCAGCCCGCGACGCGCTGCCAGAGCGCGCGCCAGCCTTCGGGCGGCGCGACCGCAGCGTCGCGCTTGAGCGTCCCGGCAAGCGCGAGCACCTGCAGGCGGCGATTAACGACCCAGATGCGCGACGTGGTGCGTTGCAGGCCGCGCAGGATCGCCGCAATGTCCTCCTGCGCCCGGCGTGCGTTAAGCGCCGCTTCGCGCGCAAGCGCCACCGGCGACGGTTCTCCTGCACCATCGCTGTCCGACGCCCCCGTCAGCCGGCGCAGCTCGGCCTCGGCCTCGCGGCGCAGCAGGTCATCGTGCGCCGGCACCGCGGTGAGCAGCTGCGGGCGCTCGTGCAGCGCGGTGGCCACCGCGCGCGCCGTTGCGAGCAACGCCTGCGCCTGCCCTTCGAGCAGCAGGCGTTCCATTTCGTTTACATAGAGCACGCCCGCGAGCGGCAGCACGAGCACCGAGAGCCCTGCGAGCGCGAGCTTCGCGCGCAGGCCGAAGCGCAGCCGCGCCACGGCCTCACTCTCTCCAGCGATAGCCCATGCCGTACACGGTATCGATCGCGTCGAATGCCGTGTCCACCGCCTGGAACTTGCGGCGCATGCGCTTGACGTGGGAGGTGATCGTGGCGTCGTCCACCACGAGGTTCGCGTCGTGCATCAGCTGCTCGCGGTTCTTCACATGGCCCGGGTGCTTGGCGAGCGCGTGCACCATCCAGAATTCGGTGAGCGTGAGCGGGACGGGCGCCCCTTTCCAGGCCACGCTAAAGCGCTTGATGTCGAGTGAAAGCAGTCCGCGCTCGAGACGCTCCTCGGCAGGCTGCGCTTCGCGCGCGAGCTCGCTGCGCCGAAACAGCGCCGCGATGCGCGCGATCAGGTGCGGGAAGCTGATGTCCTTTGTGAGGTAGTCGTCGGCGCCGAGGCGCAGACCGACGACGACGTCGAAATCGCTGTCGCGCGCAGTCAGGAAGATGATCGGCAGGTGCGCCGATAGCGCCCGCAGGTCGCGGCACAGTGCGAACCCGCCGTCGACGTCGCTGCCCAGCCCGATGTCGATGATCGCGAGGTCCGGCAGCCGGGTTTTCATCGCCGCGAGCGCCTCGTCGCGCGCGGCGTAGGCTGCTACCTCGTAGCCGTGCTTGCGCAGCGCATCCGAGTAGTTCGCGCGGATGGCCGGATCATCCTCGACGAGCGCAACGCGGCGTGCCATGGCCGGGGAGTGTAAGCCGGGCGGCCTGCGCGCCGGATGCGCCGCCCGCAGATTGCCAGAATTGCTCAGCGGCGCGTCAGCTTCCGGACCCGCGGACTCCCCGGTTGGCGGTTTCAATGCAAGCAACCGAGAACCGCTTACGGAGGCAGCATGCAAGACCTCTCCTCAATCGCACCCACCCGGGTCGTCGTCCTGGACCTTGTTTCGCTCGTCCTGCTTGCCGCTGCCGCGGGACTTGCCTGCGGGATCGCCCTGGCCGGGGCGACGCTGCTTTTCGCCAGCCAACCCGGCGAGGCGACCGCCGCCCAGCCCCGCCCCGGGCGAATGATCGAGCGGCCCGTCGAACGACCCACCAGTAGCCCCCGACTGCCCGGCACCCCGGGCCAGCCGGCCGGACAGCCGCC
Source organism: Betaproteobacteria bacterium (assembly GCA_032125995.1). Classification (GTDB taxonomy): domain Bacteria; phylum Pseudomonadota; class Gammaproteobacteria; order Burkholderiales; family SG8-39; genus SG8-39. Next base: position 15,625 of record JAQBBQ010000198.1, on the reverse strand, counting down.
CCGCACAATGGTATGAAGCGTCCCGTTTCAAGACATCCCACGGACATCGCCCTCGGCCTGGAATGCGCTTGGCCGGGGGTTTCCGAGCCCCGGCAGGCGCGCCTGTTTCGCAGCCGGATCGTCCGCCGGCTCGGACTTGTGACGTTTGTCCTATCGATCTTCGCCGCAGTTCTGTACGGTGAGGGTGTCTCCGAAAGGGGACAGTAAGACCGCGGCGGCGAGCGCGCCGCGCGAAGCTAGTCTCCTCCTCCTCTACCTTCGCGCGCGCGGCTCGCCTGCTTCGGCAGGCGGCGCCCGCTCAGCAACGTCGCTCCGGCCCGTCAAGCGGGCTCTCAACTGCCACCCTGGTTCATCGCCTGTTCGGTCTTTGTTGTCGCCGGCAAGCTTGGCGGCGTGCGCATGACCTGTTTTTCTGTGCCGCGCCCGCGGCAATTGAACGGCAGGTAGCCGACGGGAATGTCGGTTCTGTTTTCCCCCTTGACCGTCATTTTGTCGGGCACCGCAGCGTTCCCGCAGACCCATGCGATCGGGACACTGGCGCGTCCGCAACGATGGCCGGACGTATGCTGAGTGTCTTGCCCATGATCCGCGCGTTTGCGTTGTCGCCGAAGGTGAGGTGAATGGCGCCGTCCCGCATCGAGGTCGCGCTGATGGTGTTGTTGACGATCTTGTCGGCGGCCGGCAGGCCGGCCGCTGTGTTGTCGCGCGGAAACGCGTTGGCGATCGACCAGGAAGCCTCGACCCGCGTTTTGGCAATGTCGACCAGGGGCACGGCGGCGGCGATCTGATCCCGGATGATCTTGTCGTGATAGGTCGGCGCCACCATCAACGCCAGAATGCAGATAATCGCCACGACGACCATCAACTCAATCAGGGTGAATCCTTGGTGAGCGGTCTTCATCTGCCAGCCGGGGTCAGTTGATTGTGGAATCATAGTCAATGCGGCATCTACCATGCCAATCGGGCGGCACGCTGAGAACAGTAAATAGGGACAGACCCCACTAAACGGATCTAAAAACGATGAGCCCTGAGAAAATAGCGGTGCGCATGGAGAACGGTCAAACGATTGACGTGGTCGTCCTCAGCAAGCGTTCCAGCGGGATACAGATCGTCCTCGGAGAAGGCATCCACAACGTGAAGTGCGATCTGTGGCCTACCCGCAGCGGATTGGCCTATGTCGGAAGCATCATGGGTAGGGAAGTTGTGTACGAGAGAAGTCGCGAGCAGGTTCAAGCGGATATCGACAGACTCAACCCGGGTTTGCGCAAGCCCAGACCGCGTTGATGTCGATGCCTGTGTAAATGCCATGTACTGCGACGCCTGGCGGTACCGACGAGCACAATGGACCGTGTCGCATTCCCTGTCGGTATCAGCCCGCCCTTCGCGAACGTGAGAGGCGATTGCCACAATCGTAGCGATCGATGGAAGCCGCAGAGATAGAAAAATTTCGGCAGATGATGCTTGGTCTCAGGACCGAGCTTCTCGGGCTTGAAAAGGCATCAGAAGAAGCGACGCGGCCAGTCGCGCTTGATCAGGCGAGCGTCGGCAGGCTTTCCCGCATGGACGCCATGCAGGCACAGCAAATGGCGCTGGAGACCGCCCGGCGACGCCAGCTTGAACTCGCCAAGCTAGACGGCGCCTTGCGGCGAATTGAATCCGGCGAGTACGGTTACTGCGTGGTCTGTGGCGAGGAAATCGATGTTCGACGTCTTGCCGTAGCGCCAGCGAGTACGCGCTGCGTGACCTGTGTCGAGAAATAGTCGTGCAACGCGTTAGGAGGCATCATGAAACTAAACGTCACCGCACTAACGTTGACAGGCGGATTGTTTTGGGGCGCAGCGATGCTTATGGTCGCCTTGGCCAATCTGATTTGGCCGGGGTACGGCCGCGTCTTCCTTGATCTCGCTGCCTCCATCTATCCGGGCTACCGGCCTGGCTCAGGCATGGGCTCGGTCGTCATCGGCGCTCTCTACGGATTGGTGGACGGGGCAATCGCGGGCGCCATCTTTGGCTGGCTCTACAACGTGATGGCGCAGCAGCGCCCAGGCAGGTCAACTTAGCCGCGCCTGCGAACGGGCGTCGGGCGGCTGAATCCCATTGAGTAACGTGGTGACGCGCTTTCGGCTGGCGCGGATGTCGCCGGTGATCCTGGTGTTCACGCTTGTCCTTCTGCTTCTCCCGTTGGGATTTATTGGGTCAGCCGGGTCGGGAAAATTGCTGCTCGTGATTCCCGGCGTGTTGCTGGTTGCGATATACGCCTGGGTCTGGCTTCGCTTCCGACCGCGTTTCTTTGTCGTGCGTCCAGACGCGATCGAAGTAATCTGGCCGCTCAAGCGCCGGCAGATACCGCGCGCTGAGATTTCCAGAGTTCGTCTCATCGACAAAGACGAACTTCGGCGGGAAACTGGCTGGCGCATGCGTGTGGGCGCTGGCGGGTTGTGGGGCGGATTCGGGTGGCTCTGGACCCAGCGGCGGGGGATCGTCCAGCTGTATGTTTCGCGCCCCGACGGCTTGGTGTGGATCGAGCGTGTCAGCGACCGACCGTGGCTTATTACGCCTGAACAGCCCGAGGCATTCGTTCGCGCCCTGGCGAAGGAGCGCATCGGCTAGAAAGTCGTACCGCTTCGATGGCACAACCCTACCTGGATCAGCTCACGCATAAGCTATGCGAATGGAAGGTCGCGAAGCCCCGGGGCGTGACGTTGGAATGCCGCCATTTCTTCAGCGGGGCGGCGCTGTACGCGAATGGAAGGATCGTCGCATCGCTCACGCCGGTGGGCTTGGCGCTCAAACTTCCAGATGCGACCTGTGCTGCACTGTTTCGCGACCGGAAAGCAAAGCGACTTAGGTACTTTGCGCAGAGCCCGGTGAAGAAGGACTACGCGGTATTGGCGCAGACGGTTACTTCGAACAATGCGGAAGTCCGCGCTTTGCTTCGGTCGTCGATCCGATTTGTTTGTGGACTTGAGAGGTAGGCAGTAGACCGGGCGCGCGCGGGTTGCGTGCATTCCTCTAGCGATACGATGACTCCACTCGCTCAGGTACAGCAGCTGTGGCGCTACCCCGTAAAGTCGATGCGCGGCGAACGCCAGGATGCGCTCGCGCTCGGGCGCCGAGGCGTAACCGGCGATCGCGTTTTCGCAGTGCAGACCGATGCCGGCAAACTTGGGAGTGGCAAGTCCACGGGCAGGTTTACTCGGATCGACGGGCTCCTGGATTTTGGTGCGCGCCTCGTCGGCCCTGTCCCGGAGATCGCATTTCCTGACGGCCGGCGCGTCCGGGCTGACGATCCAACGCTGAATGCGGCGCTCTCGAAGGCGCTCGGTCAACCCGTAACCCTGACGCAGGAATCGGCGATCCCGCATCTTGATGCGGCCCCGGTGCATCTCCTTACGACCGCGTCGCTCGCATGGCTTGAGGCCGCGCTTCCGGGGTCCGTCATCGCTGCGGCGCGTTTCCGACCCAATGTGCTAGTTGAAATTCCAGGACGTTATCCGGTCGAACAAACGTGGTGCGGCCGGATTGTTCGCATCGGCCGGGAGGTAGAGCTCAAGGTCGTTGCTGGCACCGAACGCTGTCGCATGGTGACGCTTGCACAGAGCGGCCTGCCGCTCGACGGATTCATCCTCGCGCACCTCGCGCGCCATGCAGACGTCACGCTCGGCGTCTATGCGGAGGTGATCGTACCTGGGCAGATCAAGCGCGGAGATTCCGTCCAGTTGCTCCCGGCGAGTTGATCGCGCACGTCACGCAACGACACAGGAGGAACAGGCCTTGAGCGACGCAGCATCGGAGCGGCACATTTTCGTGTACGGAACCCTGCGCAAGGCGTTACGACACGAGATGGTCGGCGTGCTTGTACGCGAGGCGCACTTCGTCGGAGAGGCGAGCGTGCGTGGTGTGCTCTTCGACCTCGGGACCTATCCCGGTCTGGTGGTGAACAAGCAGGCGACCGGCCTCGTCAAGGGGGAGATCTACGAGCTCCGCGCGCCCAGCGCGGTAGGCACGCTCGCCGCCCTGGACGAATATGAAGGCTGTGCGCCCTCCGATGTCGAGCCGCACGAGTATCGACGCGTATTGGTACAGGTCACCCTTGCCGATGGCCGGATGCTGTCTGCATGGGCTTACGTGCTCAATCGCGCCCTCGCAGGGTTGACCCCTATTCCGAGCGGCGACTATGTCGCGTGGCTCGGGAGATGCACAAACAGTGACGACGTCTAGTACCAATCAAAGAACGGCCGACCGCGCACCAAGGGAGAGCAATCGATGGACACGCTTGGAATACACCATTTGGGCCTGGCAGTCTCAAATCTGAAGGCAACCGCCAAGTTCTTCACGGACTGCCTCGGGTGGTCGATCGCACGTGAGGTTCCCGATTACCCGGCGATCTTCGTGACCAACGGTAGCGCGTTCGTCACCCTGTGGCAGACCGCGAGCAGTCAAAATGCCACCCCCTTCGATCGCAAGAAGAACGTCGGGCTTCATCACTTCGCGATCAAAGTGGCCTCCGAGCAGGCGCTCGATGCCGTGTTCGAGAAGGCCGCTGCCCACCCGGGCGTCGGCGTGGAATTCGCACCTGAATTGCTGCGGGGCGGGCCGGCAAAGCATTGCATGCTGTTCGAGCCGAGCGGCATCCGCGTCGAGTTCATTTGGGCGCCGTAAGAGGCGCCACCCACCTTGCGCACCAACGCCCGCGGCCTGGTTGCGTGCAGGGATCGCGCGCACGGAGAATGACCCCTCCGCACGGAGGCCCGCGCCATGAGTGAAGCCCTGACCCTCATCATCGCCAACAAGAACTACTCGTCCTGGTCCTCGCGCCCTTGGCTCGCGATGACCGAGCTCGGCATCCCGTTCGCGGAGCGCATGCTCAAGTTCGATTCCGAGGACTGGGCAAAGCACATCGCGACCCTCTCGCCCTCGCGACTCGTGCCGATTCTTTGGGAGGGCAAGCCAGGGACTGGTTTCGTGACCTGGGACACGCTCGCGATCATCGAGCGCCTGCACGAGCTTTTCCCACAGCAGGGACTCTGGCCGACCGACACACAGGCCCGCGCGCGTGCGCGTTCGATCGCAGCGGATTTCCACGCCGGCTACGGCGCACTGCGCGGCGCGATGCCGATGAACCTGCGTGGCAGCTATCCAGGCAAGGGCATGAGCCCAGAGGTTAAGCAGGACATCGAACGCCTTACCGGACACTGGACGCGTACGCGGCGAGAGTTTGGCGCAGGCGGCTCCTTCCTCTTCGGCGCCTACTGCAGCGCAGACGCCTACTTCACGCCGGTGGCGTCCCGCTTCGTGACCTACGGCGTGTCGCTCGAAGGCGAAGCGCAGTCCTACCAGCAGGCGCTGCTCGGCGCGCAGAGTTTTGCCGCGTGGCGTAAGGCCGCACTTCAGGAAACTGAGTTTGTGAAAATGGACGAGCCTTACGCCGACGCACCGTAGGCGACGGCGCAACCGCACGACAATGCACAACCTCGGCTAGCATCGCCCCTGAATTCATCTACGGGGGGTAGTGCAATGGACGTTCGCGCAGCCGTGGCCTACGAGGCCGGGAAGCCGCTGGTCGTCGAAACCGTGCAGCTCGAGGGTCCGCGCGCGGGCGAAGTGCTGGTCGAAATCAAGGCGACCGGAGTTTGCCATACCGACGAATTCACGCGCTCGGGCGCCGATCCGGAAGGCCTCTTCCCAGCCATCCTCGGTCACGAGGGCGCCGGAATCGTCGTCGACGTCGGCCCGGGCGTGACCTCGGTGAAGAAGGGCGATCACGTGATTCCCCTCTACACGCCCGAATGCCGCCAGTGCAAATCCTGCTTGTCGCGCAAGACGAACCTCTGCACCGCGATTCGCGGAACGCAGGGCAGGGGCGTGATGCCCGACGGCAGCAGCCGCTTCTCAATCGGTGGCAAGCCGATCCATCACTACATGGGCTGCTCGACCTTCGCCAACTACACTGTGCTGCCGGAAATCGCGGTGGCCAAGATCCGCGAGGACGCGCCCTTCGACAAGATTTGCACTATCGGTTGCGGCGTCACCACCGGGATTGGCGCGGTGATCAACACTGCGAAAGTCGAGCCGGGCGCGAACGTGGTGGTGTTCGGGCTTGGCGGCATCGGCCTAAACGTGGTGCAGGGTGCGCGCATGGCCGGCGCCAACATGATCGTCGGCGTCGACCTCAATCCGGCGCGCGAAGCGCTCGCGCGCAGATTCGGTATGACGCATTTCGTGAACCCCAAGGATGTAGAAGGTGATCTGGTCGCCCACTTGGTGGAGCTCACCGGTGGCGGCGCGGACTATAGCTTCGAGTGTGTCGGCAACGTGGAGCTCATGCGCCAGGCGCTCGAATGCTGCCACCGTGGCTGGGGCGTGTCAGTGATCATCGGCGTCGCCGGCGCTGGCCAGGAGATCGCCACCAGACCGTTTCAGCTCGTGACCGGAAGGGTCTGGAAGGGCACCGCTTTCGGCGGCGCGAGGGGCCGCAGCGACGTGCCGAAGATCGTCGACTGGTACATGGACGGGCGCATCAACATCGACGACCTCATCACCCATAGCCTGCCGCTCGCCGACATCAATAACGCGTTCGAGTTGATGCACACCGGCGAGTCGATCCGCAGCGTCGTGGTCTACTGAACTGAACGATTGCTCAGCACCCGCTCTGGAAGCGCGCGCGCGTGCGAAAGCGCCCGATGTCTTCGCGCCGCGTGACCGACAGCGGACGGGTTTGGCGCAGCTCGTCTAACAGCTGGCCGGTCGCGAGCGCGCCGCCCGCGAACCGTTCTGCTTCTCTTTTCGCTAGCGCTTACGCAGCTTGCGAATCGCCGCGAGCTGGGCCGCAAGCATCGACAACTCGGCCTCGACGGACGCGACCTCCTGCTTGTCCTGCGCCTTGGCACGCGCTTCTTCGGCCTTCTTGATCGCATCGTTGGCCTTGGCCTCGTCGAGATCGTGGCCTCGAATCGCGGTATCCGCGAGCACGGTCACGAGGTGCGGTTGCACCTCGAGGATGCCGCCGGCGACAAAAATCAACTGCTCCTCGCCGCCACCCGCGGGCAGAATGCGCACCGCACCCGCCTTAATGCGGGTGATGAGCGGCGTGTGGCGCGGATAGATGCCCAGCTCGCCGGCCTCGCCCGGCAGGACGACGAATTCCGCTTCGCCCGAAAAGATGGACGCTTCGGTGCTGACGACGTCGACGTGAATGGTCGCGGCGGCCATCGCTTACTAAACGCTCTTGGCCTTTTCGAAGGCTTCCTCGATCGCGCCGACCATGTAGAAGGCCTGCTCGGGGAGGCTGTCGCACTCGCCGTTGACGATCATGTTGAAGCCCTTGATGGTGTCCTTGAGCGACACGTACTTGCCCGGCGTACCGGTGAAGTTCTGTGCCACGGTAAACGGCTGCGAAAGGAAGCGCTGGATCTTGCGCGCGCGCGATACGGCCAGCTTGTCCTCCGGCGAAAGCTCGTCCATGCCGAGGATCGCAATGATGTCGCGCAACTCCTTGTAGCGCTGCAGCGTCGCCTGCACCGCGCGCGTCGTGTTGTAGTGCTCTTCGCCGATCGTGTTCGGGTCGACCTGGCGCGAGGTCGAATCGAGCGGGTCTACCGCGGGGTAGATGCCGAGGGAGGCGATGTCGCGCGAGAGCACCACCGTTGCGTCTAGGTGGCCGAAGGTGGTGGCAGGCGACGGGTCGGTCAGGTCGTCCGCGGGTACGTAGACCGCCTGAATCGAGGTGATCGAGCCGACCTTGGTCGAGGTGATGCGTTCCTGCAGCCGGCCCATCTCCTCGGCGAGCGTGGGCTGGTAGCCCACCGCGGACGGCATGCGTCCGAGCAGCGCCGAGACTTCCGTGCCGGCGAGCGTGAAGCGGTAGATGTTGTCGACGAAGAACAGGATGTCGCGGCCCTCGTCGCGAAAGCTCTCCGCCATGGTGAGGCCGGTGAGCGCCACGCGCAGCCGGTTGCCCGGCGGCTCGTTCATCTGGCCAAACACCATCGCCACTTTCGACTCGCCGAGATTGTCGAGCTTGATCACGCCCGCTTCCACCATCTCGTGGTAGAAATCATTGCCCTCGCGAGTGCGCTCGCCAACGCCGGCGAACACCGACAGGCCCGCGTGTTGCGTGGCGATGTTGTTGATCAGCTCCAGCATGTTGACCGTTTTGCCAACGCCGGCGCCGCCGAACAACCCGATCTTGCCGCCCTTGGCGAAGGGGCAGATCAGGTCGATGACCTTGATGCCGGTCTCCAGGAGTTCGACCGACGGCGAAAGCTCGTCGAATTTTGGCGCCTCCTGGTGGATCGAGCGCCGCTCCTCGCTTTTGATCGGGCCCGCCTCGTCGATCGGGCGGCCCAGAACGTCCATGATGCGTCCCAGCGTCCCCTGGCCCACGGGCACCGAGATCGGCCCGCCAGTGCTATTTACTTTCATGCCACGGCGCAGGCCGTCGCCCGAACCCATGGCGATGCAGCGCACCACGCCGTCGCCAAGCTGCTGCTCGACCTCGAAGGTGAGGCCCTCCTCGGCAAGGCCCTTCTCGCCGGTTTCGGCGAGGACCAGTGCCTCATAGATGCCCGGCATCGACGCGCGCGGAAACTCGATGTCAACCACCGCGCCGATGCACTGGACAATGCTGCCTTGTTCTTGTGCCATGTTTATTTCCTAGACGTAAATTCGTTACACTGCGGCCGCGCCGCTATAAATTTTTGATGTCGACGTCCGCGGCGTCATACTGCCGCCGCGCCGCCGACGATTTCTGAGAGTTCCTTCGTGATCGCCGCCTGACGGCTCTTGTTGTAGACCAGCGTCAGTTCGTCGATCAGTGTCTCCGCGTTGTCCGAGGCGGCCTTCATGGCCACCATACGCGCCGACTGCTCGCAGGCGACGTTCTCGGCGAGCGACTGGTAAATGATGGCTTCGATGTAGCGCACCATGACCTGATCGAGCACGGGTCGCGCTTCGGGCTCGTAGATGTAGTCCCAGGTGCCCTCGGGCGCACCGAGCCGGTCGCCAGTCAGCGGTATCAGCTGCTCGATTGCAGGTTCCTGCTTCATCGTGTTGAAGAAGCGGTTGTAGGCGATCAACAAGCGGTCGAAGCGGTCCTCCTGGTAGCCGTCGAGCATCACCTTGACCGCGCCGATCAGACGCTCAATGTTCGGCTGGTCGCCGATTTGCACGACCTGCGACACGATGTTGGCGCCCAGGCGCTGCATGAAGCCGAGGCCCTTGTTGCCGATGCAGGACACCTCGATTTCTTCACCCTGCGCCTGCCATTCCTTGTACTGCGTGAGCACCGCACGCAGCAGGTTCGTGTTGAGCGCGCCGCACAGTCCCTTGTCGGTCGTCACCACGATCAGTCCGACGCGCTTTACCGAATCACGGTTAACCAGGAATGGGTGGCGGTATTCCGGATTCGCGTGGCTGATATGTGCGGCGATGTTGCGAATCTTCTCGCCGTAGGGGCGCGCCATGCGCATGCGCTCCTGCGCCTTGCGCATCTTCGCCGCGGCGACCATCTCCATCGCCTTGGTGATTTTCCGGGTGTTCTGCACACTCCGGATCTTCATTCGAATTTCTTTGGTACCCGCCATTCTCTTTTCTCTGGCGCGCGCGAGCGCGTTTAGAAAGTGCCGTTTTTCTTCCAGTCCTCAATGGCCGCCTTGAGCGCGGCCGCGTCCTCGTCCGAGAGGTCGTTGTTGGCTTCCATGCGCCCGACCAAATCGGCGTACGTCTCCTTGACGAAGTCGCGCATCGATTTCTCCGCCGCGAGTGCCTTCTTGACGTCGATGTCGTCGTAATAGCCGTTGTTCACCGCAAACAACGTCACCGCCATCTCCCAGACCTGGAGCGGCTTGTACTGGGCCTGCTTCATCAGCTCGGTCACCATGCGGCCGCGCTCGAGCTGCTTGCGAGTCGATTCGTCCAGATCGGAGGCGAACTGCGCAAACGCTGCCAGCTCGCGGTACTGCGCGAGCGCAAGCCGCACGCCGCCGCCCGTGTCACGCCGCTTCATGATCTTGGTCTGCGCCGCGCCACCGACGCGCGATACGGAGATGCCGGCGTTGATCGCGGGTCGGATGCCGGCGTTGAACAGATCGGTCTCGAGGAAGATCTGCCCGTCGGTAATCGATATGACGTTGGTTGGCACGAACGCCGTGACGTCGCCGGCCTGGGTTTCGATCACCGGCAGCGCCGTAAGCGACCCCGTCTTGCCCTTGACCGCGCCCCGGGTGAAGTTCTCGACGTACTCCTCGTTCACGCGCGCGGCACGCTCGAGCAGCCGCGAGTGCAGGTAGAACACGTCACCCGGGTAGGCCTCGCGTCCCGGCGGACGGCGCAACAAGAGCGAGACCTGGCGGTAGGCCCAGGCCTGCTTCGTAAGGTCGTCGTAGATGATGAGTGCGTCCTGGCCGCGGTCGCGGAAGTACTCGCCCATCGTGCAGCCCGAGTAGGGCGCGATGTATTGCATCGCGGCCGATTCGGAGGCCGAGGCGGCAACCACGATGGTGTATTCCATCGCGCCGTATTCCTCGAGCTTGCGCACCACGTTGACGATCGTCGAGGCTTTCTGGCCGATCGCCACGTACACGCAGAACAGATCCTTGCCCTTTTGGTTGATGATCGTGTCGACGGCCACCGCGGTCTTGCCGGTCTGGCGGTCACCGATGATCAGCTCGCGCTGGCCGCGGCCGATCGGCACCATCGCGTCGATCGCCTTGAGGCCGGTCTGCACCGGCTGCGACACCGACTTACGCCAAATCACGCCCGGCGCGACCTTCTCGATGACGTCGGACGCCTTGGCATTGACTGGTCCCTTGCCGTCGATCGGCAGGCCGAGCGAGTTCACCACGCGACCGAGCAGCTCGGGGCCTACCGGGACCGATAGGATGCGGCCGGTAGTCTTGACGATGTCGCCTTCGGTCAGGTGCTCGTACGCCCCCAGAATCACCGCACCGACCGAGTCGCGCTCGAGATTGAGCGCCAGGCCGAAGGTGTCCTTCGGAAACTCGAGCATCTCACCCTGCATCGCGTCGGACAGACCGTGGATGCGGCAGATGCCGTCGGTCACGGACACCACCGTGCCCTGCGTGCGCATCTCTGCGCCGACATCGAGGTTCTGGATGCGGCTTTTAATGAGTTCCGAAATCTCGGACGGGTTGAGTTGCATGACAGCTCCCAGTCTTACCTATGCTTTGAGTGCAGATTCGAGTGCGCCAAGCTGCGCGCGCGCGGATCCGTCAATAACTTTGTCGCCCATAACCACGCGCACGCCGCCGATTAGCGACTTGTCGAGCCGCACCTGCGCCTTCACCTTGCGGCCGGTACGCTTCTCGAGCGCCGAGACGAGCTCGGCCAGTTGCGCGTCGGTCAGTTCGAAGGCGGACTGCACGTCGGCTTCGATGACGCCCTCGCGCGCATTCTTCAGCGCCTCGTACTGCGCGCGCACGTCGCCGAGCAGCTCGAGCCGGCGGTTTTCCGCCATCACGCGCACGAAGTTCTCGGCGTCGCCCGAGAGCTTGCCCGCCAGGATCGAGATAAACAGCCCGGCCACCTTGGCGCTCGACAGGTTCGGGTCGGCCATCGCCGCGCGCACGCGCTCGTGATCAGCGACCTGTTCAAGCATGGCGAGGGTTGCCGACCATTCGGCGAGCTTGCCGGCGCCGTCGGCCAGCTTGAAGACGGCTTCGGCGTACGGTCGGGCGATTGTGCGCGGTTCGGCCATGGTTAGTTGCTTGGGTGCGTTTTCGCAGCTGTGCGTCGCGCGGCGATCGTCACAGCTGCCGCCGGATCGATTCGAGCAGATCCGCGTGCGCCTTGGCGTCGACTTCGCGCTGCAGGATTTTCTCTGCACCGGCAACCGCGAGTGCCGCGACCTGGTCGCGCAGCTGTTCGCGCGCGCGCGCGAATTCCTGTTCGATCTCCGCTTTTGCGGCAAGCTTTTCCCGGTCACCCTCGTTCTTCGCCATGCCCTTGGCCTCTTCGATCAGCTGCACCCCGCGCTTTTCGGTCTGCGCGAGGATCTCGGTGGCACGCCCGCGCGCCTCCGCGATCGCCTCATCGGCGCGCTTCGAAGACGCCTCGAGTTCGCGGTGGCCGCGCTCGGCCGCCGCCAGCCCGTCGGCAATCGTCTTTTGCCGGGTCTCGATCGCACGCAACATGTACGGCCAGATGATCTTGACCGTGAACCAGATGAACAGCGCGAAGGTGATCGCCTGCGCAATGAGGCTGAAATTGAGGTTCATGACGGCTCCTCGAGCGGTTCCGGCGCACCGCGCCGGACGTCATCGCTCACCTGGGTCTGTCGATTCACCGCCTCAGCTCGGGATGACCGCGAGCAGCGGGTTGGCAAACGCGAACATCATCGCCAGGCCGACGCCGATGATGAAGGAGGCGTCGATCAGGCCGAGCAGGAGGAACACCTTCGCCTGCAGAGAATTGGTCAGTTCGGGCTGGCGCGCAGCGGCTTCGAGAAACCGGCTGCACATCACGCCCACGCCGATGCAAGCGCCCGCGGCGCCGACGCCGATCATCAGGCCGATGCCGATTGCGGTGTAGGCCTGAATCATCGCCAGTAGTTGCAGTTTTTCCATTGGTGCTTTCCTTTCTCAGCGCAATTAAATTATCGAGGAGACTCGCTTAGTGATGCTCGTGCGCAAGCGCGATGTAGACGACAGTGAGCATCATGAAGATGTAGGCCTGCAGCACGACGATCAGGATGTGGAAGATCGCCCAGCCGAGGCCGAAGATGGCGGCGAACCCCGTACCGACCAGCCCGGTTCCGGCCCACACCCATAGCAGCAGGAAAATGATCTCGCCCGCGTACATGTTGCCGAACAGTCGCAGTGAGTGCGACAGCGGCTTCGAGATGTACTCGATCATGTTGAAGAGGAAATTCGCGGGCCACAGCAGCGGATACGAGCCGAATGGCGAGCAGAACAGTTCGCGGATCCATCCACCGAATCCCTTGGCGGAAATCGCAAAGAAGATCATCAGCAGCCACACCGAAAGCGACAGTGCAAAGGTGGTGTTGACGTCGGCCGTCGGCACGATGCGAAAACCGTGCGGCGAGATCAGATGCGTGCCCTTCGCCATCACGTCGACCGGCAGGAAATCCATCGCGTTCATGAGCAGCACCCAGACGAACACGGTGAGCGCGGCCGGCGCGACGAACTTGTTGCGGTCGCCGTGGTGGAAGATGCCCTTCACCTGATCGTCGACGAATTCGATCAGTATCTCGACGAAGGCCTGGCGTTTGTTGGGCACGCCGGCAGTCGCGCCGCGCACGATCCACCAGATGAAGCCCATGCCGACGAAGCCGAGCATGATCGACACCATCAGCGAATCCAGATGCAACGTCCAGAAGCCGCCGTCGCCGATCGGCTTCGAGAAGTACGAAAGGTGATGCTGGATGTAGCTGGAGGGAGTGAGGTTGCCGGCTGCCATGGCGGTTTGCGCTAGTGCACTAGAACTCACGAATAAAGAACGCCATGGCGAAGATCACGACGGTGACGACGAAGGCGCCGAAAAAGGCAACGGCCACAACGCCCTTGTACAACGTCAGCACGAGCCCCAGCAGGATCACGATGAGGCCGATCTTCACACCCTCGGCCGTCAACGCCGCAACCACAACCCCCCCTGCCGAGTCCGCACGCGTCTTCGAGGCCACCAGCCCCGAGACTGCGCCCGCCACCACGCTCACCAAGCCCCCGAGCGCCGCGGAAAGCGCCCCGTCGATCCCTGCGAGCAGGCCCGCGGCCAGCGTCAGGATGGCGGTGGCCCACAGCTGCCACCAAAGGACGGTGCGTATCGGCTTGCCCAGTCTGCGAAGCATGGCGTTCTTCAGCTCCGCCCCGAGCAAAGCCGGCGCAGTATATCTGCGGGGGTGGTCTGGGTCAACGTGCTGCGATGCACAATTCTCTCTTCGGGCCACCGCATCGGGCCGATTAACGCAGCTTGCGCAGCAAGCGATCGAGGTGGTCGAGGCTTGCGTAGTGCACGATCAGCTTGCCTGAACCCTTCTTTCTAGGCCGGATCTCGACCGTCGTTCCAAGGCGCTCGGAGGTCTGCTCTTCGAGCCGCGCGAGATCACGGTCGACCTTGGCGCGGCCGCGCGTCGTCGGGCCGCGTGCGAGCCGCGTGGCGAGCGCCTCGGCTTCGCGTACCGACAGGCCGCGCGCTGCGATACGGTTGGCGGCCTCGATCTGGCGCGCGGCATCGAGCGTGAGCAGCGCACGCGCGTGCCCCATCTCGAGCGCACCTTCCATCACCATCGCTTGAACCGGCTTCGGCAGCTTCAGCAGGCGCAGCAGGTTGGTGGTCGCGCTGCGCGAACGGCCCACGGCGTTGGCCGCTTGTTCGTGCGTCATCTTGAACTCGTCGACGAGGCGCTGCAGCCCTGCCGCCTCCTCCATCGGATTGAGGTCCTCGCGCTGGATGTTTTCGATCAACGACATCGCAAGCGCGGATTCATCGGCCACCTCGCGCACCAGCACCGGGACCTCGGCGAGACCCGCCATCTGCGCGGCGCGCCAGCGGCGCTCACCCGCGATGAGCTCGTAGTGCTCGCGATCGACAGGGCGCACGAGCAGCGGCTGCATCAAGCCCTGCGATTTAATCGAAGCGGACAACTCGGCAAGCGCGGTATGGTCCATGCGGGTACGCGGCTGATAGCGCCCGGGGCGGATCTGCCCGACCGCGAGCGTGGTGAGCGCATCTTTCGGCGGGCTATCGGCGCCGAGCAGGGCGTCGAGCCCCCGCCCCAGTCCCTTGGCCTTGCTCATCTGCGTTCCTCCATGGTTCCGGATTCGGCCGCCGCGGTGCCGCGTTCGCTCTCGAGGAACTCCGCGGCGAAGGCGACATAGGCCCGCGCGCCCTTCGAGCTCTCGTCCCAGACCACGGCCGGTATTCCGTAGCTCGGCGCCTCGGCGAGGCGCACGTTGCGCGGCACCAGCGTGCGGTAGACCTTGTTGCCGAAGTGCGACTCGAGTTGTTCCGAGACTTGCTGCGTGAGCGTGCTGCGTGGGTCGTACATGGTGCGCAGCAGCCCGGCGATTTCGAGCGTCGGATTGAGATGCAGGCGCACGCGTTTGATCGTGCCGACCAGATCCGACAAGCCTTCGAGCGCGTAGTACTCGCACTGCATCGGAATGATCACCTGATGCGCTGCCGTCAGTGCGTTGACGGTCAGAAGACTAAGCGAAGGCGGGCAGTCGATGATGACGAAGGCGTAGTCGCCGTCGCCTGCCGCGAGTGCGGCGAGCGTGGCGAGCGCATCTTTCAGCCGCCGCTCACGATTGGGCAGATTGACAAGCTCGACTTCGGCGCCGGCGAGCTCGCGATTCGACGGCAGCAGGTCGAAGCCGCCACGCTCGGATTGCGTGCGCACCGACGCGGCATCCGCGAGTCCAAGGAGCACGTGATACACGGTGCGCGTGGTCTTGGTCTTGTCGATGCCGCTACCCATCGTGGCATTGCCCTGCGGATCGAGGTCGACGAGCAGCACGCGCTGCTCCGCGATCGCGAGGCTCGCGGCAAGGTTCACGGCGGTCGTCGTCTTACCGACTCCGCCTTTCTGATTGGCGATCGCGAGGATCCGGCCCTTCGATGTGTCCATCGGCAGACCGGGCTTACC
>JAQBBQ010000197.1:0-10022 GCA_032125995.1 Betaproteobacteria bacterium | reverse complement strand
GGGGCGTGCCACCGCTGAGAACACGGTGCTGTATCGAGCCAGCCTCTACGACTGCCAAGACTGCCCGCTCAAACCGAAGTGTTGCCCGAACGCCCCGGCGCGCAAGATCCCGCGCAGCGTTCACGAGGAATCGCGCGATGTCGCGCGCTCGCTCGCGAACACCGAGCGCTATCGCACCTCACGCAAGAAACGAAAGAAGGTCGAGATGCTCTTCGCGCACCTCAAACGCATCTTGAAGCTGGACCGATTGCGCCTACGCGGTCGCACCGGTGCGCAGGATGAGTTTCTGCTCGCGGCAACTGCGCAAAACCTACGACGAATGGCGAAGTGGCTCGTGCCGAGAGCACCAATCGGAGATCTCGTGCCTACCTAAGAGTACAAATGGGGCAAATAACCCCTGCAACCAACTCTCGAATCCGAAAACCACTCGCCGCCAGCCTTCGAGGCGACAACCCTCACGCTCAGAACCGAGTTCTTCAACACAATAGGCCAATAGCAGTCACGCGAACACCCGGTCCACGCTCATCAGGATCGGCAGCGGAATCGTGAGGCCGAGCGAGCCCACTTGACAGTGTAGAGGGTAACCGGCTTGTGGCGACCGCGCACCGGAATCGTCTCAACGAGACGACAATGGAACTCTTCGCCGATTTCCCGCGCCGTGGCCTCGGCAATGAGAATCTGAGTTCCAAAGCGCTTGTTCTCTTGCTCGATGCGCGCAGCCAAGTTGACGGCATCGCCGTGCACCGTATACCCGAGACGCCCTGAGCTGCCCACGGTGCCGGCGACCATGGTGCCGGTATTGATTCCGATGCGCGTGTTCAAGGTAAAGCCATTGCTGAACCGATGAGCGCCAAGCGTATCCTGAATCTCGAGCGCGGCCTCAACCGCGTTGGCGGCGTGGCGAGAGTTCTGTAGAGGAAGATTGAAGGTGGCCAGAATGGCGTCACCCTGAAACTGGTGGATGACCCCGCCCTTGCTCTCGATCGGTGCCGTCACGAGCGAGAAGTACTCGTTGAGCAAGAGGATGATCGCCCGAGGATCCATACGCTCGGTCAAGGTGGTGAAGCCCGCGATATCGGAGAAAAACACTGTCGCTTCCCGCAAATCAGGGTCGAGCATCCCCGCGTCGGCGATAACCTGGTTCATGATCGCCTTCGGAATGAACTTGCCGAACGTCTCGTGCATCAGCTCCCGCTTCCTCAAGCCGTCGATCACGGCCTCTCTCGCACGTTCGAGCTGACGCTCGGTCTCGACCCGTGCCGTAACGTCACGCTGCACGGCAACATACTGGTAGATGACACCACGATCGTCACGGATCGGTGCGATCGACCACTCCATGACGAACTCCCGCCCGTCCTTGCGGTAGTTTACGGTCCGCCCTTCCCATGTTTCGCCACGACTAAGCCTCGGTCTGAGGTCGTTGAAAATCGATCGGTCCGTGCTCGGTCCCTGCAGGACACGGGGCGATTGCCCGAGGATCACTTCCTTCGACCAGCCAGTCATCCGTTCGAAGGCCGGGTTCACATAGACGACGGTCGGGCCGGGAAATTCGAGATCCGCCGTGGTAACCAGAATGCTCTCCAGGGCCGCCTCGAGAAGCGCCAACGGCGCAATCTTCTTCGTGGGATCCAGATTCATCGCCTACGGAAGCAACTTGAATATGATGAAATTTCGGCGCTCATTGCGGTGATTCTGATTCCCGCAAATCCGTTTATCAACGCGGCGGTCCGCGGTTCCGCAAGTCTGCGAGGGTCCGCGACAAGGGGCGCGATCCGCCCCTTGTCGCGAGGATCA
The DNA here is from genome assembly GCA_032125995.1 of Betaproteobacteria bacterium. Classification (GTDB taxonomy): domain Bacteria; phylum Pseudomonadota; class Gammaproteobacteria; order Burkholderiales; family SG8-39; genus SG8-39. The sequence continues at coordinate 8,228 of JAQBBQ010000197.1, read as the reverse complement.
CACTGCAAAGATAGCCGCCGCTTACTCACTTCGATCGTAAGGGCGCCATCGGTCGGTTGAGATTCGCTGGGCATTGTCTCATGCTGTGGGTTCGCGGCGGCGCTACGCAACCGACTCCTTGAACGGCAGTCAGCACGCCGGTTGCGAGCACCGTGCAGTACGAATATTTGGCGGCAGCGGGCCGCCCGCTACCTCCAGAGCTTCACCCGCGTAGGACGGATGTGGAACAGCGCCCGGTCATGAGGCACTGCGCGGTTGCCCCATTGATTCTCCATCCTTTTCTCCCTTCCCTTCCTCGGTTTCTGAGCCGCCGGTGAACGGCAGCTAACGGGAATTTCGACTGTCTCCTTTGGGTCGATAGCGCCCGTTCACTTTTCCTGAAAGCGGACCCGCTAAGCGGACGTTCGGAGGCTCTGATTTGGCCGGCGGGAATGCCTGCTGTTGATCGAAAACGGACGTCTTGCATTTGCGGAAAACGTGGGGAAATCATGACGTCACTAACCTGCCGTGCCGCGTTTTGGCGAGCCACGGTTAACCAACGATAAAGGGCTTCGGAAGCTTTCCCCCGCTTTTATGCGATCCTCCGCTCGACCGCGCCATGACGACCCTGTCCAGCACACTCTCCGCTCATGCGCTCGCAGATGCGCTCGAAGCGACGCGCACCCGACTCGACGCGCTCGCCGACACCCTGGCGGCCGACGACTGGGTCGGGCCGTACGCGGAAACCCTCAATCCGCCGCTCTGGGAATACGGCCATATCGTCTGGTTCCAGGAGCACTGGTGCCTGCGCCAGAAACCCGGTCGCCGGCCAGATGAATCTCCGCTGACCGCGCCGCTCGCGGCCTCGCGCATGGACTGGGCGGACTGGCGCTACAACTCGTCGCGCATTCCGCATACCGCGCGCTGGCAGGTCGGGTTGCCGACGCCATCCGAAACCCGCGCCTGGGGGCGCGAGGTGCTCGACGCGGTGAAGGGCAGGCTCGCGCAGGGCAGTCTCGATGCCACGTTCGCGTACTTGTGCGAGCTGTCGCTGCATCACGAGAACATGCACATCGAGGCCTGGTGGATGATGTGGCAGCAGCGCGGGCTGCGACCGCCGACACCGCCCGACCTCGCGCGTCTCGATGGTGCAACGCCCATCCGTTTCGACACTGCGCGCGCCGTGCTGGGCAGCCCGCAGGACAACGGGTTCGTGTTCGACAATGAGAAGTGGGCGCACGCGGTCGATGTCGCCGCATTCGAGATTGACGCCCAACCGGTGACGAACGCCGAATACGCGCGCTTCGTGGCCAACGGTGGTGCGCCGCCGGAACACTGGCGCCGCGCCGGCGATGGCTGGGCCCTGCAACGCTTCGATCGCTGGATTCCACTGCCACCGAAGGAGCCTGTGATCCATGTCAGCCGCCCGGAGGCCGAGGCCTATGCCGCCGCGACCGGCCGCCGCCTGCCGCGCGCGGCGGAATGGGTGCATGCGAGCGGCAACATTGGGTTCGCCGTCGGGCGCTGCTGGGAATGGACCGCCGATGCCTTCGCACCCTACGCGGGGTTTTCGCCCGACCCGTATGCGGACTATTCGGCGCCCTGGTTCGACGGCGCGTTCGCCGAAGTGCGCGGCGCAGGAAGCTGGGTGACCTCGGAAAGTCTGGCGCGACCGGGCTTCCGCAATTTCTACGCACCCGAGCGGCGCGACCCGTTCATCGGCTTTCGCACTGCGCGTAGCCTATGAACGCGTCGCAGGCAATCGCTGGAGGGAAACGAAGATGACAGCACATACGCAAGACAACGTCACTGTCGAGGACCAGATCGCCCGCGTCTTCGAATGGCGCCGCGGCTTCAACGCGATGCACCTGATCGATCTCGGCCTGCAGCTGGGACTGTTCAAGGCCTTGCGTGAGCGGCCGGACGCGACGCCGCAGGCGGTCGCGGTGCAACTCGGTCTGCACACACCCTATGTCGAGACCTGGTGCACCACCGCGTATTCCTTCGGCCTGCTCGAGGGCGAGGACGCCAGCGCGGGTCGCCGCTACCGCCTCGCGCCGCACATCGACCTCGTGCTCGCGAGCCCCGGGCATCCACGCTATCTCGGCGGCTATGTGCGCCTGGGCACCGAGTTCGCGACCGAGGACCACCGCTTCTGTCTCGAGGCCTTTCGCAGCGGCGCGACGGTCCCGTTCCAGGGCCGCAGCGACGCCTTCGCCGAGGCCGTCGCCGAGGGAACCTTCGGGCTGCAGGTGCTCAGCGCGCGCAAGCTCCTGCCCGAACTCCCGGGCCTCAAGGCGCGCCTCGACGGCGGCGGTACGGTGCTCGAAGTCGGTTGCGGCACCGGGCGGCACGTGCTGCAGATCGCCAAGGCCTTCGCCCAGGCGCGCGTGGTCGGCGTCGACATCGACCCCACGGGGATGAAAGCGGCGCGCGCGGCAATTGAAAGCGCCGGGCTGGGTGACCGCGTCACGCTCGTCGCCGGCGACGTTGCCGAGGCGGTCGAGCCCGCTACGGCGGACGCGGTCGTGATGATCGAGGTACTGCATGAGATTGCGCCGGGCATCCGCCAGCAGGTGATCGACGGCTGCGCGCGTGCGCTCAAGGCAGGCGGCTGGCTGGTGATCGTCGACGAAACCTACCCGAGCACGCTGGCCGAGGCGCGCGACAACGCGTTCCTGTTCCCGATCCAGACCGGGTTTGAGGAACTGACCTGGGGCAACGTGCTGCCGACGCGCGAAGAGCAGGAGCAACTGCTGCGCGGCGCCGGCTTTCAGGGCGAGATCGGGCGTTCGATCATCGGCGAAGGATTCACGATACTGACCGCGCAAAAGGCCTGAGGCCCGGCGCGATCCTAGCGCTTGTAGCGCTTGGGCACGAAGGGCAGCGCAGCGCGCGCCACCGGATGGCGCTTGGCGCGCACGACGGCAAACAGTGCGGTGTCGTCAGCAAGCCCCGTGTCGAGACTGGCGAGCATGATGGGCTTGCCGAGCGTGGGCGACACCGTGCCGCTGGTCACCACACCCCGCAGCGCGCCGTCGGTATCGACGATCTGCGCACCACTGCGCACCGGCACCGGCTCGATCCCGACCAGGCCAACCAGGCGCCGCGCGGTGCCCACACGCGCTTCGCGCAACGTGGTTTCGGCGCCGGGAAAACCACCGGCATTCGCGGCGCCCTCGCGGCGCGCGCGCGCGATCGCCCACGCGAGCCCTGCCGTGCACACGGTGGACTCGGCAGTCATGTCCTGTCCGTAAAGATGCAGTCCGGCCTCAAGCCGCAGGGTGTCGCGCGCAGCGAGGCCCACCGGCTTGACCGCCGGATTCTCGAGCAGCGCACGAGCCAGAGGCTCAGCGGCCGCGACCGGAACCGAGATCTCATAGCCGTCCTCGCCGGTGTAGCCCGAACGTGAAACGAGGCAGGTCGCCCCAGCGATCTTGATCCATTGCGCATGCATGAACGTCAGGTCGGCGCTGCGCGGCGCCAACGCCGCGAGCACGCCTTCGGCCGCGGGACCCTGCAGCGCAATCAGCGCGGCATTGCGCCAGTCGAATTGCAGCGCGGGACAGCGCGCGCGTAGCTGCGCCAGATCCGTTTCCCGGCAGGCAGCGTTTACCACGATCGCCACCTCGGCCTCGAACCGCGTCACCATCAGATCGTCTTCGATCCCGCCGGCGTCATTCAGCAACAACGAATAGCGCTGCTGGCCGGCGGGCCAGGCATCAAAGTCGAGCGGCAGCGCGGCCTCGAGCGCGGCTTCTCGCCCTTCGCCCCGCACGCACAACTGGCCCATGTGCGAGACATCGAACAGGCCGGCGTTCTCGCGCGTCCATCGGTGCTCGGATTTCAGACCGTCGGCGTACTGCAGCGGCATCTCGTAGCCGGCGAATGGGGTAAAACGCGCGCCCAGCGCTCGGTGCAGATCGTACAGTGGCGTACGCGCGACGGCCGTCACGCCCAGGCCCCCAGCGGCGGAAAGGTGCACACCAGGTGGCGATCGCCGCCGATGTTGTCGACACGCTTCACCGGCGGCCAGTACTTCCTGACGCGTAGCCAGGCAAGCGGATAGACCGCGGTCTCGCGCGAATAGGGGTGCGTCCACGCGCCGGCAATCTCATCCGCCGTATGCGGCGCGTTCTTCAGCGGATTGTCCGTCCGATCCCAGACCCCCGAGCGGACGTTTTCGAGTTCGACGTGGATTGCGATCATCGCCTCGCAGAAGCGATCGAGCTCGGCCTTCGATTCGCTCTCGGTCGGTTCGACCATCAGCGTATCAACCACGGGAAAGGACAGCGTCGGCGCATGGAAGCCGTAGTCCATCAGGCGCTTGGCGACGTCTTCGGCGCTTACCCCGATCTCCCCCTTCAGCGCGCGCAGATCGAGAATGCATTCGTGCGCCACGCGGCCGTTCGCGCCCGTGTACAGCACGGGGAAATATGGCGCGAGCCGCGTCGCGACGTAGTTCGCATTGAGAATCGCGAGCTCGGTCGCACGGCGGATGCCGGATGCGCCGAGCATGCGGATGTACATCCAGGAAATCGCCAGGATCAGCGCGCTGCCGTAGGGCGCCGCCGCGACTGCGCCGTTGTCCCGTGCCGATCCAGCGTCATCCAATCCGACATGCCCGGGGAGGTGCGCGGCGAGATGCGCGGCGACGGCAATCGGCCCCATCCCGGGCCCGCCGCCGCCGTGCGGAATCGCGAAGGTCTTATGCAGGTTGATGTGACAGACATCGGCACCGATGTCGGCCGGCCGCGCGATTCCGGCAAGCGCGTTCAGGTTCGCGCCGTCCATGTAGACCTGGCCACCGGCCGCGTGAACCATGGTGCAGAGTTCCTTTACCCGCGCCTCGAACACGCCGTGGGTGGACGGGTAAGTGATCATCAGCGCAGCGAGCCGGTCGGCGTGCGCCGCGCAGTGTCGCCGCAGGTCCTCGACTTCGATGTTGCCCTGCGCGTCGCAGGCCACCACCACGACGCGCAAGCCGATCGCCGCCGCAGAGGCCGGGTTGGTGCCGTGCGCCGACGCCGGGATGAGGCAGACGTCGCGCGCGCCCTCGCCGCGCGCGGCGTGGTAGTTGCGGATGCTGAGCAGACCGCTGTATTCACCCTGGGCGCCTGAATTGGGCTGGAATGAGACGCGGGCGAATCCGGTGATCGCGAGCAGCATGCGTTCGAGCTGGCCGATCATCTCCAGCATCCCCTGCGCCTGCGCCGGCGGCGCGAAGGGATGCAACGCCGCCAGCCGCGGCCACGAGATCGGTGCCAGGGCCGATGCCGCGTTCAGCTTCATGGTGCAGGAGCCGAGCGGAATCATGCTGTGGGTAAGCGACAGGTCGCGATTCTCGAGGCGCTTGAGGTAGCGCATCATCTCGGTCTCGGTGTGATAACGGTGGAAGACCGGATGGGTCAGCACCGGATCAGCGCGGCGCAGCGGCGCGGGAATCGAATCCGCCGCCGCGCCGAGCGTTGCCGCAAAGGCCCGCAGGTCAGCGCGCGCACCGCCCAGCGCCTCGATGCAGTCGGCGACGTCCTCGAGCGTCGTCGTTTCGTCGAAACTCACCGCGACGCGTCCGTCGTCCAGATAGCGCAGATTGAGCCGGTGCGCCTCGGCGCTTCGGCGCACGTCGGCAAGCGCGCGCTTGGGTTGTACAAGCACGGTATCGAAGAACGCCGGATGCGCGGGCGGTGCCGCATCGTGCACACAGGCCGCGAGCAGGCGCGCCATGAAGTTCGCACGGCGCGCGATGCGCTCGAGTCCCCCGGGTCCGTGATAGATCGCGTAGAACGCGGCCATGTTCGCGAGCAGCGCCTGCGCGGTGCAGATGTTGCTGGTGGCCTTCTCGCGCCGGATGTGTTGCTCGCGCGTCTGCAGCGCCATGCGGTAGGCCGTGCGCCCCGCCGCGTCGGTCGACACGCCGATGATGCGCCCCGGCATCGCGCGCTTGAACGCGTCGCGCGTCGCCATGAATCCCGCATGCGGCCCACCAAAGCCCATCGGCACGCCGAAGCGCTGCGCCGATCCGATCGCGACGTCGGCGCCGAGCGCAGCGGGCGAGCGAAGCAGCATGAGCGCAAGCAGATCGGTGCCGAGCGAGGCCAGCGCGCCCGCCGCGTGCAAACGCTCGATGAGCGGCGCGAAATCGCGGATCCGCCCGACCGTATCGGGAACCTGCAGATGCGCGCCGAACACCGCGGCGGGTTCGAGCTGCGTTTCGGCCTCGCCCACCATGATCTCGATGCCGATCCACTTGGCATGGGTGCGAATCACCTCGATGACCTGAGGATGGCAGGCGGCGTCGACGAAGTAGGCGGTCGACGCGTTCTTCGTCGAGCGCCGGATGAGGCGCATCGCCTCGGCGGCCGCACTCGCCTCGTCGAGCAAGGATGCGTTGGCGACCGGCAAGCCAGTGAGATCGATGACCACCTGTTGGAAGGCAAGCAGCGCCTCGAGCCGCCCCTGCGAAATCTCCGCCTGATAGGGCGTGTAGGCCGTATACCAGCCCGGATTCTCGAGCACGTTGCGCTGGATGACCGACGGTGTGATCGAGCCGTGGTAGCCCATGCCGATGAAACTGCGCCAGGGGGCGTCGCGTTCGGCCAGCGCGGCGAGTTCGGCGAGGGCCCGCGACTCGCTCAATGCGTCGCCCAGCGCCTGTGCCGCATCCTCGGCGACGATATCCGCCGGCACCGTTTGCCGCAGGAATGACGCCATCGATTCGGCACCGACCGTGGCGAGCATCGCGCCGATGTCCTCGGCGTCGCTGCCCAGGTGGCGCACCGCGTAGGCGTCGTTGTCGAGCAGTGGCTCGAGCGCGCTGTGCATGGTCACTCCCCCTTAACGCCGGCCAACGCGCGATAGGCCGGCGCGTCGAGCAGTGTGCCCAGTGCGTCCAGCGCATTCGCATCCGCGGGTTTCAAGCGGAACAGCCAGCCCTTGTCGTAGGGGCCTTCGTTTACCGTACCGGGCTGCTCACTCAGTGCGCTGTTGACCTCGATGATCTCGCCGGCGACAGGGGCATAGACATCGGACGCCGCCTTGGTGGATTCGACGACCGCGCAGGGGTCTCCCGCGTTCAGCACCTTACCGACCTCGGGCAACTCGACGTACACCAGCTCGCCGAGCTGGTCGGTGGCCACCGCGGTAATGCCGACGGTCAGCGTTCCATCGGACGCGGCGGCGATCCATTCGTGCGACGCGGTGTACTTCAGTGGTTGGGGAATTTCCATGATGCGCGCCCTCGGTCGATATCGATCATATCTACGACCGGGACACGCGGGCGCAACGGGCGCACGCGGGACGCCGGTCCCTCGTACCCCCTCTGTCCGTTTGCCTGAGAAATTGGCGCTGCGCCGTTCGCATCTCGGCGCAACGCTTGTACCTTCGGCGAGGCGCCGCGTCTCTCGCAAGCCGCGCGCCTACTCTCCAGAGTGCCCTGCCGCGCGGGTCCTTTTGCCTGAGAGTTTGCGGGGTGCGTACTCCTTCGGCGCCGGCTCAGCCGGTCTCTCCCGCGCGCGGCCGTTGGGCTTGGCCAGACTATGCGCCTGCGCGTGCGCTGTCAAACGTACCGGCGCACGCGCGTGGCCTGACGTGCATCAATGCGGCAATGCGTTTTCTGCGAAAATTGAGGTTTCCCGCATCGATCCGTCTCATGTCCAAATCGCTTCCCGCCTCCATCGACGCAACCCAGGCCCTGCTCGCCGAGGCCGACTATGTCGCCGAGCGCAGTCTCGCGACCGCGCTTTATCTCGCGCTCACCATGCAGCGCCCGCTGTTTCTCGAAGGCGAAGCCGGCGTCGGCAAGACTGAGATCGCGAAAGTGATCGCGCAGGTGCTCGAGCGCGATCTCCTGCGCCTGCAGTGCTACGAAGGGCTCGACATCGCGCAGGCCGCTTACGAGTGGAACTATTCGCGCCAGATGATCGAAATCCGCATGGCCGAGGCCGAAGGCGTGAAGTCGCGCGAGGGCCTTTCGCAGGACATCTTTTCGGAGCGCTTCCTCGTCCGCCGGCCGCTGCTACGCGCGCTCGAGGGCATCGGCGCGCCGCCCGTCCTACTCATCGACGAGCTCGACCGCACCGACGAACCGTTCGAAGCCTATCTTCTCGAGGTACTCTCCGACTGGCAGATCACGATTCCGGAGCTCGGCACGATCCGTGCCGAAGAGCCGCCGATCGTGATCGTCACCTCCAACCGCACGCGCGAAATCCACGACGCCGTGAAGCGGCGCTGCTTCTATCACTGGGTGG
>JAQBBQ010000196.1:0-7980 GCA_032125995.1 Betaproteobacteria bacterium | reverse complement strand
TGCTCACCTCGCGCAGCATGCAGTACGCCTGGGGCGGCAACGTCGGCATGCAGATGATCAAGGAAGTCGCCGACAACATTGCCGGCCACCAGGGGGTGATTCTGAACACCCGCGCGGCCGAGGATCGCGGCATCGGCGAAGGCGACATGGTCGAGATCGCCACGCTCAAGGCGAACGTGCGCGCGAAGGCGGTGCTGCGCCAGGGCATTCGTCCCGATACGCTGCTACTCCTTGGCCAGTTCTCGCACTGGAAGACACCCTATGCGAAGGACTTCGGCATGCCGAGCATGAACAATCTCGTGCCGATGTCGATGCCGCTCACCGATGCGACGGGGTCGGGGGCGGATTTGGTGCGGGTGAGTTTGAGGAAGGTGGGGTGAGGGCGGTGGACTCGATTGGCTGGGGTCGCCGCAAGGCGGAGACTGCTTTTGTCTCCTGCATTTGCACGGCTGCAAAAAGCGCAGCCGCGCAAATGCAGGAGATTGGTCAGAACGGGGGGCTTGCGACGCCACGCTGCGCCCCCCGTACCCCCCGGGCGGTTCTATGACGCGCTGGGCAATGGTCGCGGACCTGCGGCGCTGTGTCGGCTGTCAGACCTGCACTGCGGCGTGCAAGCACACCAACGCGACGCCGCCCGAGGTGCAGTGGCGGCGCGTGCTCGACATGGAGGTCGGCGAGTTTCCCGAGGTGCAGCGCGTGTTCGTGCCGGTGGGCTGCATGCATTGTGCCGATCCGCCGTGCATGCATGTCTGCCCCTCGACGGCGACCAAGCAACGGCCGGACGGCATCGTCACGATCGACTACGACCTGTGCATCGGCTGTGCCTACTGCGCGGTCGCCTGCCCTTATCAGGCGCGTTACAAGACCGACGAGCCGACCTTCGCCTACGGTGACGGGCCGATCCAGAGCGAGGCGGCGCGCTTCGACGCGGGTCGCTACGGCGTCGCGACGAAGTGCACCTTCTGCTCGGACCGCGTCGACGCGGGATTGGAACAAGGCTTGACGCCGGGCATCGATCCGGAGGCGACGCCGGCGTGCGTGAATTCCTGTATCGCCAAGGCGCTGCACTTCGGCGATGTCCACGACCCGCAAAGCAACATCTCGCAGCTGCTCGCCGAGAACCAGTTCTTCCGCATGCACGAGGAGCTCGGCACCGATCCCGGGTTCTACTACCTCTGGGACAAGAAACCGGAGACTGCGTCGTGAGCTACGGTCCGAAACCCTGGCAGCAGCTGCACTGGGACGCGCGCGCAGCGGCGAATTTCATGCTCGGCGGTACGGGCGCGGGGCTGCTCGTCGCCTGGGCGGTGTCGGCGGCGGTGACGCCTGCCTGGCAGGCCTTCGTGTTTGTCGGACTCGCCTGCATCGGCCTTGGGCTCGGGGCGGTGTGGCTCGAGATCGGGCGCAAGCTGCGCGCAGTGAATGTGTTCTTCCACCCGCAGACGTCTTGGATGACGCGCGAGGCGATGGTCGCGGTGGTGCTGTTCGGGTTCGGCCTCGCGGCGCTCGCCTTCGGCGCGCGGGCGCTTGGCTTCGCGGCGGCGTTCGTCGCGCTCGGCTTCGTCTACTGCCAGGGACGCATTCTGCATGCCTCGAAGGGCATTCCCGCCTGGCGCGAACCGACGGTGACGGCGTTCATCGTCACGACTGGGCTCGCCGAAGGTGCCGGCGCCTTCCTCGCAGGGGCCGCCTTGGCCGGTGGATCGCATCGTGCGGGGCTCGCCTTCTTCGCGCTCGCGGTCGTCGCGCGCGCGATCGCCTGGTCGCGTTATCGCGCGCGGCTTGCGAACGGCGCGTCGCGCCGGGCGCTCGACATCCTCGACCCCTCCGGACGGATGCTGATTCAGCTCGGCACGATCGCACCACTCGTTCTCGCGATCGCGGGTATCGCAATCTCCGATGTCGCGGCGATCGCGGGCGTGATCGCAGGGCTCCTGGCGCTCGCGACCGGCTGGTACCTGAAGTTCGTACTGGTGACGCGTGCCGCCTATAACCAGGGATTCGCGCTGCCGCAGCTGCCGACTCGCGGCAGCCGCTAATTACTTGGGTGATCGCGGTCGATTGAGACGCCGCGCGTACCGGAATCGACGCCGCTGATGCGCACGCCCGCTGAAGGAACCGTTCGATGACGCCCGTGCTTCAGTCCCGCTTCGCCAAGCTGCATCACCGCGCGCCGGCAAGGCGGGGCGCGCGTTTCTTTTTTGAGCGCGCGGCCGAGACCCTGCCGCGCGAGGCGCTGGTCAAACTCCAGCTGCGGCGGCTACGCGCGTCGCTGAAGAATGCCGTGGGCCACGTGGCGCTACACCGACAGCGCATGAAGGCCGCGCGCGTAAAGCCCGAGGATATCCGGACGCTGGAGGACGTGGCCCGCCTGCCGTTCACGGTGAAGACGGATTTGCGCGATCACTATCCCTTCGGGCTCTTTGCGCGGCCGCGCGAGGAACTCCTGCGCGTGCATGCCTCCTCGGGCACGACCGGCAAGCCGACGGTGGTCGGCTACACCCGCAAGGACCTCGACCTGTGGACGCGGCTGATGGCGCGCACGCTGGCCTGCGGCGGCGTGCGTCCCGGTGATCTTGTCCACAACGCGCTTGGCTATGGCCTGTTCACCGGCGGGCTCGGCTTTCACTACGGCATCGAACGGCTCGGTGCGACCGTGGTGCCGATCTCGGGTGGCATGACCGAGCGTCAGGTCGTGCTGCTGCGGGACCTGGGCGCACGCATTCTCTGCGCCACGCCTTCGTACGCGCTCAACATCGCTGAAGTCGCCGAGCGCGACGGATTCGACCTACGCAAGAGCAAGCTGGAAATCGCCATGTGCGGCGCCGAGCCCTGGAGCGAGGCGATGCGGCGCGAAATCCAAGTGCGTCTCGGGGTGCGTGCCTACGACACCTACGGGCTGTCGGAAATCATCGGACCGGGGGTCGCGGTCGAGTGCGAGGCGCAGGACGGCCTGCACGGCTGGGAGGACCACTTCCTGTTCGAGATCGTTGATCCCGAGACTGGCGCGCCGGTCCCCGACGGGCAGGCGGGCGAACTCGTGATCACCACGCTCACGAAGGAAGCGCTGCCGATGATCCGCTACCGCACGCGCGACATCACGGCAATCGATCGAAGGCGCTGCGCCTGCGGCCGCAGCCATGCGCGCATCCGGCGGGTGACCGGACGCAGCGACGACATGCTGATCATCCGCGGCGTGAACGTCTATCCCTCGCAGATTGAATCGATCCTCGTTGGCCTGCCCAACATCGCGCCGTACTACCAGCTCGTCGTCGAGCGCCGCGGCGCACAGGATGCGCTGACAGTCGAGGTCGAAGCGGCACCGTCGGTCAGCGCGTCGCCCAGTGCCTACGCGCCGATCGGCGAGCAGGTGCGACACCAGATCAAGTCGATGATCGGCATCACGACCCGCGTGGTCGTCAAGCGCCCCGGGGAAGTGCCGCGCTCGCAGGGCAAGGCGGTGCGCGTGCGCGACGAGCGGCCGAAGACCGGCTGAGCCGCAGGGACATGGCGTGATTCCAGCTCTCGCCGGCGCCGCGCGCAGCCGCCTGCTTCCGCTCTCGGTGCCGTTTCGCTACTTCGGCGCCGCAGTCTTGTTCCACATCGTCGCCTGGGCAGTGCTCGTCGCCTCGGCAGACGAGCTGACGACGTTCTCGGGCGGGCTCGGGCCGGTATTTGCCGCGCTCCATCTCACCACGCTCGGCGTGCTGGTGATGACCGCGATCGGCGCAACGCTGCAGCTGCTCCCGGTCGCGACGCGCCAGCCGATACGCTCGGTAGGCGCGGCGAAACTAATCTGGTGGCTGCTGACGCCCGGCGTCGCGCTGTTCGCCGCGGGCGCCGGTTTCCACGCGCCGCGCTGGATGGGGCCGGGTGCCCTGCTCGTGATTGCCGCGCTCGCGCTCTACGGCTGGCTGCTCGCCGAGAACCTGCGCCGCGCACGCGGCATGCGCGTCGTCGTGCTGCACGGCTGGGCCGCGCTCGGCGCGCTCGTGTTGCTCGCTGTGACCGGCCTCGCACTCGTCGCCCGCTATGAGCACGGCGTCGCGCTCGATCAACGTGCGTTCGCGAGCGCACACCTGCTGCTCGCGACCTACGGATTCATGGGCCTGCTCGCGATCGGCCTGTCGCAATTCCTGCTGCCGATGTTCGCGCTGTCCCCCGCGCCCGCGCCGCGCGCAGCGAAATGGACGCTCGCGCTCGCGATCGCCGCAATCGCCGGCGCGGCGCTCGACCGCCTGTTCGTCGGCGAAGCCGCCGTGCTCGCGGCTGCCACCGGACTGGGGCTTGCTGCGGCGATCGCACACGTCGTCACGATGGAGCGCGCGCTCGCGCAACGACTACGCCCACCGCTCGGCCCCGCTTTCCTGCTCGTGCGCGTCGCCTGGGGCTGCCTGATTGCAAGCCTCGCGCTCGCGCTGCCGATCGCGCTCGGCTGGCGCGCAGACGGCGCGCTCGCCGCGTTCGGCGTACTCCTCGTGGGGGGCTGGCTGCTCAGCTTTCTGCTCGCCGTGCTCCAGCGCATCGTGCCCTTTCTCGCCTCGGCCCACGCCGGCGGCGGCGCGCGGGGCATGCCGCTGATCTCGTCGCTCGAGCCGGGTGGATCGCTCGCCGTGCATCGGGTGCTACATCTCGTGGCACTCGCGGGGTTGCTCGTTTCGATCGCGACGCAGGCCGGCTGGCTCGCGCGCCTCGCCGCCGCCACCGGCCTCGCGGGCGCCGTCGCGTTCAGCCTGTTCTTCGCCGGCACCCTGATGCGCCTGCGTGCCGCCCGCCTGCAATCGACCGCCGCCAGCGCGGGCGCCCAGCTGTAAAGGTTCCTGGAACCTTTTCTCATGGAGTTCAACCTCAACATCACGCGCCGGCTGCACGAGGAGCACACGGCCACGCTCACGCAGTGGAGCCGGCTCGAGCAACTGCTTACGGCGCGCGGCACGCAATGGCCACCGGCCGAGGGCGACGAAATCGCCTCGCGTCTGCGCGAGTGCGCCGCCATGCTCACGCAGGAAGTGTCGCTGCACTTCGCCTTCGAGGAGGCGCAGCTCTTCCCCCGGCTCGAAGCGAGCGGCGAGGGCGATATCGCGCAACTGCTCGCCGAGGAGCACGGCGTCATCCGCGAAGCGGCAGAGCAGTTCGGGGCGCTGCAGGCACGCGGTGCACGCGGCGAACTCGACGACGCCGGCTGGCGCACCCTCAAGATCGTGGCGCTCGAGCTCGTGGAACGTCTCGTGTCGCACGTGCAGAAAGAGGAAATGTCCCTGCTGCCCGCACTCGAAGATCTGATCGACGAGGAAACCGACCGCGAGCTCATCACCGAATACAGCATGAACTGATCGATTGGAACGTTCCGGAGGACGCATGAACGCGAGAAAAACCGCCAGCGCGAAGACGCGCGGACCCACCACCCGACCGCTCGCCGCGGCCGACCTCGACGCGGTCGTCGCCATCGACGCGGCGCTGAACGGGCGCACGCGGCGCGCCTACTACGAGCGGCGCCTCGCCGCGGCGAAACGCGAGCCTGGGTTGCACGCCCAGTTTGCGGTCGAGGAAGGCGGCCGCTTCACCGGTTACGTGCTCGGCAAGGTGCTCGAGGGCGAGTTCGGCCGCGCCGAGCGCGCGCTCCGCCTCGAGGTGATCGGCGTCGCGCCAGAGGCGCAGGGCCACGGCGACGGACTCGCATTGTGCGAGGCGCTCGAAGCCGACGCCCGCGGGCACGGCATTCGCGAGCTGCGCACCGGCGCCTCGTGGCACGACCACCGCATGCTCCTCTTTCTCGACCACGCCGGCTGGTCGCTCGGCTCGAATCATGTGATCGACTGCCGCGTCAGCGATTCGACGCTCGGATCGTCAGACGAGGACCCGGCGATCGTCGAGGCACACGAGCGCCCGTCGGACCAGAATGACTACAGCATGCCGGCGGCGAACGACTTCGAGGCGCTCGCGCGCGACCTGGCCGACGTGCACTCGCTCTCGGACGAGGACCTCGACGCGGTGGTGCGAATTGACCGGCGGCTCACCGGCCGCGACCGCAGCGCCTACATGAAGCACAAGCTCGACGAGGCGCTCGCCGACTCGGGCATCCGCATCTCGCTCGTGGCACGGATCGAGGACAGCATCGCCGGCTATCTCATGGCGAGCGCGGACTATGGCGACTTCGGCCGTACCGAGCCGGTCGCGATCATCGACACCATCGGCGTGGATCCGGGCTTCGCACGCCGCGGCATCGGACGCGCGCTCGTCTCGCAACTCTTCGTCAATCTGGGCGCGCTGCGTATCGAGCGGGTCGAAACCGTACTCGCCAAGGAAAACCTCGATCTGCTCGAATTTTTCTACCGCGCCGGTTTCGGCCCGAGCGATCGCCTTGCCTTCGTGAAGCGCCTCGATTGAGCGCCTGGCAATCCGATCGCCTGCTCGAGGGCTTCGAAGCCCTCGAGCAACGATTCGCCGATGACTACGACGGCGAGGTCGTCGCGACGCTGGTTCGCCTGCCGGTGCCGGCGGGACGTACGGCTGCGCGCGGCGCCGTGCTCTACGTGCACGGTTTCATCGACTACTTTTTCCAACGCCACATGGCCGAGCACTTTGCGGCCGCGGGCTACGCCTTCTACGCGCTCGATTGCCGCAAGCATGGCCGCTCGCTGCGCGCGCACCAGCATCCCAGCTTCTGCAAGGACGTCAGCGAGTACTACGCCGACATCGACTGGGCGCTCGGCGAAATTGACGCGCCGGTGCTGCTCGCCGGGCATTCGACCGGCGGTTTGGTCTGCGCCCTGTATACGCACGAAGGTGCGCGGCGCGGTCAGCTTCGTGCGCTGTGGCTGACCAGTCCATTCTTCGAATTTAACGCGCCGCCCGGGCGCCGCTGGCTGGTGACCGTTGCCGCCGCGCTTGGTAGGATTCTGCCGTTCGGCAAAGACGACAAAAGCACCCGACCCGAGTACGTCGAGGGCCTGCACCGCAACTGGGGCGGCGAGTGGGACTTCGACCTGTTGCTCAAACCACGCGACGGCTTTCCCATTTATTACGGCTGGGTGCGCGCGATCCGCAGGGCGCAGGCCCGCATCCGGGCTGGTCTGTCGATCGATTGCCCCGTTCTCGTCATGCATTCGGACGCGGCCGACATCATTCTCGACTGGCGCCACATGACACGCTGGGCCCCCGGACTCGGGCCGCAGGTAACACTCGCCGCGTTCCCCGGCGGCGTGCACGACCTGGTGCTGTCGCGACGCGAAATTCGCGATGCGGTGTTTGAGCGGCTCTTCGCGTGGGAAATGACAAACGTTAACCAATGAATCATTGGGGACGATGACGAACGCGAACGGTCGAAAAAGCGCGACGAACGGTCGATTAGCGTGATCGAATAGTTTCCAACTGTAAAAAGCAGGAAATAGGACACGGTACGAGAGGTAACAAATCACCCTGACGCCACTATCGCTCCACGCCTCGTCTCTTGACTTCACCAGAGTCGAAAACTACGCTCGTTGTCGTTGAATAAGCGCCAACGATTCGTTGGGACAAGAGGAGCGCATGAGCAAAAAGCACGGCAGTAATTCGGGCGGCAAGGGGCATGGGCGCCATGAGGACGACCATCATGGGCACCACGATCACCACCATCATGGGCATCACCATCATGGGCGCCACGAGCACCACCATTTCGGCGGCCACCATGGCAAGCACGGCGTTGTGCTCGGCACGCGGGGTGACGACAAGGGTGACGACAGCCTCAATGGCTCCGAAAAGAACGACTTCATCCTCGGCCTCAAGGGCGACGATGCGCTGTTCGGCAACGGCGGAAATGACTGGCTGTTTGGTGGCAAGGGCAACGATCTTCTAGACGGCGGCGCCGGCAAGGACAAACTCTACGGCGGCAAGGGCAATGACGAGCTCTTAGGTGGCGACGGTAACGACTGGCTGGATGGCGGCAAGGGCAACGACGTTCTAGACGGCGGCGCCGGCAGCGACAAGGTCTTCGGCGGCAAG